>JBJSXB010000196.1:0-11380 GCA_046086245.1 Planctomycetaceae bacterium | reverse complement strand
GATTGATGTGAACCTCGATCACGTTGGTGGGACCGTCCCAGTCGAAGCCCCAGACGTGTTCGCAGAGCATCTTTCGTGTCACCACCTGCCCCTGGTAGCGCATCAGTAGTTCGAGCATGCTGAATTCGGTGGGGGTGAGCTCGACGACCCGATCTTCGACGGTGACGCGCTTGTTGGCGAGGTGGAGTTGCAGCGGTCCGACGCTGATCTCGAGCGCGGGACGGTGGCTCGCCCTGCGGTGAAGCGCTTCGACACGTGCCAGCAGTTCGTCCATCGCGAACGGCTTGACCAAGTAGTCGTCGGCGCCCGCGTCGAATCCGGCAAGTTTGTCGGGAATGCCGCCGAGAGCGGTCAAGACGATCACGGGGGTACGAACCCCGCTCGCGCGGGCCTCGCGCAGCAGGTCGATCCCCTGCCGACGCGGCAGCATCAGATCGAGCACCACCACGTCGCTGCCCAGCAAGGCCCCGCCCTGGGTGGCCCGCTCGCCGTCTTCGTAGAGCGTGCAGACGTGTCCCGCCTCCTCGGCGGCCGTACGGATGGCACGGGCGACGACGCCGTCATCCTCGATGATCGCCAGGTGCATGAAACCGCTCCGGGGCTGCCCCTCGGCGACGAACGGACGGTCGCGACGCCTCACTCCCATTCTATCGTCGCGGGCGGTTTGCTCGAAACGTCGTAGACCACGCGATTCACCCCGCGGACCTCGTTGATCACGCGGGTCGAGATCCGCCCCAACACGTCGTACGGCAGGTGGCTCCAGTCGGCGGTCATGAAATCCTCGGTATCGACCGCCCGGACGGCGAGCACGTCGTCGTAGGTCCGCGCGTCACCCATCACCCCGACGGTTTGGACCGGCAGGAGCACGGCGAACGCCTGGCCGATCGACCGCGTGAGTCCGGCGCGATCGAGTTCATCGAGGACGATCGCATCGGCCTGCCGCAGGGTGGCCAGACGCTCCCGGGTGACGGCGCCGATGCAGCGGACCGCAAGCCCCGGTCCCGGGAACGGATGCCGCCAGACGATGCGTTCCGGCAGGCCGAGTTCGAGTCCGAGCCGACGCACCTCGTCCTTGAACAGGTCGCGGAGCGGCTCGACGAGTTCGAACTTGAGGTCGGCCGGCAGGCCGCCGACGTTGTGATGGAGCTTGATCGTCGCCGCCGGACCGTCGGCAGAGGCACCGCTCTCGATCACGTCCGGGTAGAGGGTCCCCTGGGCCAGAAACCGCGCCCCATCGATGCGCGCCGCCTCGGCGTTGAAGCATTCGATGAACGCCCTCCCGATGCGTCGTCGCTTCTCCTGCGGGTCGGTGACCCCGGCGAGGGTGTCGAGGAACGTTTTCTCGGCGTGCACCACGTGGAGATCGGTGCGGAAATGCGTGCTGAATTCGTCGATTACCGCCGCCGCCTCGTTGGCCCGAAGCAGTCCGTTATCGACGAGGATGCACGACAGCCGATCCCCCACCGCCCGTGACAGCAGCGCGGCGACGACCGCCGAATCGACACCGCCCGACAAACCGCAGATCACCCGTTCCCCGCCGATGCGGGCGCGGAGCGCCGCGATCGTGGCGGTGGCGAAATCGCCGAGGCGCCAATGGCCGCCGCAGCCGCACACGCCACGGACGAAACTGCGAAGGAGCGTCCCACCGGCGGGCGTGTGCGTGACCTCGGGATGGAACTGGAGACCGTAAACCGGCAGCCGCGCGTGCCGGACCGCGGCCACGCCGCAGGTCGGCGTCCGGGCAAGCGGGATGAAGTCGTCGGCGACCGCGTCGACCTGGTCGCCGTGGCTCATCCATACTCCGGTGTGTCGAGGAAACCCGGCGAACAGCGGATCGTCGCGCAGTACCTCGCAGTCGGTGCGCCCATACTCGCGGGCCGGCGCCTGTCCGACGTGACCGCCGAGCGACGCGCACGCCAGTTGCATGCCGTAACAGATGCCGAGGACCGGGATGCCGAGGGTGAAGATCGCGGGATCACACTGGGGAGCGCCCGGTGCGTAGACGCTCGCCGGACCGCCGGAGAGCACGATGCCGCGGGGAGCCAATTCACGGATCCGCTCGGCGGAGATGTCGTGACGGACGATCTCGCAGTAGACCTCGTGCTCACGCACGCGCCGCGCGATCAGTTGGGCGTACTGCGACCCGTAATCGAGCACCACGATGCGCTCACGACGGGCCGCGTCGGGCCCCGCGGCGAGCGGAGGAGCGGATGGGGACGGCATGGCGGGTGTCGGGAACCGGGCGGGGGAAACAGGTCAGTGTAGCGGCGGGCGTCGTCGGCGCCCTGTCGGGCGACCGACCGCGTGGCACGGCGGGCGACGTCGGGGCAGCGGCCGTCGGCCGTCGGACGGGCTATAGTGGTCGTCATCCGACCGAACAGATGCCGCGGGACGGTCCATGCTCATCCTCCTCACCAACGACGACGGGATCTTCGCGCCGGGGTTGGCCGCCCTCGAGCGCGTGTTGCACCGCCTCGGCGAGGTCCGTGTCTCGGCACCGTCCACGGAGCAGAGCGGTGTCGGTCACGCGATCACCTTCCTCACCCCGCTGACGGCGAAGGAGGTGTTCGACGGTGACCGCAGCCGGGGCTGGGCCGTCGACGGCAGCCCCGCCGATGCCGTGAAACTGGGGATCAGCCAGTTTCTCCCCCGGCGTCCCGATCTGGTCGTCAGCGGTATCAACGGCGGTCTCAACGCGGGCATCAACGTGCTCTATTCGGGCACGGTGGCAGCGGCGATCGAGGGAGCGTTTTTCGGGGTCACGAGCGTGGCGGTCTCGCTCGAGTTCGACGAGCATGCCGATTTCGATCGCGCGGCGGCGATCGCGGTCGACGTGATCGGTGAATTGCTCCGGCGGCGGCCGGCGCCCGGGAGCCTGTTCAATGTCAACATCCCGTCACGGGCACTGCGCGGCACTCCGTCGCTCCGCGTAGTGCCGATGAGTACCGTCCGCTACGGCGAGGCGTTCGAACGGCGCACCGATCCGCGTGGCCGTCCGTATTTCTGGGCGACGAGCGATCCCCCGCCGCCGCCGTCGCCCGAAGACTCCGACATCACCGCCCTCGCCGCGGGCATGGTCACGCTGACGCCGTTGGCGTACGACCTCACCCATCGGGCGGCGATCGACACGCTCGCCTCCGCACCCTGGCCGCTCGCCGACACCCCGCGATCGCGCGGCGGCCACTGACGCGCCCGTCAGGAGCGTCGCGCGACCGCTCGCGAGACTGGGGCTCGTGAGACTGGGATCGGCTCGGGAGACGACGCGCCGAACGGTCCGCGCGTGCCGCCGCAACGCTCACCGGGCGTCAGGAGGACGGGCGTCGGTCTTCCCGGGGCCGGGTTTGGCGGGAGGGATGGGATCCGAGCCAGCTCGTGGCGGCGTTGGCGGTGGGTCGGCGATACCCCGCTCCATGACCCGGTCGAGGGCGTCGCGGTCGTCGCGAAGACCGGGGCGGCGCGGGGCGAGGTTCTTGGCCAGCAACACGCCGGCGATGGCGAGGCCGATGACGAACAGCAGCCAGAAGACGACCGGCAGTCCCGCGATCGTCCGCTCCGTCCAGGGGCCGGCGCGGCGGATGGGGGCGTCGTCTCCCTCCGCCGGACCGCCCGCGGCGGTGCCGGCGACGGCCCTGGCCGACTGGCTCGACGCCTTGCCGCCTGGTCCACCCTCACTGCGGTCTGGCCGCGAGGAAGCAGCGCCGGACGGTCCCTTCTTCGACGAACCGACGTCGATCTTCGGAAGCGGATTGGAGTCGTCGCCGCCGTGCGACGGGGGGGTCAAAGCGAGTCCGGAGAGGAGGATCTGCGATCCTTCCGACCCGCGGGTCG
Organism: Planctomycetaceae bacterium; assembly: GCA_046086245.1. Taxonomy (GTDB): domain Bacteria; phylum Planctomycetota; class Planctomycetia; order Pirellulales; family UBA1268; genus F1-20-MAGs016. The sequence continues at coordinate 7,552 of JBJSXB010000196.1, read as the reverse complement.
CCGACGGGTCGGCTCCCCCGGCGAGCGTCGCCGCCGCCTGGACGGTGTCACGGCCCCCGGGCCGCACCGCACTGCCCGACTCGCCGAGGGGGTCGTCCGAGCGGCCCCCCTCGGAACCGCCCCGTTCCGTCGAGCCACCGGGAGCCGAGGGGGGACGCCGTGCCGTCGGCACCGCCTCCGCAGTGCGTCGCGGCGCGGGGCGCCGCGGAGGTTCGTTGCGGCCGCGACCGCGCACGACCGACGCACCGCTCAGCCAGTTGCCCAGCGCGTCGGCCACCTCCTGGGCGGTCTTTTGCCGTGCTTCGGGGTGTTTCTCCATCATGCGGAAATAGAGTTCGGCGATCGGCGTCGGCACGTCGGGACGCTTCTCGAGAAGGTTGGGCGCCGGTTGCGTCATGTGAGCCCGGATCCGCTCCGCCAGCGATCCTGTGGCGAAGGGTGCCTTGCCGACCAGCAGGTAATAGAGGGTGCAACCGAGCGCGTAGATATCGCTCCGCCGGTCGGCCAGGTGGCTGTCGCGGGCCTGCTCCGGGGCGAGGTAGTCGGCCGTGCCGAGCACCTTTTCGTCGTGTTCGCGAGTCAGCGACGAACGCTCCTCGTCGTGGGCGAGGGCGAGTCCGAGATCGAGGATCTTGACGGTTCCCCGCTTGTCGAGAATCAGGTTCGCCGGTTTGATGTCGCGGTGGATCAATCCCTCTTCGTGTGCGTACTGCAGACCGAGCGCCGCCTGACGGATGAGTTCGGCGGCCTCCCGAACCTCCAGGGGCCCGTCCCGTTTGACCTTGGCGTACAGATCGACACCGTCGATGTACTCCATCACGATGAAGTGGATCGAACCGTATGAATCGAGGTCGAAGGCGCGGCAGATGTTCGGATGATTGAGCCGTGCCGACGCCTGGGCCTCGCGCTCGAATCGCGCCAGATACGAGCTCTGATCCACCCGCTTCACGGGCAGCACCTTGATCGCCACCTTGTGGTGGAGCGTGGCGTGCTCGGCAAGATAGACGCTGCTCATGCCTCCGGTGCCGAGCAGGCGGAGCAGTTTGTACTTGCCGAGGATGAAGCCCTTGTGCCGTCCTTTCCGCAATTGGTCGAGTTGCCAGGTGGTGAGCAGCCCCCCTTCGACGAGGGCGGTGACGAGCGCTTCCGGAATCGTCCCGGACGACTCGCGCCACGGCTCGAGAAAGCGATCGAGACGTTCCGCCTCGACCAGACCGCTGGCGCGGACGAGGCGGAGGAAGTCGTCGATGGTCTGCGGAGGCTCGGCCATCGCGGATCGGGAGCCTCCGCGGTCGCCCCGCCCGTGCCGGGGTCTCCCGGCGGGCCTCGCCGTGGTAGGGTGCACACTGCGTATGGACGACATTGTGCTGTATTCACGCCGCGACTGCCACCTCTGCCGACGGGCGGCCGATTGGCTCGAGACGCTCGGCGAGCAGGTCGCCACGGTGATGATCGACTCCGATGAAGGCCTCGCCGCCCGCTACGGCACGCGTGTGCCGGTGGTGGTGGTGGCCGGCCGCGAGGCGGTCGAGGGAGCGTTCGATCTGCCGACGTTGGCGCGTGCGCTCGCGATGGCGCGGCGCGCCGACGCTCCGCCGGGCCGGGCCGGCGGAGCGACCGTCACAGGCCGAGGGGAATCCCCCGGCGCATGAGGGCGTCGGCGAGGACGGTCGCCGACACGAAGCGTTCGGCATCCCAGCCGAGGGCACGAGCCGCGGCGACGTTGGCCTCGATGTCGTCGGTGAAGAAGATCGTCTCGGCCGCGACCCCGGCACGCTCCGTCGCGGTCCGGTAGATCGCCGGGTCGGGCTTCATCGCCCCGATCTCGTGGCTGAGGACGACGTGTGTGAATGGTCCGGGCATCACCGCGTACCGGCATGACAGCAGGTGCCGCCAGTGCGGATCGCAGGTGTTGGACAGGATGCCCAGCGGGCAGCCCGCGCGCTGCAGGGCGGCGATGACCGGCACCATCGCCGCGTTGAGTTCGAACATGTCGCTCGCCGCGGTGGCGAGAGCCCGTGGATCGGGCACGGTGCCCGTGCGACGACAGAACTCCGCGTGGTAGCCCGTCCAGTCGATCGCGCCGCGTTCGAGCCGCTCCTGCAAGCCGTCGGCGACGGCCGCCTCGACGGCCGCCGGGGCGACGCCGGCGACGGTCGCCATCTGGCGGTGGGCGCGATCGCGGTCGAACGACAGGATCACGTTCCCGAGGTCGAGATAGACGAAGCGGGGACGACGAAGCGGGTTCGGCATGGTGTGACGGCGAAGGCGCGGCGCCGCTTTTCCCGGCGGCGCGGAGAGACTATTCTGCCGCCGCGGCGGCTGGGAAGAGCGGTCGGGGCGGATCCCCCCGCAGGTGCTCGGCCCCCGCGGATCTTCGGGAGGATTCCGGATCGCGGGAGTCGGCAGCCCCCCACCGGGCCACCCCGGTGCCGACCAGCCGCACGGGCATCCCGGCCGCCGTGCCGCTCGGCCAGAGCGGCTGATTGTGCCCCTGTCGGGCCGGGCCGGGCCGACGGGTCCGGGCCCACCGGCATCCGGGTCACCGGAATCCGGGTCACCGGAATCCGGGTCACCGGTCGGCCTGTCCCGGTCCACGCCCCATCGGAGCCCACGTGATGTCCGTCCTCAATCGTTACAGCTCCCGCATCACCCAGCCACGGTCGCAGGGGGCGTCGCAGGCGATGCTGCTGGGCACCGGCCTCGCGCCCGCCGATCTCGATAAGGCGCAGGTGGGCATCGCGAGCATGTGGTACGAGGGCAACACGTGCAACATGCACCTCGATCGGCTGGCGGCCCGCGTCCGTGAGGGCGTGGTGGCCGCAGGGATGGTGGGGATGCGGTTCAACACGATCGGTGTCAGCGACGGTATCTCGATGGGCACCGAGGGGATGAGCTACTCGCTTCCCTCCCGCGACGTGATCGCCGACTCCATCGAGACGGTGATGCACGCCCAGTGGTACGACGCCCTGGTGGCGATCCCCGGCTGCGACAAGAACATGCCTGGGTGTCTGATGGCGATGGGGCGGCTCGACCGGCCGGCGCTGATGGTCTACGGCGGCACGATCCGTGCCGGCCACCTCGCCGACGGTACGCCGCTCGACATCGTGTCGGCCTTCCAATGCTACGGGGAATTCGTCGCGGGTCGGATCGACGACACACGGCGCGGCGATATCGTTCGCCATGCCTGCCCCGGCGCGGGAGCGTGTGGCGGCATGTACACCGCCAACACGATGGCCACGGCGATCGAGGCGCTGGGCATGGCCCTGCCCGACAGCGCCTCGATCCCCGCGGAAGATCCGGCCAAGGAGGAGGAGTGCCTGCGGGCCGGTGCCGCGATCCGCCTCCTCCTCGAACGCGACATCAAGCCACGGGACATCATGACGCGCCGCGCGTTCGAGAATGCGATGGTGGTCATCATGGCGCTCGGGGGCTCGACCAACGCGGTGCTCCACCTGATCGCCATGGCCCGCAGCGTCGGGGTCGATCTCGGGCCCGCGGATTTCCAGGCCGTCGCGCGGCGCGTGCCGTATCTGGCCGATCTGAAGCCGAGCGGCCGGTACGTCCAGGAAGATCTGCACGCGGTCGGTGGCACGAGCGGGTGCATGCGCTACCTGCTCGACAAGGGACTGCTCGATGGCGATTGCCTCACCGTCACGGGGCGCACGCTCGGCGAGAACCTCGCCGCCAGCGCCGGGCTCGCGCCGGGCCAGCAGGTCATCCGGCCGGTGGAGCAGCCACTCAAGGCCACCGGCCACATCACGATCCTCCACGGCAACCTCGCGCCGGGGAGTGCCGTCGCCAAGATCACCGGCAAGGAGGGGGCGCGCTTCCGCGGTCCGGCCCGGGTGTTCGACCGGGAGGAAGCGATGCTCGCGGCGTTGGAACGCGGAGCGATCCAACGCGGCGACGTGATCGTGATCCGCTACGAGGGACCGAAGGGTGGGCCCGGCATGCCGGAGATGCTCACCCCCACGTCGGCCCTGGTGGGGGCAGGCCTCGGCGCCGACGTCGCTCTCGTCACGGATGGCCGTTTTTCCGGGGGATCGCACGGCTTCATCGTCGGCCACGTGGTCCCGGAGGCGCAGGACGGGGGACCGATCGCCCTGCTCGAGGATGGGGACGTCGTCGTGATCGACGCCGACCGGGCGACGATCGATGCCGAAATCGACGGCGCGGAGTTCGATCGCCGCCGGCACGCCTGGCGGCAGCCCCCCGCCGCCGCCGTGCACGGGGTGCTGGGCAAATACGTGCGCTGTGTCGCGCCCGCGTCGGCTGGGTGCGTCACCGACGGCGTGTGAGGCTTCCATCGCGCGGGTGACGCAGCGGCGGCGCCGCGGCCCGCCTTCAACGGGGGACGGGCAGGCTCTCGATCGGGACCGGAGGCCCTGGGGCGATGGTGGCACCGGGCGGAAGCTGCTCGGGGGCGATCGGCGCCCCGAACGTCGGACCGGGCGGCCCCGCCGGCAGTGCGGACGGACCGGGAAGCGGGCCGGGGCCGAGCGTCACCGGTTGGCCGGGGGCGCCGGGCGGGGCCAGCGCGGCCGGCACGCCGAGCCGGGCGAGCATTTTGCCGAGCATCCGCTGCTCGAGCAGGGGGTCGCGGCCGATCGGGATCCAGCCGATGTTGGCCGTGGGATTCGCCACGGGCCGCGGCTGGTCCCCCACCTGCTGGCCGAGGGTCGGCAGCGGCGTGCCGTAGCGATAGAGGGAGGAGTCGTTGCGGAAACTCGCCCCGCCCGCGGTCGCCCGCATCGGCCGTGGAAGATTCTCCAGCTCCTTGAGAACGACGACCTCCAGCCGCCAACCGGCCGGATCGGGAAGCAGACGCACGGCGGCCGAACGCCGGATCGATTGCAGCGTGCTTTCGAGACGCTCGCGGAACCCGACCGAGTCGCCGCGCCACGGTTCCAGCAGCGTGGCGCCGGTCTGGGGATAGGTATCGATGCGCCCCTCGGCGGGAATGCCGTCGGCGAACACCACGCGCTGCTCGGCTTGGATCTTGAAATAGTCGTCGACCACGTCCACCAGTTGGCCCCACACCATCTCCGCATCGAGCGGGGGGATGACCGCGGTATGGCGCGCGCCCGGAGCCGGACCGGCGACCGGTGGCGGTCCGAGCGTCACCGGTCCCGAGGGGCCGATCACCGTCCCCGTGGGAAGCGGCGCGCGGGGATCGAACGCCGGCCCCGGCAGGATCTCCTGGGATGCCGCCGGGTGGAGGGCGATGCTGGCCAACAGGAAGGCGATCGACAGTCCGCAGCGCATGCGCCGACTCCGCCGGGGGCGGTCCGCGACGGGACCGGGCGGGAGGGATGGTCGCTGACCGGCGGGAGCGGCTCAAGTCCAGTTCGCGGGCCGACCATTCCCGGCGCCGCGCGGCCCGCCGGCGGGGCGGCTCATTCGGCCGCGAGGCGGTCGGCGAGGGCCTCGAACCGCCGGGCGAAGCCGGTGTGCGAGGTGTGGACGTGGTCCTCCTGGAAGAGGAAGCGGATCGACTCGTCGGCGGGAACGCCGCGAGCGCGCAGCACGTCCTCGAAGGGAGTGATGTCGTCGGCGTAGACGACGAGCAGTTTGTGGGCGTCGAACTGCACCTCGATGGGGCGCTCGGGGTGCATGACGGCGATGCCGGTGCATCCGTCGTCGAGGAGGATGTCGTCGAAGTCCCAGAGCACGCTCTCCAGCACCGTGCGTTCGATCCCGTGGCGGACCAGGTCGACGTGATCGCCGGGGGAACGGTCGTGCGCGGTTTCGAGAATCACGTCGCAGACCTCGCCGATCGGCTCGATGAGATCGAGAAACGTGTCGAACAACGCCTCGCTGGTGACCGCCGCCACCAGCGCCGGCAGGCGATGACCCCGTGGATCGACGAAGCCGTCATGGCGATAACCGGCCCGGGGCACCAACGCCAGCGGCCACCCCGGTCGGATCGCCTCGGTGAGGGTGAATCGTCCGTAGCGACGGCGGGCGAGATGGGCGGCGAGGATGGCGGGCTCGGCGTCGAGCCGGCCGTCGCCGGGCTGCGGGAACAGGGTGGCGATGGGCATGCGCGGATGGACCCGTGAAGGTCCGCGATCGAACGGGTTGGCGGTCGGTTCGCGGGCAAACAACCCTAGGACACGGATCGCGGGCGTGCGCGAAGGAATCGCCGCGGACGCCGGGCCGCTCGTTGCCCCTCCGCCGCCCCCTGCTCCATAATCCCCCCTTTTCCCTGGGGAGGGCCGGCCCGTCATGGAAGGCAAAATCGTCGCGACCGGGATCACGTTCGACGACGTCCTGCTCGTGCCGCGCCACTCGGCGGTCGTGCCGGCGGACGTCGACGTCGCCACGCATTTCACGCGTGGGATCCCCCTCATGCTGCCCATCGTCAGTTCGCCGATGGACACCGTCACCGAAAGCGAGATGGCGATCGCCCTCGCCCAGGAAGGGGGCCTGGGGGTGATCCACAAGAACCTGTCGATCGAGCGTCAGGCCGAGGAGGTCGACAAGGTCAAACGCAGTGCCAACGGCATCATCGTCGATCCGGTGACGTTGCCTCCCGAGGCGACGGTGGAGAAGGCCCGGGAAGTGATGGACCAGCACAACATCTCCGGCGTGCCGATCACCGGCGCGGGCCGGAAGTTGGTGGGCATCATCACCCGCCGTGACCTTCGCTTCCTCGACCATGGTGACACCCCGATCGCCGACATCATGACTCGGTCGGGATTGGTCACGGCGACCGGCGCGGTGTCGCTCGACGAAGCCGAGAAGATCCTGATGGCCAACAAGGTGGAGAAACTGCTCCTCGTCGACGCCGAGGGGTTGCTCACCGGGCTGATCACGATCAAGGACATCGACATGATGAAGCGGTTCCCGACCGCCTGCAAGGATCGCCAGGGAAGGCTGCGCGTCGGTGCCGCCGTCGGGGTGTTCGACTACGATCGGGTCGACAGCCTGATCGCCAAGGGGGTCGACGTGCTCGTCGTCGACAGTGCCCACGGCCATTCGACCAACGTCATCGACACCGTCGTGGCGATCAAGAAACGTTGGGGGATCGAGGTCGTCGCGGGAAACGTGGCAACCCGGGAGGGTTGCCGCGACCTGATCCGGGCCGGCGCCGATGGTGTCAAAGTCGGGATCGGTCCCGGGTCGATCTGTACCACGCGGATCATCTCCGGTGTCGGCGTCCCCCAGATCACGGCGGTCTGGGAGGCCGCACAGGAGGCGGCCGCCGCCGGAGTTCCGGTGATCGCCGACGGAGGTATCCGCTACTCGGGAGACATCACCAAGGCGATCGCGGCCGGGGCGCACTGCTGCATGATCGGCGGCCTGCTCGCCGGCGTCGCGGAGAGTCCGGGGCAGACCGTCCTTTATCAGGGGCGGACGTTCAAGACCTACCGCGGCATGGGATCGCTCGGCGCGATGGCCAAGGGCTCCTCCGACCGCTACTTCCAGAACGCCGCCGAGGGCGTCGAGAAACTCGTGCCCGAGGGCATCGAGGGTCGCGTACCGTACAAGGGGCCTCTCTCGGCGATCGTGCACCAGCTGATGGGCGGTCTGCGTGCTGCCATGG
>JBJSXB010000195.1:0-10883 GCA_046086245.1 Planctomycetaceae bacterium | reverse complement strand
CTCCGGGCAGTGCGAGCGACCGCCACACGTCCGGCCGCGCTGTTGCGACCATCGCGCCCAGTCCACCGTACGCGATCGCGTCGAGGCGTGTCGGCAGAAACTTGCGGCACCACATGTCGTACACCTGCATGTCGACCGAATCGTAGGTCGCTGCAGCACGCCATCGCACAAACAGGGCGATGACGATCATCGACAGGGCGGCGATCAGATAGGCGAGACGCCGTTGTGGAAACAGAAAGCACAGTGCCAGGACGGCCACTGGAAACACGAGGTAGAAGAACTCCTCGATCGTCAGACTCCAGGCGTTGCCCATGAACCACGGGTGCGGCGTCCACATGTTCTGCAAAAAGACGAGATAGCGCCAGTTGAAGCCAGTTTCGACGCCCGGGTAGGCGACGCAGAGCAGGCCGGTCAGGCCGATGGTGGCGAGGTATGCCGGCACCGTGCGCAACCATCGCCGCATCCAGAAACGACGCAAAGCCATCCATTCGTCATCGGGCCGCGCGTCAACCAGTTCGCGCACGATGATGCGACCAATCAGGAAGCCGCTGAGTGTGAAGAACATGTCGACTGGATCGACGAAGCCCGGATGGGGCAGGCTCGGGAACGCCGTTCTCAGCAGGTCGTGGCCGTGGATCACCACAACCCAGGCCGCGGCGAATGCCCGCAGCAAGTCGAGGCCTTGATTCCTGCCCTCGTGTGGGAGGGGTGATTCGTTCGAGGTCATGCCTGTTTTCGCTGCAGCGGATCGCATTGCTCAGGTGGCGCGTGCATCTGACCGCACCGGGCTACTCCGTCAGTTCCACGTCGGCAAGCCTCATGCTGCGCCACTCCATTGGACACTCAGCCGACCTATCACAGCGCTCGTGCGGGCGGCGCAGCCTCCGCTCGGGCTTTGCAGAGGGGGACGCCCTGTCATGAGAATGCCGGGATGTCGTCTCTTGTCGTCCACCCACGAAGATCCCGGATGGACCTTTTTCTATTTCCGTGGAGTCAGATCAGTTCGGATCGGATCGGTTTGGATTCCATCAGGGTGGGGTCTCGCACCCTGTCCGTCCGTTCCCGATCCCATCCTCATGCCCACCGCTCCCGCCCCCCAATGGTGAGGTCACGTGGGCCTGGCGTGGGCTTGGGATCGTGGGCTTGGGGTGTTGTCGTCATCCCCAAGCGATCAAAAACCGTTGTTTTCCAGTGAGGCTGCTGGGGCTCGAACCCAGGACCGACGGATTAAAAGTCCGCTGCTCTACCGACTGAGCTACAGCCTCGAGAGCCATCCTACAAGCAGACTGAGGCCGGACAACGGGCCGGTGATGGACCCGGCCTCCGGGGAGGGGAGAGACCCGAGCCCCGGAATCGCGGTGCGCGGCGGCACCGCGGAAATGCCCGAGAGAGGACTTGAACCTCCACCCAGTTACCTGGACAAGAACCTGAATCTTGCGCGTCTGCCAATTCCGCCACTCGGGCAAGTGGCCGTCTGCAACGGCACCCGTGATGCTAACAGCCGGGACATGCCGTGCAAGCATCACCGGCCCGCGGCGGTCGGCGCGGCGGCCATGTCGCGCCGCGGACCGGGGTAGTCGCCCCGATCGACCGCCGGCACAATGCGGCCGACACCGCCACTGGAGGGCACTCGTGGTCGCTTCGTCACGCACGCTGTTGGTGATCCCCGCGCGCCTGGCGAGCCAACGGCTCCCGCGCAAGATGCTGCTCGCCGACACCGGGTGGCCCCTCATCGAGCACACCTGGCGGGCCGCGGCGGACGCCGTCCCGGGTGCGGCGCTCGTGGTGGTCACCGACAGCCCGGAGATCGCCGCCGCCGTCGTCCGCTTCGGCGGTCAGGTCGAGATGACGTCCCCCGAGGCCCCCAGCGGTACGGCGCGGATCGTGGAGGCACTGCCGCGCCTGCCCGACGCCGACGTGATCGTGAACATCCAGGGAGACGAACCGGAAATCTCGGGCGCTGCGGTGCGGACGGCGATCGATCTGCTCGGCCGCTGCCCGGCCGCCGGCATGGCCACGCTCGTGACGCCGCTGCGGGGCGCGGCCGACCTCGCCAACCCCTCCGTCGTGAAGGCGGAACTGACGCCGTGGCGCGAGGCGGCCGATGGCTGGGTGCCTGGTGCCGAGGTGCCGCACGCCTGGCGGGCGCTGTCGTTCAGCCGCTCCCCGCTCCCGGCGGCCCGCGATTGGGACGAGCGGCTCTTGGCGGCCGAGCCGCCGCTTTTTTGGCAGCACGTCGGGCTCTACGCCTTCCGGCGCGCGGTACTCGCCGCGTGGGACCTGCTGCCCGTCTCGCGGTTGGCGGCGCTCGAGAGCCTCGAGCAACTGCGCGTGGTCGAGGCCGGTATCCCGATCGCCGCCGCCGCCGTCGACCATCCGACGCGCGGAATCGACACCCCCGACGATTACCGCGCGTTCGTCGCGCGGCAGGCGACGCGGCCACGTTGAGCCGGAGCGGTCAGCCGCTTCCCTTCTCCACCGGAACCAACAGCACGCTCGAGGGGCACGACGACAGCACCGCCTCGGACGTGCTCCCCAGCAGCCAACGCGAGAGCGCGTCGGACGGGGTGCGCCCCAGCGCCACCAGATCGACGGCGTCCTGCTTGGCGCGGGCGATGATCCGATCGCCGGGGTTCCCCTGGGCGATGATCAATTCGCCGCCACGCAGCGCCGGTGGCAGTGCCGCGGCGAACGCCTCGGCCTTCGTCTTCAGCCCCGCCACCTCGGAATCATGCTCCGCCTCCCATGCCTTGGCGATCGCCGCGGTCTCGGGATCACGGACGCGCTGCTGCACCCACGCCGGCAACGGCGCGGCCAGCAGCGACTCGGTGACGGCGATCGTCCGCGCCTCGGTGCCGGCGGGCCAGGTGCACTTGCCGAGTGCCGCGGCCAGCGACGACGCACTCGCGGGATGATGGCACAGCAGCACCCGCAACCCGCGTTCCGGCACGCCGCGTCCCACCAGCACCGGGAGCCGCGAGCCGTGGATCACCGCGCGCGAGACGCTCCCCAGCAGCAGCGTGCCGATCTGCTCGAGCGCCCCGGTGCCCCGCCCGCCGACGACGATCAGGTCGGCCTTCCACCCCTCGGCCGCCTCGAGGATGCCGATCGCCGCCGGCTTGACGCTGACGATCGCCTCCGGCTTGCGGGCCATCCCCTGCGGCAGCCGGCCGCAGGCCTCGGCGAACAGGGCGGCGGTGGCTCCCTCCACCAACTGCGTCCCCCACGGCATCCGCCGCGAGAGCTCGGCCGGGGAGAAGTAGACGGCGATCTCGTCGCGGGCCGGATCGACGAGCCGTCCGGCGAGGGCCGCGGCATCGAGCGAGGCGGGGGAACCGTCGACCGCGATCAGCACCTTCATCGCACATCTCCTCCGGAGCGAAAACCATTCGACCGTGGCATGACCTCGTCGGGGGGCACGGGCGCCTCCGGGGTGATCCAGCGTTTGCTCGCCTCCCCGGGAATCTCGCGCACCAGGCGCGGCACCGCGTAGCCGGGAAGCGCCTCGCGAAGCCCTTCGATCAGTTCCCGCGCGACCGCTTCCGGCACCTCGAAATGGGCCGCACCGCGGACGCGATCGAGCAGGTGCAGGTAGTAGGGAAGCACGCCGATCTCCAGCAGCCGTCGCGACAGCCCAGCGAGCGTGGCGAGGCTGTCGTTGACGCCGGCGAGGAGTACCGCCTGATTGAGCAGCAGCGATCCCGTGCCCGCCAGCCGCGCCGCGGCGGCGGCCACCGTGTCGTCGAGTTCGGCGGGATGGTTGGCGTGCACGACGATCACGCGCGTCAGCCGCGACGCAGCCAGCAGCCTGGTCAGCCCGTCGGTGACGCGCTCGGGAAGGACGATCGGGAGCCGCGAATGGATCCGCAGCCGCCGCAGGTGGGGGATGTCGTCGAGCCGGGCGACGACGGCGGCGAGTCGCTCGTCATCCACCAGAAGCGGATCGCCACCGGAGAGGATCACTTCCTCGAGCGACGGGTCGGCGGCGATCGCCTCCAGGGCCGCCAGCGGAACCCCACCGGCGCCGTGATCGGCGTAGGGAAACTCGCGGCGGAAGCAGTAGCGGCAGTTCACCGCGCAGCCGGACGCAAGAAGTACCAGAGCCCGGCCGCGGTATTTCCGCACCAACCCCGGCACCGTCACCGCCGCCCACTCGCCGACCGGATCGGCGCTGAAACCGGCGACATCCGCGGTCTCCGCGGCCGTCGGCAGCACCTGGCGGAGCAGCGGATCGTGAGGATCGCCGACCCGCATCCGCGCGACGAAGCCACGCGGCACCAACAGGGGGAACCCCGTCGCCGCGGCGACGGCCTGTGGATCGAGGTGCAACAAGGCGGCGAGTTCGGCCGTATCGCGGACCGCACCCGCCAAGGCGCGCTGCCACCGCGCCGGCGACCCGGCCGACGTGACGGCGACTTCGGCGGCTGACGTGGCCATGGTGCTCGTCGGATGCGCTCGCGGGGACGGGGACGGGGGAAACGGCGGCTGCCGTCCTTTCCAACCGCGGTGGTGCGGCTGTCCGAACGCACCGTCGCCGGCCCTCCGGCCGCGGGGTGGGCCGGCGTTGACAGCCGCGGCACGCGCGGCCACCCTTGTCGGTTCGCACCGAGGGTCGCCGCGGCGTGGTGGAAGTGGCCGCCGCGCTGGCAAGCATACGCCGCCGGTGCGGCGAAAGAAACGATCGCGAGCAGGGAGCCACCGTGCCAGCCTACAACACGAGCGAATTCAAGAAGGGCCTCAAGGTCCAGATCGACGGCGATCCGTACATCATGATCGAGTGCAACTTCGTCAAGCCCGGCAAGGGGCAGGCACTCTACAAGTGCAAGCTGCGCAATCTGCTGCGCAACACCGTCCTCGATCGGACCTACAAGAGCGGCGATTCGCTCGACGCCGCCGACATCACCACCATCGACGCCCAGTTCCTCTACAAGCAGGGGGAGCAGTTCGTGTTCATGGACAACGCGAACTACGAGCAGTACGAACTCTCCAAGGAGCAGGTGGACGATGCCTGGAAATGGATCAAGGAGGGCACGGTCTGCTCGATGCTCCTCTACAACGGCAATCCGATCTCGATGGAGCCCCCCAACCACATGCTGCTCAAGGTCGAGTACGCCGAACCGGCCGTCCGTGGCAATACCGCCACGAACCTCAGCAAGCCGGTGAAACTGGAGACGGGTGCGGAGGTCATCGTGCCGGCTTTCATCGAGCAGGGCGACACGATCAAGATCGACACCCGCACGGGCGACTACCTCGAGCGGGTCAAGGTCTGACCGGCTCGCCCGGCGCCGCGTGCTTGCCCGGCGCGGACGATTCGCCCGGCGGTGGCTGCGCGGGCCGGTGCTGGCACGGGCCGCGTCGCGCGGTCAACGCCTGCGCTTCCTGGCGAGGAAGCGCAGGGACAAGGCCGACACGATCGAGAACAGGATCATCATCGGCCCGAACCTCGCCGCCCGCACGGCCAACCCGTCAGATTCGACTGGCCGGTCAGTCCCACCACCAACGCCCCTCGGGGAGCGCCGTCGCCGCAGCATGGGCGCGGGAGACGTTGCCCGCGTCGTCCATGATCAGATTGGGCGGATCGAGGGCCCGGCGCGGCTCGAGCGTCACGCCGCCGCCGATCGGGGTGAGCAGGCGGCTGCCCTTCCACACCGCGTGCACGGCGGGCTCGACCTGGCTCGGTGGCACCGACCGGTCGACCGCCACGGTCGACTCGTCACGGAGCCCGTCCGCCGCCCAGCCGGTGCGGCCGTAGGCATCGTGCTCCTGCAGATAGGCGGCGGCGATCGCCAGATCGACGAGATTGCGCAGCTGGGCGTACACCGGGCTGCGGGAGGCAATCTCCGGATACTTCTTGGTGAACGTGTCGGTGAAGGTCTTGCTGGCGCGGTCGGAACGATCGGCCGCCATCCGCCGTCCATCGGGTAAGACCACCTCGTCGGCTCCGACGAGTTTGACCCCACGCCCCACCAACTCGATCGCCAGGTCGTCCTCGCTGACCCGCACGCACTGGTAGTCGGGGACGAAATACCAGCGTTGCAGGGCGTTGGCGGCCACGCTCGACGAGCTCGCCAATTCGATCCACGTGCTCATCTTGACCGGTGCCCGCTCCATTCCGATCCCGATCAGCTTCATGCGGTAGTCGGCCTCGACCATGACCTGGGCGAAGTGCGAGGCGGGGCTGACGCCATCGATGCGGATCATCTGCGGACCGAGTGCCTGCCGCATGCCGTCGACGATCTGATCGACGCTCGCCTGGGGATTGATGCGGCCGAGCCGACGCAGGTAGCCCTGCAGCGCGGCGAGGCCTTCCACCGTGGGATCGATCGAGCAGCCGATCGCCACGTCGGTGGGCTGACCGGGGGGGAACGCCCGCAACGCCACCGCCAGATCCTCGAGCAGGAGCGTGGGGCTGCCACTCTCGACCCCGCGGACCCGACCCGTGCCGTCGGTGATCCACGCCTCGGCCGGTCCGGCGATCACCACCTCACCCGGACCTTCGTCGGTCGCGGGGTAGACGAAGACGTACTGCACGCGGGTCAGACCGGCGAGTTTGGCGATATCGTCCGCAAGCGGCGAACCGGCCTTCGCGGAGCGGGCGACCTCGGCCTCGAGCCGCGACAGCGCGACTTTGCGGAACAGTGATCGGGTGCGGAGATCGGCGGGCAGGCTCGCCGCCGCGGCGCGGCGCTGCGCCACCGACAGACCGGCATCGGCGACGCGCTGGGTGCGCAGCACGCCGGTGGCGTCGATCACGACACCAGCGGCTCCCGCAGCGCTTCCCAGGCCGCCACCACCCATGCCGCCGCCGCCCATGCCGCCCATGCCGCCGCCGCCCATGCCGCCCATGCCACCGCCACCCATCCCCCCCATGCCACCGCCACCCATGCCGCCGCCACCCATGCCACCGCCGCCCATCGCGCCGCCGCCACCCATGCCGCCGCCCATACCGCCACCCATCTGGGCGCGGGCCTGGGGGAGGGCCGTCGCGGCGCCCAGCAACAAGACGACGAGCGGCCATGCGATCCGGCCGCAACGAACCAACCATCGCCCCTGTGGCTCGCGACGCATGGAATCACCCGGAAACGAGGATGGAAACGACACCGGACTCGGGTCAGCCTACGCCCACACCGGGGCCCGGGCAACGCTCGTGGAGCACCGCGCCGAGCCCCGCCTTGTCTGCATCTTCGGCGGACGGTCGCCGGACGATTGACCGACTTCCGCCCCGACTCCCCGACCGCGACGACCGCGCCAGATTTCCACGGTCACCCCTCCGGCACGGTCACCCGCCGGCGTGGGAGCCGCGGCCCTCAGGCCGTGCGAGCCGGAGCCCGTGCCCCACCGGCGCGTCGCCCCCCCTCGCCGTCGCCGCGGCGGGGAAGCGCGAGAGTCGCCCGGATCGAGCCCGGTCCGAGCAGCGCGAACAGATCGTGGTGCAGGGAGGCCGACCAGGCGACGGCGTGGCGATCGGCCTCCAGAAGAACCCGGCGGCCGTCGGCGAGGTCGAGGAGAATCCGCAGCGGCACGGCTCCCGGATGGTGTCCGACGATCCGTGCCAGACGGTCGAGCGTGTCGGGGCCGTGCGTCTCCTCCGCGATCCGCACCGTCAACTGGCGGACGGGCCGGGCCCACACCGCATCCACCGGAACGACGTCGTTGACGATCAGGTTGGTCTCATCGCTGCCCGCCCGACGGTCGATCGCTCCCAAGACCAGCACCACCGCATCGGCCTGGAGCACCGGTCCGAGCCGTGCGAACTCCTCCGGCCAGCAGATCGTCCGCACGAGGCCCTCCATGTCCTCGAGGTCGAACATGGCGTAGCGCGTGTGGGTCGACCCCTGGCGCGGCTGCTTGACCGACGAGTGCTTCACGGCGGCGATCAGCCCGCCGATCGCCACGTCGCCGCGCGCCGGCACGCCGGCCAGGCCGGTCGTCCCATGCGTCGCCACCGCCTCGAGGACGGCGCTGTGCTCGGCGAGCGGATGACTGTGCACGTAGTAGCCGAGCACCTCTTTCTCGCCGACGCGCATCTGGGCGTCGGTGAAGGGAGGCACGTCGGATCCGCCCGGCCGGGCCGCCGCGACCGGCGCCGGTTCGTCGGGGGTGTCGAACAGGCTCTTCTGGCCGCTGCGCCGATCGGCGAGCCGGGCGGCGCCGGCGGCCATCGCCCGCTCGATCGAGGCCGACACGGCGGCACGATGGGCGCCGAGCCGATCGAGCGCCCCGGCCTTCGCCAGACTCTCGATCGCCGTCCGGTTGACCACCGCCGGATCGAGACGCCCGCAGAAATCGTCGAGATCGCGGTACGGGCCGCCGCGCGCGCACTCCTCGCGGATCGCCTCGGCGGCCTGCTGACCGCAGCCCTTGATCGCCGCCAGGCCGAAGAGGATGCGGCCGCCGGCGACGGTGAAGTCGGCCGCCGACGCGTTGACGTCGGGCGGCGCGACCTCGATCCCCATCCGACGGCAATCCTCGACGTGCTCGACGAGGGCGTCCTTTTTCTTGAAATTGCGTCCGGTGATGTCGCCGGACAGGAGCGCCGCCATGAACTCGACCGGCCAGTGGGTCTTCAGATAGGCGGTCTGCCAGGCGAGCAGTGCGTAGGCGGTCGAATGACTCTTGTTGAATCCGTAGCCGGCGAACTTCTCGATCAGGCCGAACAGATCCGCCGCCTCGTCCACCGCCAGCCCACGTGCCTTGGCGCCGTCGACGAAGCGTTCGCGGAACTGCGCGATCGTCTCCAGCTTCTTCTTGCTGATCGCCTTGATACAGGTGTACGCGCTCGACAGCTCGATGCCCCCGAGCCGCTCCAGGATGCGCATCACCTGCTCCTGGTAGACCATCACGCCGTGCGTCTCCTCGAGCACCTCGCGCATCACCGGATGGCGGTACTCGGCGCGCTGGCGGCCGTGCTTCACCGCCACGTAGTCGTCGACCATCCCGCCCTCGAGCGGCCCCGGACGGTAGAGGGCGTTGACGGCGACGATGTCGAGGAAGTGGTCGGGCTTCATCCGTTGGAGCAGGTCACGGATCCCGCCGCTTTCGAGCTGGAAAATCCCCTTCGTCTCGCCGCGGCACAGCAGATCGAACGTGGGCCGGTCGTCGAGTGGGAAAGCGAACGGGTCGGGCCGCGGCTGGCCGGTGGCGGCGATGATTTCGAGCGTCTTGGCGACGACCGTCAGATAACGGAGGCCGAGAAAGTCCATCTTCATCAGGCCGGCCCGCTCGACGTCTCCCATCGCCCACTGGGTGATGACTTCGTCCTTGCCCGTGACCCGTTGGAGGGGAACGTATTCGACCAACGGCCGGTCGGCGATCACGACGGCGGCGGCATGCGTGCCGACGTTGCGCGCAAGCCCCTCGATCCGACCGGCGAGATCGACCAGTTCCCGGACCTCGGCGTCGGCGGCGCAGGCCGCCGCGAGCTGGCCGCCGGGCGCCGCCGCCTCCTCGAGCGTGATCCCCAACTGGTCGGGGACGAGGGCCACGATCGAGTCGACCCGGGGCACCGGCATCCCCAGTGCCCGCCCCACGTCGCGGATTGCGGCGCGGGCGGCGAGCGTGCCGAACGTGCCGATCTGGGCGACGTTCTCGGCGCCGTACTTCCGCTTCACGTAGTCGATCACCTCGCCGCGGCGCTCCTTGCAGAAGTCGATGTCGATATCGGGCGCTTCCTTGCGGTTCTCGTCGAGGAAGCGCTCGAAGAGGAGGTCGTATTGCAGCGGGCAGACGTGGGAGAGATGGAGCGCGTAGGCCACCAGCGAGCCGACGCCCGAGCCACGGGCCGCCGCCGGGATCGCCCGCTCGCGGGCGAAGCGGACGAAGTCGTGGACGATGAGGAAATAACTGGAGAAGCCCAGTTTCTCGATCACCGCCAACTCGCGGTCGAGCCGCGCGCGGACGTCGGGGTGGAAGTGGTCGGCATCGCGGGGCCCATCGGGCTCGGTCCACCGCCCGGCGGTGTCGCGGTAGCGCTCGCACAACCCGACGACGCACAGACGGCGCAACTCCTCTCCGGACGAGAGCCCGCCGGGCACCTCGAAACCGGGAAAATGGCGTTGGCCGAGGTCGAGATCGATCGAGACGCCGTCGGCGATCGCCTGGCTGCGGGTCACCGCCGCGAGTGTCTCCTCGCCGCGGATCGCCGCGAAGGCGGCGTGCATCTCCGCCGGGCTCTTGAGGTAGAACTCGCTCGACTCCATCCGCAGGCGCGAGGTATCGCTGCGGAACCGGCCGGTGTTGACGCAGAGGAGGATGTCCTGTGCCTCCGCATCCTCGCGGTTCACGTAGTGGCAATCACAGGTGGCGACGGTGGGGATGCCGGTCTGTCGGGCGACGTCGAGCGCCGCCAGTGTCACCTGCCTCTGCACGTCGAGTCCGTTGTCCTGGATCTCGATGAAATACCGGTCGCCGAACACCGAATGGAACCACTCCGCGACGCCGACCGCCTGCGCGAGGGCGTCCGACTGGCCGGCACCGCTGCCGATGAGCGAGCGGCTGAACTCGCTCGACAGGCAACCCGACAGGCAGACGATGCCCTCGGCATGGGCGGCGAGCAGCTCGCGGTCGATCCGCGGTTTGAAGTAGAACCCCTCGAGAAAGGCCTTCGTGGCCAGCTGGAGCAGATTGTCGAAGCCACGCCGGTCGCGCGCCAGGAGGGTGAGGTGGTGGCTGGAATCCTTCTGGCTGCCGGCATCCTTCTGGAAGCGGCTTCCGGGGGCGATGTAGGCCTCGTAGCCGATGATCGGATTGATCCCCGCCGCCTTCGCCGCCTGATAGAACTCGATCGCACCGTGGAGATTGCCGTGGTCGGTGATCGCCAGGGCATTCATTCCCAGCTCGGCGGTGCGGGCCACCAGCCGGTCGATCGAACTGGCGCCGTCGAG
>JBJSXB010000194.1:0-14025 GCA_046086245.1 Planctomycetaceae bacterium | reverse complement strand
ATCTGACCGGCCGCCGGATACGGCCGAGGGCCGCCTGGGAAACCCTCGGTGTTTCCCGCGGTCGCCACACGGTCGGCTCAGTAAAAGCTGGGCTCAGAGGGCGTTTTCCACGGACAACCAGGGCATGGGAGTGCTGGATTCCTGTTTTTTTCCTTTGGCTGTTACGACCCCACCCTTGGCTGCGGTTTTCCCAGGAACGCCGACTGTATTCCCGGCTGTTCCGGGGTGGGTTCGGCGGTTTATCCGAAACGGGGAACAAGCATGATCCGTACGAGCCTCTGCACGGGATTGACGGCGGTGGCGTTGGCATTCGGCGTGGCGACCGCCGCCGAACCGGTCCGTCAGGTGGCGTTGCTCCAGACGGCCGACATCGTCGACACGGCGGTCGCCGCCGGGACGTTCAAGACGCTGGCCACCGCTGCCAATGCCGCCGGCCTGGTCGAGACCTTGAAGAGCCCTGGCCCGTTCACCGTCTTCGCCCCGACCGACGAGGCGTTCAAGAAGCTGCCCGCCGGCACGGTGGAAAACCTCCTCAAGCCCGAGAACAAGGAAAAGCTCAAGGAGATCCTGCTCCTCCACGTCGTCCCCGGCTCGGTGATGGCGGCTGACGTGGTCAAGCTCAAGGAGGCCAAGACGGCCGGTGGCAAGACGATCGGGATCGCGACCGAGGGTGGTGTGACGATCAGCACCCCGTCGACGAAGGCCAAGGTCGTGAAGACCGACATCAAGGCCAAGAACGGCGTGATCCACGTCATCGACACCGTCATCCTGCCGTGAGTCGAAATCGAGTAATCCCCTCTCGCTGACGCGGAATCGCGAACGTCGACTGCCGTCAGTGCACACATCGAAGCCCCGCGGGTTGCCCAAGCCCGCGGGGTTTTTCGTTTTCGTGGCGGAGGTCCCGCGCGTCTTACGGTGCGGCCCGCTCCCAGACCATCGCCACGCTGGTCGTGAAGGTGCCGCCGAGATTGAACGACAGCGCACGCCGCGCGCCATCCACCTGCCGTGCGCCGGCCCGGCCGACGAGTTGGTCGAAGATCTCCACCACCTGCCTGACCCCGGTCGCCCCGACGGGGTGGCCATCGCCGATCAATCCGCCGCCGGTGTTCACCGGCAGGGAGAACCGTGGCACAGTGGTGCCGACGAGCTGGGTTCGCACCTGCGGCAGGATCGTCGCCCCCGACTCGACGAGACGGCCGGCTTCTCCCGCCCCGGCCCAGCCGAGCAACTCGTAGGTGACCAGTTCGGTGATCGAAAAACAGTCGTGTACCTCGGCGCAGTCGAGATCGAGTGGGCCGATCCCCGCCAGACGGTAGGCTCGCTCGGCGGCGCGGCGGGCGACCGGAAACGCCGGCACGTCCTTGTCAGCCAGACGCAGGCGATCCGTCGTCCGGCCGTGGCCGAGAAGGCGGATCGCCGCCCGCCCCGCCTGTGGCGTCGCCGCCAGGACCAGTGCCGCGGCTCCGTCGCTGATCTGCGAGCAGTCCGAGACCTTGAGCGGAGGCGCGAACCGCGGATTCGACTCGTCGGCCGTCAGCGCGCGGGCCAGCGTCAGGCCCCCGTCGCGGGTCTGGGCACGCGGATTGAGCGATGCGTGGGCGTGGTTCTTCGCCGCGATCAGACTCAACGGCCGGTCGTCGAGACCGTGGAGCGTTGCGTAGCGGTCGGCGATCGAGGCGAACATCCGCGGCATCATGTGGTCGCCGAACAACGGCCGCTCGACCGCCTTGTCGGCGGCGGTGGCGAGCACCTCCGCGCCGTCGGCCGGTGCCATCGTCTTCTGCTGCTCGGCGCCGACCACCAACACCACGTCGTGGATCCCGGCGGCGATCGCCTCGGCGGCTGCGGCGACCGCCAGCCCTCCCGACGCACAGGCCGCCTCGACGTGGGCGGTGGGAATGCCGACGAGTACCGGATCGATGTCGAGCAACAGCGCCCCGAGGTGGAGCTGGCCGACATACTGGCCGGCGGCGAAATTGCCCACGAGCCCCGCCTCGACGGCGGAGGCCGGCATTCCCGCGTCGGCCAGCGCCGCCCGGCCCGCCTCGACGATCACGTCACCGAGGCAGCGGCCCTCCTTGCGCAGATTGCGCTTGAAGTCGGTCCGCGCCGCGCCCACCACGAAAACCGGTCGTGCCATGAGTCACCTCCCCGCCATGCCTGCCACTCGGCCCGCAGTGTAGGATCCGCCGCGGGTTCCGCACACGGCGGCGGCGAACCGGTATGTTCCGCAGCGAGGGGGCAGCGATGACGACCGACGGACGGGTGGCGCTGGTGACGGGAAGTTCGCGTGGCATCGGCGCGGGCATCGTCCGGGCCCTCGCCGCCGACGGCGTCCGCTGCGTCGTCAACTACGTCGCCGACGAGTCGGGGCGCAACCGCGCCGATGCCGACGCGCTCGCTGCCGAGTGCGGCGCATCGCTGGTCTGCGAGTGCGATGTCGCCGACCACCGGGCCGTGGGTGAGATGATGCGTTCGATCGTCGACCGCCTCGGCGGCATCGACATCATCGTCGCCAACGCGGGCATCCTCCGCGACCGCACGCTGCGAAAGATGACCGTCGAGGATTTTCGCCGGGTGATCGACGTCAATCTGGGAGGCACGTTCAACGTCCTCCAGCATGCCGCCACGCTCGTGCGCCCGGGCGGACGGATCGTCACCATCGGGTCGGTGGCATCCTTCCAGGGGTTCTTCGGCCAGGGGAACTACGCGGCGAGCAAGGGAGGCATCGTGGCACTCACCAAGGTCGCGGCGCGCGAGTTCGCCCGCCAGGGCACGACGGTCAATTGCGTCGCCCCGGGTTTCGTCGCTACCGACATCCTCGCCGACATGCCGCCGGAGGTGACCGACAAGTTCGTCGCCGCGATTCCGTTGGGACGTCTCGGCCAGATCGACGACGTCGTCAACGCCGTGGCGTTCCTCTGCTCCCCGCGGTCCGGCTATGTGACCGGGCAGGTGATCCACGTCAACGGCGGCTTCGCGATGTGACCACCCCGGTTCGGCTCCCCCGGCGTGCGGGGTCGCCGCTATCATGCTTCCGCACGGCCGGCAGCCACCGCGCCGGCCCCTTCCTCCCGGAGGCTCACGGCATGCTCCGCCCCGCTGGCTCGACTCCCGAGGCGGACGCCGCCGCCGAGGCGATGGCCCTGATTCTCGCGCAGGCGGGACGCAGCCCCGAGGAGATCGCCTCGCTGGCCACGCTCGACGAGGCGGACCGCGCCGCCGAGGGGCAGTTCTCCGGGGCCGCGCCGACGCTCGAGTCGCTGTTCGGCAGGGCGCGGGCGGCGGAATTCGCCGCCGGCCGATTCAACCCCGCGCCCGCCGTGGCGGCGACCATGGCCGCTTGCCTCGAGTTCACCCTCGCGCAGAAGCGCGACGGCACACTGCTCGACAACGAGCGGATGCTGTTCACGCCGGCGACGATCCGCGGCCTCGCCGAGCGCGGGTTCTTCGGGCTGGCGATCCCCACCCGCTACGGCGGCAGCGGCGCCCGCCTCGGCGACCTCGGGCCGCTGCTGCGGGCGCTGACGCTCGTGCATCCCGACCTGGCGGTGATGTTCGAGGTGCACAATTTCCTCGGTCCGGTCACCCCGTTGCTCGACTTCGGGACCGACGAACAGAAGGAGCGTTTCCTGCCACGGATGGCCCGGGGGGAATTGCTCGGTTCGTTCGCCCTCACCGAGCCGGGTGTGGGCGCCGATCCCAGTCGGCTGTCGCTCACGGCGCGGCGCGACGGCGAACACTGGCTCGTCTCCGGGGTGAAGTGGCCGATCACCAACGTCGTCTACGGTGGGATCTGCATCCTCGTCCTCAAACTCGAGGGGGAGGGACTCGCCAAGGGGCGCGACTCGGCGATGCTCGTCTTCGAGGTGCCGCCGGCCGACACGCCACGGTTCCGCATGGTCCGCAACCGCCTGATGGCCTTCGATTACCTGTGGAACGCCCGTTTCCGTCTGGCCGACTGCCCCGTGCCCGTGGGGAATCTGCTCGGACCCCCGGGCCGTGGCCTGGCCCAGGCGTTCAGCTCGCTCGCCAAGGGACGCGGCGGGATCTGCGTCAACAGCGCGGTGAAGTCGTTCCGTCTGCTGGCCCAGCTGATCCGCGATCCCGAGGGGGGCGGTGCCGCGCCGCCGAATGCCGCCGAGGGGATGCCGGGAGGCTGGGTCGGGTTTCGCAGCACGTTCGGCCGGCCGATCGGCGAGTCGCCGCGGATCCGCACCTGGATGGGCCGGGCTGTGGCCGGAGCGCTGGCCAGCCGGGCGCTGGGCGACGTCTGCTTCCGCCTCGCCGCCAGCGGCGTCCGTGACGAGACGCTGGGGATGATCGCCAAGGTGTACGCCACCAAGTCGCTGTTGCAGACGGCAATCCATTCCTACCAGATCCAGGGTGGGCGGTCCGTGCACGTCGATGAGCGCCGCGCTGCCGAGCGGCACGGCCTGATGATTCCCGACGGCCGCGTCCCGATCGAGAACTACATCGGGGAGAACATCCACGAAGTGGCGATCGCGACGGTGTACGAGGGACCGAACCCCGTGCTCGCCGACGTCGGCGCGCCCAACGCGATGACCCGCGAGATTCGCACGCGCTACCTCGAGCCGATCGGACTCGCGGAGGCACAGGGGCGTTCGTCGCTGGGGGCGAAGGCGGCGTTCGGGTGGTTCTGCCTGCGGTCGATCGTCGGTTCGTTCAACCCGTGGACGGGCGATCTGTCGGGCATCGGGACGCTCTCGCCGGCACGGGAGCGGTGGATCCGCCGCGCGTTCCGTCGCCAACGTGCGCTGGGCCGTTCGATCCTCTGGATCATCGCCCGTCATCAACGCTCGTTCATCGAACAGAGTTTCCTCCTTGGCGACGAGGGGGGGGTCTTCGATCGGCTCTGCGCGTCGACGGCGGCGCTGGTCTATGCCGTCGGCCTCGATCGTGGCGAGCCCGAATACGAACTGATCGGCGACGCGCTCGATCTCGAGGCCGAGTTGGCCTGTGCGGGCAAGGCTCCGTCGCCACGGCTCCAGGAGATGTGGGCCGCGATCGGCCGCAATCTGGTCGATCCGCGCGGCGTGCTCCACCGCGACCTGGTGGCCGACATCCCGGTGAATGGGATCCCGCTCGATCCGCGGCATGTCGACCGCTACATCTGAGGCCGCGCCCGATTCCCGGAGACGTCGTCATGGCAGGACCGGTCCGTTTCGAGTCGCTCCGCCCCGGTGTCGTCTCGGCCACACTCGATCGGCCCGAGCGGCGCAACGCCCTCTCCATCGCCCTGCTCGACGCGCTCGTCGAGGGTCTGGAGCGGCTCGCCGCCGACGGGGCGACCCGGGTCGTGATCCTGCGCGGAGCAGGGCCGGTATTCTGTGCCGGGCTCGACCTCGCCGAAGCCGTCGACGAGACGCTCGTGGAACGGTCGGCGCGGGGAGTGGGTGCGGCGCTGGAGCGCCTCGCCGGCGACGAGCTGGTGACGATCGCCGCCGTCCACGGCGGTGCCTACGCGGGCGGGGTCGGTCTGGCGAGCGCCTGCGATGTGGTGATCGCCACGTCCGACGCGCGGTTCGGTTTCCCCGAGGCCCGCCGCGGGCTCCTGCCGGCGCTGGTCTGCGACGTGCTGCGCACGAAGGTGCGCCGCGGCGATCTCACCGACCTGTTTCTCGTCGGCGAGCCGATCTCCGCGGAGCGTGCCCGGGCGATCGGTCTCGTGCAACGTGTCGTGCCCCACGAGGGGCTCGACACGGAGGCGCTCGCCGTGGCCGAGGCGATCCTCGCCGGCGGCCCCGACACGATCCGGCGCACCAAGACGCTCATCCGCCACGCCTTCGGCTGGCCGGGAGACGATCCCGCCGCCGCCACCGCCGCCGTCGCCGGCCATCTCGCCGGCCGGCGGAGTGCCGAGGCGGCGGAAGGGTTGCGGGCCTTCCTCGAGAAGCGGCCCCCGTCGTGGGCGCCCGGCTCCTGAGCGTCGCCGTCAGGCCGTCTCGATGCCGGCGGCGTCCTGCAGGCCGAGTTCGTCGATCGCGATCTCGCGCATCCGGAACTTCTGTACCTTGCCGGTCACGGTCGTCGGAAAACTATCGACGAACTTCCAGTAGTGCGGCACCTTGAAGTAGGCGAGCCTTGCCTTGCAGAACTCCTTGAGTTCTTCGACGCCGGCCGTACGACCATCGCGGAGCGCGACCCAGGCCATCACCTGCTCGCCGAACTTGCGGTCGGGAACCCCGATCACCTGCACGTCGCGAACCGCGGGATGGGCGTGGAGCACCTCCTCGATCTCGCGCGGGAAGATATTCTCGCCGCCGCGGATCACCAGGTCCTTGATGCGTCCGGTGATGCGGTAGGTGCCCCCCACCTCGCACAGCGCCAGATCGCCGGTGTGGAGCCAGCCGTCGGCGTCGATCGCCTTGGCGGTCATCTCCGGCATGCGGTAGTAGCCGAGCATCACGCCATGGCCCCGCGCGCACAATTCGCCCGGCTGTCCCTGCGGCAGCGTCGCGCCGCCGACCGGATCGACGATCTTCACCTCGACCCCCGGCAGCGCGCGGCCGACCGTGCCGACGCGGATCTCGAGCGGGTCGTCACAGCACGTCTGGGTGATCAGAGGCGCGGCTTCGGTCTGTCCGTAGCCGATCGTCAGCTCACGGGCTCCCATCTCGCCGGTGACGCGCTTCATCAACTCGATCGGACACGGGCTCCCCGCCATGATCCCCGTCCGCAGCGACTGGAGGTCGCGCCGCGGATAGTCGGGGTGCTCGAGGAGCGCGATGAACATGGTCGGCACGCCATACAGCACGCTGCACCGCTCCGCCTCGATGGCAGCGAGGGCGGCGTCGGGCTGGAACGCCTCGGAGGGAAACACCATCTTGGCACCGTGGACGATCCCGCAGAGGGTGCCGAGCACGCAGCCGAAGCAGTGGTACAGCGGAACGGGAATGCACATCGCGTCGCCATGGGAAAGGCGCTGGGAGACGCCGGCATACCAGGCGTTGAGGAGGATGTTGCGGTGCGAGAGCGTCGCCCCCTTGGGCACGCCGGTCGTGCCGGACGTGAATTGGATATTGATCGGATCGCCGGCCGCCACCTCCGCCTCGGCGGCCGCCAGCGCGCCGCGCTGCAGCCGCCGAGACGCGGCCACGAACGCCTCCCAGCCGATCATCCCCGGCGGCGTCGCACCGCGGAGGGAGACGATCTGCCGCAGGCGCGGGAATCCTGCCGACTCGATCCGCCCCGGCGTCCCCGTCGCCAGTTCCGGGACCACCTCGGCCGCGGCGGCGTGGTAGTCGGTCGACTTGAAGCGGTCGACCAGGGCGAGCCCCACGAGTTCGGCCTGCGCCATCGCGAAGGCGAGTTCGTTCGGGCGGTAGGAGGGATTGACCGTCACCAGCACGACGCCGATCCGTGCCGTGGCGAATTGGAGCAGCACCCATTCCGGCACGTTCGTCGCCCAGACGCCGAAGTGGTCGCCGCGGCGATACCCGGCCGCCAGCAACGCCTCCGCCACCTGATCCACCTCGGCGTCGAGATCCTTCCATGAGCGGCGATATCCGAGGGCCGGAAAGACGACGGCGTCGTCGTCCGGATACCGCCGCGCCGTGGCCCGCAGTACGGCGCCGATCGTGAGGCCGTCGACCCACGGGGTCGATCCGTCGGTGTCAGCGTCGATCGCCGCGGCTGCCATGGTTCCCTCACCCTGGTGAAGACGCGTCCCGGGCATCGTCCGGCACACCCATGTGCCAGGAGGCGTCGAGCGGCATCGCGAGCAGCGCCTGGGCGAGCGCCTTGCCCTGGGCGTCGTTGCGGATGCCGCGCCGCAACGCGCCGTGGACGACGAAGTTGATGCCCCCGAGCACGGGAAACGGATAGGCCACCACCGTTGCGATGCCCAGCGGCGCGAACCAGGAGGCGACGCGCTCGGGGGTGAGCCAGGCCACCAGCCGCGGGTAATCGTCGGCCCGACGCACGAGGATGCCGACGTTGGCCCCGGTCCCCTTGTCGCCGCTGCGGCCGAACGCCACGTCCAACAACCGCCGTGGCGCGGCGGCCGACGGGGGCGAAGCGGGGAGAGCCGTGGCGGGGCGAGGGGAGGGCGGGGGAGTGGCGGCGGCCGACGGTCGGTGACCCGATGGGGAGCGGGTGTCGTCGGTGACCATCGAGTCCACCGTGGGCCGCACCGCCTCCACGGGGATCAGGCAGGGCCAGTAGCGGAGGACGCGGTGGACGCGCGGCCGGCCCTCGGCATATCCGGTCGTGCCCTGCGGCCCGGAAGTCACCAGCGGCATCACTTCCCGCGCGAACGCGTCGACCGGTTCGGCCGCGTCGCTCTCGACCGCGATCCGCAACACCGTCTCCCACGCGCCCTGGCAAATCAGGTCGGCCGGTAGCACCGGCACGCTGTCACCCTGGCCGAGACACTCGACGAGCGTATCACGGTAGCGCCACCCCGCCTCGGCCAACCGCTCGAGCACGATCGCGCCGCAGCGGCGCGCCTTGGCCGCCGACTCGGGGCCGAAAATGGTGAGCGTGGCCGCGGCCCGGAAGCCGTCGCGGTACGTCGCGCTCACCTTGAGCGACGGCGGTGGGGGGCCTCCACGGGCACCGCTCACCCTCACCCGATCGATGCCGACTTGCTCCACTCGCAACCCGAGGAACGACACGGTGGCGTCGGGACTGAGATACCGGGCCGGATCGCCGATCTCGTAGACGAGTTGCTCCTTCACCGTCTCCACGCTGACACGACCGCCGCTGCCGGACGGCTTGCCGATCACGCAACTGCCGTCGGCGGCGATCTCGGCGACCGGAAACCCCATCCCGGCCGGATCGGGAACCACCATCCAGTCGGTGGAGATGCCGCCGGTGACCTGCGTGCCGCACTCGAGAAGATGACCGGCGACGGTGGCTCCCGCGATCCGATCGTGATCGTCCGCACGCCAGCCGAAGGCGTGCCGGCACGCCGCCACCACCGGCGACGGGTCGGCGACGCGCCCGGTGATCACCACGTCCGCTCCGGCGGCCAGCGCCGCGACGATCGGCCCCGCGCCGACGTAGGCGTTGGCGGTGACGAGCCGGTCACGGACGGTCGCCAGCGGCGCGCCGGAATCGAGGTTCGCGAAACCCTCGCCGGCCGCCCGCAGCAGTTCGAGCACATCGTCGCCGGCGACGATGCCGATCGTCACCGGCCGGCAGCCCACCTGTTCGATCGCCGCGCGACAGGCCGTCGCACAGCGGGCCGGGTCGAGCCCGCCGGCATTGACGATCGCACGGCATGCGCCGCCGGCGGCCCAGTGGGCGGCGAGGTCGGCCGCGACGGCGACGAAATCCCGCGCGAATCCGGCGCCGGGCTCGCGCTCGCGCTGGCCGGCGAGGATCGACATCGAGACTTCCGCGAGGTAGTCCATCACCAGCACGTCGAGCTCGGGACATTGGCGGAGCAGTTCGCGCGCCGCGGACGGACGGTCGCCCCAGAAGGCCTGCGCGTTGCCGACGAGCAGCGGTCGCTTCACACGTCCCTCGGCTCGGTCGGGGCACGGGCGGGGGCGGGGGGGGGCAGGGCGGCCAGCGCCGTGGCGAGCCACGTCCGGGTCTCGTGCGGCGCGATGATCGCGTCGACCCACCCCCGCGCGGCGGCGTAGCGGACGTCGGTCTCCTCCTCGTAGCTGGCGCGAACGCTCTCGCGGAGCGTCGCCACCTCCTCGGGCGTGGGCGCGGCGCCGCCGCGCGACGCTTCGCGGAGCCGTAGCGAGAGCAGTGTTTCGGCCGCCTGGGCGCCTCCCATCACCGCGTAGCGCGCGTTGGGCCAGGCGAGCAGCAGGGCAGGATCGTAGGCGCGTCCGCACATCGCGTAATGCCCCGCGCCGTAGGAACTGCCGACGATCACGGTGAACTTCGGCACCGTCGCGACGCTCATCGCCCGCACCAACTGCGCGCCCGAGCGGATGATCCCCGACTGCTCCGCCTGCTTGCCCACCATGAATCCCTGCACGTCGTGCACGAACAGCAACGGCACCCGCGACTGATCGCACTCGGCGACGAACCGCGCCGCCTTTTCCGCCGCGTCACCGTAGAGCACGCCGCCGATCTGCCACTCGCCGCGCGAGGATTGCGAACGCTGCCGGGCATTGGCCACGATCCCCACGGGATGCCCCCCGATCCGGGCGCTGCCCGCCACCACCGTCCGCCCCCACTCGGCACGGAACTCGCGGAACGTTCCGGTGTCGACGATGCAGTCGAACACCTCGCGCATGTCGTACTCGCGCCGTCCGTCGGCCGGCACCAGGCGATACAGATCGTCGGGATCGCGACCCGGCAGCGTCGCGGTGTCGGTGGCCGCCGTGGCCGGCAACAGCCCCACCAATTCACGGATCCGCGCGAGACACGCGGCATCGTCCGGTTCGTGGTAGTCGACGGTGCCGCTGGTGCGCGCGTGCATCGCCGCGCCGCCAAGTTCCTCCGGTTCGACCACCTGCCCCACCGCCGCCTTCACCAGCGCCGGCCCGGCCAGACACAACTGGCTGCCCTCGGTCATCAGCACCGTGTCGCACAGCACCGGAAGATACGCGCCACCGGCGATGCAGTTGCCCATGACCGCGGCGAACTGCGGGATGCCCTCCTCGGAGAGGATGGCGTTGTTGCGGAAGATCCGCCCGAAATCGTCTTCATCCGGAAAGATCTCCGCCTGAAGCGGCAGAAACACCCCCGCCGAGTCGACGAGGTAGACGACCGGAAGGCGGAGGCGGTGGGCGATCTTCTGGGCGCGGATCAGCTTCTTGACACTCGACGGAAACATCGCCCCGGCCTTCACGGTGGCGTCGTGCGCCGCCACCAGACAGAGCCGACCGGCGATCCGACCGATGCCTGCCACGAGGCCGGCGGCGGGCACGTCGCCCCAGGCGGGATCGACTCCCCAGCCGGACCACAGCCCGATTTCCAGGAACGGTGCCCCCGCATCGAGGAGCAATCCGAGCCGCTCGCGCACCGGCAAGCGGCCGAGCCGCCGCTGCCGCTCGTGGCCGGCAGGTCCGCCACCGGCGCGAAGCTCGCGCTCCTGCGCCCGGATCGCGTCGGTCATTTCGCGTAGATCGGCCACGGCAGCTCCCATCGCCCACGGCATCGATCGCGCTCGGGCACCCCCCACGACCGGCGGAAATCTTCCGTGATTCCGCCGCCGCTGTCCATGGCGGCGCGCTGCCGGCACGCCGGTGGCGGAACACCCATGGGCCACGCACCACGGGCGGCGTGGTCCGACCGCCGACGACGTTGCCACAGGGCAAGCGCTCGTCCTATCCTGCGGGGATGCGGGCATTCGACGATTTCGACGCGTGGGGGGAGGCGGTCAGCGGCGCGAGCCTGCGACTGGTGTGCGACGCCGTCGAGGTCCCACGGTGGACGCTGGGGATGCTCGAACTGGGCGAGGTCGTCCTCCAGTTCGCCGCGGAGGGAGGCGGCAACATCTGCTACGGCGCCAACGTCCACACCGGGCCGATCCTCTTTCTGCCGCTCACCCACGCCGCCGAACACGTCGTCAACGGCGCCTCGCTCGACGGCGATTCGTTGCTCGCGATTCCACGCGGGGCCGATTTCTGCATCTGCGTGCGCCGCGTCGCCCACGCGTGGTGCTCGATCGCACTGCCTCCCGGCGTGGTCGTGCCGGAAGCCACGTCGGCCAGCCGCCGCGTCACCTGTCCGCCCGGCGGTGCCCAAGCGCTGGCGACACTCGTGCGCCGTATCGCCGCGAACCTCGCCGACCGCCCTCCCGGCAGCTTCGCCCATCGCGCCGCCGGATCCGAACTTCTCGCCGCGGCGGTGGCGAGCCTGCCGAAGCCGTCGCCGTCCCCCGCGGCGATGGGCCGGCCGCGGCTCGATCGTGCGGCGATCATCCGCCGCGCGATGGAGGCGATCGACGAGTCACCGACGCTGCTTTCCGCCGCCGACCTGTCGCGGGCCGCGGGCGTGACACCGCGAACGCTGCAGCGCAGTTTCCAGGAAACGTTCGGGATGGCGCCCCGCCGCTATCTGGCCTGCCGCGAGTTGCATCACGTCCGGCGGCTGCTCTCGAGGGCCCTGGACCCCGGCGTCACCGTCGCCGACGTGCTCGCCCGGCGTGGCATCTGGGAGTTCGGTCGATTCGCCGGTCGCTACCGACGGCACTTCGGCGAAGTTCCCTCGGAGACGCTGCGGCGGCGGACACGGCGCTGAATGGAACGGCCCCGCGGTCAGCGACCCGACCCCGGCGGAGCCGTTACGGCCTCCATCACGCGGTCGAGATTGAAGCTTCCCGGCTTCTGCCGCGGGGGAAACTCGCGGAAGCTCTGGAGCCACTCGCCGACGTGGGCCGCGGCGGGGGCGATCGCGAACATGTGTTCGAGGTACCAGCGCTGGTAGTCCATGCCGATCTCCTGCGCCAGTTCGAACGGATCCATGCGCAGATTCACCAGCGTCGGCGCCCGCAGCTCCACGAACGGCTGCTGCCAGACGTGCATCCCGTGCGCCCGCTGCTCGAGGAACGTGACCTTCCAATTCTCGTAGCGCAGCGCCGCCACGCTGCCGTCGTCGGTGAAGTAGATGAAATCCTTGCGTGGCCAGGGCGCCTCGCCGCGCAGCGCCGGCCCGAGATCGTGCCCGTCGAGATGGACCTTGTACGTGCGGTCGCCGATCCGCCGCCCCTGCTTGAGATCCGCTTTGGCGGTGGTGTCACCGGCCGCGGCGCAAAGCGTCGTGAGCATGTCCTCGTGGGCGGCGATCTCGTTGACGATCGTGCCCGGTGCGATCACGCCCGGCCAGCGGATCGCGCAGGGAACGCGGTATCCCCCCTCCCACTGCGTGTTCTTCTCACCGCGAAACATCGTCGTGCCGCCATCGGGCCAGGTGAATGCCTCGGCGCCGTTGTCGGTGGAGTACATCACGATCGTGTCATCGGTAAGGCCCAGTTCGTCGAGCTTGGCGAGCAGTTCACCCACTTGCCGGTCGTGTTCGACCATCCCGTCGGCGTAGATGCCCAGGCCCGTCTTGCCCGCCACCCCGTTCTTCAGGTGGGTGAAGATGTGCATCTTCGTCGAGTTCCACCAGATGAAAAACGGCTTGCCGGCCCGCTTCGACTGTTCCATGAAGGCGAAGGCTTTTTCGTTGACCTCCTCGTCGATCGTCTCCATCCGCGCCCGAGTCAGCGGACCGGTGTCGGTGATGCGGCCGTCGGCGAACGAGTGGATGACGCCGCACGGACCATACTTCTTCTTGAACTCCGGATTCTTCGGATCGTCGGGATGCTCCGGCTCCTCCTCCGCGTTGAGGTGGTACAGGTTGCCGAAAAACTCGTCGAACCCGTGGTTGGTCGGCAGCATCTCGTCGCGGTCACCGAGGTGATTCTTGCCGAACTGGCCCGTCGCGTAGCCGCGGGCGCGAAGCAGGGTGGCGATCGTCGGGTCCTCCGGCCGCATCCCCTCTTTGGCACCCGGCAGGCCGACCTTCGTCAACCCGGTGCGAATCGGCGATTGCCCGGTGATGAACGCGGCCCGGCCGGCGGTGCAACTCTGCTGCCCGTACCAATCCGTGAACAGGGCCCCCTCCCGCGCGATGCGGTCGATGTGCGGCGTGCGATAGCCCATCATGCCGTGGTTGAACGCCCCGACGTTGAACTGGCCGATGTCGTCTCCACCGATCACGAGGATGTTGGGTTGTCTCGCCCGCTCGGCGCCCCGGACCTGCGGCGCCGAAAGCGTCGCCAGGACGAGGATCGCAAGCAGACCACGGACACGGGACGACAGCAGGGAAAGCATCGCGCGGCGACTCCGATACTGGGAAACGACCACGGCATGTCATGACCGAGCGTGCCGGCGATGACAATGCACTTGCCGACAGAACCGGCCGACGTCGGGCCGGCGACCGCAGAGAGGCTCCCGGGACGAGGCCGATCGCGGGGTCCGTCACCGGCTACCCGCGGAACGGCGCGGCAGGGACCGGCCCTCGAGCCGTTCCGCCACCGCGATCAACTCCCCCGGGATCGGCCGCGGCTCGCCGGCCCGGTAATCGAACACCACGCAGGTCGAA
>JBJSXB010000193.1:0-3280 GCA_046086245.1 Planctomycetaceae bacterium | reverse complement strand
GTGAAGCCGGCCGGCGCTGGAGCCGGCACCGGCGGGGCGTGCGGGTCGGCGGCGTGGGTCATGACTCGGGGCATGCGGTGCTGCACGTCGGGCGATCGGTGGCGGTCAACCCGGTTATTATCACCGGGAAGACACCGCGACGCCACAGCGCCCCTCTCGTGATCCGTAATGTATGGGGCCGCGAACGAAGCTTTCCCGCATGAACCGATTCCGTGCCGCCGAGCGAGTCGTTGTCGGCTTCCCGGCGCTGCTGGTGGTGGGATGGGTAGCCATCGCCGCCGCGTCGGCACAGGTGCCCGGAGGCGATGCGGCCGTGCCGCGCGCGTTGGTCGAGTTTGGGCCGCCTTCGCCGCCACTTTTTTCCGGGCGCGGCGACGGCGGCTGGGACCACGAGATCCGTGAACGCGGGTGGATCGTGCGCGACGCGCGGGGATGGCGCATGTGGTACACGGGCGTGGCGGCACGCGTCGCGCCCGACGGCCCCCGGGGACGCTGCCGGTTGGGGCATGCGACCAGCCCCGACGGACTCAACTGGTCGCGCGTGCCGGTCGGGCCGCTCGTGGCCGACACGTGGATCGAAGACGTCTGCCTCGTGCGGCCGCCGGGAGCGCAGTGGGAGATGTTCGTCGAGGGGGAAGGTGACATCGCCAGCCGCTGGACGTCGTCCGACGGCCTCGGCTGGCGACCGCAGGGGCCGCTCGACATCCGCACGGTCGATGGCCGACCGATTCCCGAGGGACCGCGCGGCACGCCCACCGTGTGGCGCGAGGGGCCGGTCTGGTATCTGTTCTACGAACGCCAGGATCTCGGCATCTGGCTGGCGACGTCGCGCGATCTCCGCGTCTGGACGAACGTCGCCGACGAACCGATCCTCATCTGCGGCCCCGAGCCCTACGACGCGCGAGCGATTGCCTTCAATCAGGTGTTCCGATTCCGCGGCCGCTATTACGCCCTCTACCATGCCAGCGCGATCGGCGGCCAAGGCCGCTGGTGCACCTGCTTGGCGGTGAGCGACGACGCGCGGCACTGGCGGAAATGGGCCGGGAATCCACTCCTGCCGGTGGACGATGCCGAGCCGGCGGCGTCGAGCGCGATGCTCGTCTTCGACGGCGACCGGCATCGGCTCTACACCACCCATCCGGTCGTCCGCGTGCGCTTCTCGATCGCCACCACGGCGGACGGGATCGAGACGGCGCGCTAGCAGGCGGTGGCCCAACAGCCTGCCGCATCGGCCGGATCAGGTGGCGGCCGGGGGATGATCGTCCGGCCGGATCGCGTCGCGGTCAGCTGGTGGCGCCGCGGCCGGCGCGGGGACGCCGCGCGTTCCGCCGGGAATCGGCAGCGGCAGGATCGGGGGCACCAACCGTCCGCGCAGGCGCATCGCCGCACCTTCGGCCAGTGCCGCCATCCGCCTCACGTCGCGGAGCAGGTCATCGCGAGCCGCCACCATGGCCGTGTCTCCCTGGGAGGGCGCACGGCGAACCGGTCGCCGGCATCCCCCGCCAGCTTGTACGCATCGCCGTCGGGTGTGTGCGATCGGCGATCGATCGGACGCCATCGCGCGACCCGGCGACCCGGCCGCCGGTCACCAACCCCAAAGGACGTTGCGCCGATAGACCCGGTTGGCATGCCGCCAGGCGTGGCGCGAGGGGGCGACGATCACCGGGGCGGGGGAATAGACCGCGACGGGCGCGATCACCGGGACCACGGGCCGTGCCACCACCACCGGCAGCACCGGGGCGACCGGGACGAATCCACCGACGAAACCGGCACCCGCCAGCCCGAACGGCATCGGAGCCACGACCGGCGGACCGAACGATCCGAACCAGATGCCACCGGCGTCGGCCGACCGCCCCGCCGCCACCACACACACCAGTGCCAGAAACAGTGCCGCCCGACTCATGATGATCCTCCCTGCCACACGGCGCTCCCCGCGGCGACGCTGCCGCGCACCCCAACGATCATACGCGCCGCGGCAAAAACCTCCCCTGTCAGGACGTCGCCAGCGGCCGGCCGTCGGCGGGCGCGTCAACGAATCATCCCCCGTTCCCGGAGCCACGCGATCGCCCCGGTTTGCCACGCATCCCACGACGGGCCCTTGTAGCCGTCGAGGCCGTGGCCGCCGTTCGGCAACCGCAGCAGGCGTGTCGGCACGCCCTGTGCCACCAGCGCGTCGTGGAACATGACGCTGTTGCCGATCGGCACCGGTTGGTCATCTTCGGCGTGCGCGAGGAAGGTGGGGGAGGTGTCGGCGGTGACCTGTTGCTCGGCCGAGAAGCGGCGGACGAGTTCGGCCGACGGCTCGGGGCCGAGGAGATTGCGGCGCGAGCCGGGATGGGTTCCCGCCGCATCGCCCATCGTGATCACCGGGTAGACGAGGATCGCGAAATCGGGCCGTGCCGTGAGCCGGTCGATCGGGTCGGCGGCCGCGGGATCGCCTGCCGCGGGCTGGGTCGCGGCGGTGGCGGCCAAGTGGCCGCCGGCGGAGAAGCCGACGATGCCCACCCGGGTCGGGTCGAGTTTCCACTCCGCCGCACGGGAACGCACGGTGCGGATCGCGCGCTGGGCGTCGAGGAGCGGCACGGCCGAGCGCCCGGCGGGCAGTCGGTACTCGAGGACGATGCCGGCGATGCCGTGGTGTCCGAGCCACTCGGCGATCCCGTGCCCCTCGGCGCCGGTCACGAGCCCGCCGTAGCCGCCGCCGGGGTAGATCACCGCTGCGGCTCCGTTCGGCGCTGCGGGGAGATGGACGGTGATCTGTGGCTTCCCCACGCCATCGACCGAGCCATCCCCGACCGGCGCCGGTCCCGGCCACAGCGGCACTTCGATCGGCTCCGCCGCGGCAACGCACGCCACCGAGACCGGCAGGACGGCGACCGGCAGCACGGCGGCCAGCAGCAGCGTCGTCAAGGGAAGCCCTTGGCCACGAGGCGTGCGCGCCCCCCGGTCGGAGGGCGGAAACCGGCGGCGTGGAGAACGAAAGGTGGCGGAGATGGTCGGCATGGCTCGGGCCCTCGAGAAAGGCATTGCACCGGGAAGCAGGATTGGACCGTGGTGACCCGCATTGTGGCACACTTTCCCCATGGTCAGCCCCGCTCCTCCCGCATCCGATCGTTGATGTCCCGCCCCGACGCCCCCCTGGTGATCCTCTGTGCCGTCGGCAGTTCCGGCGACGTCCATCCCTTCGTCGGGCTCGGTCGGGAACTGGTCGCCCGCGGCTGCCGGGTGACGCTGATGGCGGCGGGCTACTTCCGCGGGTTGGCGGAGGCTGCCGGCCTGG
>JBJSXB010000192.1:0-9991 GCA_046086245.1 Planctomycetaceae bacterium | reverse complement strand
GCGTGCAGCGCACGCCGTCGCGGGCCAGCGAATCGATGTGCGGCGTGGGAATCTCGCGGTTGCCCTGGCAGCCGAGTTCGCCCCAGCCGAGGTCGTCGGCGTAGAAGACGAGCACGTTCGGCGGGGCGGCGACCGTCG
This sequence comes from Planctomycetaceae bacterium, assembly GCA_046086245.1. Taxonomy (GTDB): domain Bacteria; phylum Planctomycetota; class Planctomycetia; order Pirellulales; family UBA1268; genus F1-20-MAGs016. The sequence goes on along the minus strand of JBJSXB010000192.1, from coordinate 9,853 downwards.
CCGTGGATGACCACGCCGCGAAGGAGCCGCAGGCGATCGCCATCCATCGCACCGCCATGCGGCCCCGGCGGCGCGAGGCGACCGCTGTGCGTTCGGCCATCATGGACCTCCTTCGGAGACTTCTCAATTCCCGGCAGTCCCGCTAAGGTAGGCAAACCTTGCGGGGGTTCGTCAATCGCGTCCCCGCCGGTGGTGCGGATCAGCCGCCCGTCGACAATCCGTTTTTCGCGTTGCTGACCGGTCAACTTGGAAGCACGCCTTCGCCGCCATCCGGCGGGAGGTGTCCGTGCCTATCTTCGCCGACAACGTCGACACCATCGGCCGCACGCCGCTGGTGCGGATCAATCGCCTGGCCGGTGGCCTCGACGTGCGTCTGCTCGCCAAGATCGAGGGGCGGAACCCGGCCTACAGTGTCAAGTGCCGCATCGGCGCGGCGATGATCCAGGACGCCGAGCGGAGCGGCCGGCTGCAGCCCGGCCAGCGGGTCGTCGAGCCCACCAGCGGCAACACGGGCATCGCCCTGGCGTTCGTGTGCGCGGCGAAGGGATACCCGCTCACGCTTTTCATGCCGGAGTCGATGTCGATCGAACGGCGGCAACTGCTCCGCGGCCTCGGTGCCGAGATCGTGCTCACGCCGGCCACCGAGGGGATGCGCGGCGCGGTGGCACGGGCCGAGGAGATGGCTCGTGATCCGCGGGTGTTCATGCCGCAGCAATTCAAGAATCCCGCCAACCCCGAGATCCATTTCCGCACCACCGGCCCGGAAATCTGGAACGACACCGAGGGACGTGTCGACATCTTCGTCGCGGGGGTCGGCACCGGCGGCACGATCACCGGCGTGTCGCGCTTCTTCAAGCAGTCCCAGGGGCAGTCGCTGCACACGGTGGCGGTGGAACCGGCTGCCAGTCCGGTGCTCTCCGGCGGCGCCCCGGGTCCTCACAAGATCCAGGGGATCGGCGCCGGATTCGTTCCCGACATCCTCGACCGCGGTCTCGTCGACGAGGTGCTCCAGGTGACCAACGAGGAGGCGGTCGCGATCGCGCGCCGTCTGGCGAAGGAAGAGGGGATCCTCTGCGGGATCTCCTGCGGCGCCGCGATGCACGCCGCCCTCCGGGTCGCAGCGCGTTCCGAATCGACCGGCAAGACGATCGTCGTCGTGCTCCCCGACTCGGGGGAGCGGTACCTCTCGACCGGCCTCTACGAGGCGTGATCCCGGCGGGCGGGACGCCCGCCCAGTCTTCCTCCTCCCCGGAGCACGTGCACGATGTCCGACAATCTCCTGCAGCGCAGCGTGACCACCGCGGTCGCCCGCAACTTGGCCACCACGACCAAGACGCGGCCGATGATGATGTCGATCACCCCGCGGCATCTGCTCCATCTCCTCCCCTGGGTACAGGTGGAGGGGGGCGTGTACCGGATCAATCGCACCAAGGTGGAGCTCTCCAAGGCGGAGCGGATCGAGATCGTGCCCGCCGGTGGCGGCCTGTCGTTCAGCCACGGCGAGCTGCGCAACGTGCCGTTGTTCTCCCGCTTCCCCGAGACGCTGCTCGAGCGGATGCAGCAGCGTTTCAAGAACGAGGAGGTGCCGCTGGGAAGCGATCTGCTCATCGAAGGGCAGGATCGCAGCACCTTCTTCGTGATCGCCCAGGGGCAGGTGGAAATCCTCGCCAAGGGGGTGCATGGACGGGATCTGCGTGCCGCCCTGCTCACCGAGGGGGAGTTCTTCGGCGAGGTCGATCTGGTGAGTGACAAGCCCTCGGGGATCACCGTGCGCACGATCACGCCGTGCGTGCTGCTCACCCTGTCGCGCCAGGATCTCGAGGCGGTGCTCGACGAGCTCCCCAATCAGCGCGACGACTTCCGCCGGTCGGTCGACGAGCACCTCGCCTTGCGGTCCAGCGTCAACCGCTACGGGGAGCGCAACATCGATCTCGTCTCCGGGTTCGCCGAGAACGTCGAGATCCCGGAGACGTTCGTCGATTACGCCGCCAACCCACGCGAGTACGCGCTGGCCGCCATCCAGACGGTGGTCCGCGTCCACACCCGCGTCTCCGATCTCTACAACGGGCCCTACGACCAGTTGGAGGAGCAGATCCGGCTGACGATCGAGGGCATCAAGGAACGACAGGAGTGGGATCTGGTCAACAACCAGAAGTTCGGACTCCTGCACTCGGTCGATCCCGCGATGCGCGTGAGCACGCGCTACGGAGCCCCGACGCCCGACGATCTCGACAAGCTGTTGTCGCTGGTCTGGAAAAAACCCGCCTTCTTCCTCGCCCACCCCAAGGCGATCGCCGCCTTCGAGCGCGAGTGTACGCGGCGCGGCGTCCCGCCGGTGACGACCGTGATCCAGGGTTCGCCGGTGATCATGTGGCGCGGGGTGCCGTTGGTGCCGTGCGACAAGCTCGAGGTGAAGAGCCGCAACGGCTACAGCCAGAGCCAGTCGTCCGGCACGACCAGCATTCTTCTGCTCCGTGTCGGCGAGGCCGATCAGGGGGTCGTCGGCCTCCATCAGACGGGGATCCCCGGCGAGATCATGCCCAGTCTGTCGGCCCGCCTGATGGGGCTCGACAGCCTCGGGGTCGCGTCGTACCTGCTGACCAACTACTTCTCCCTGGCCGTGCTGACCGACGATGCTCTCGGCGTGCTGGAGAACGTCGAGGTCGGCTACTACCACGACGATCGTGCGATCGCGCGCGGCGCGCATCACGAAGGCTCGGGAATCTGACGCGACGGCGGCGGCCGGCCGACGGCGATCGTCGGCACCACACCCACGGCACCCACGAGGCTCCGGCTTGGTTATCGAATCCGCGTCCGATCTGCTCGAGGACCACCGCGCCGGGCCATCGGCCGCGGCGACCGAGATCGCCGCGGCCGCCGGGCGTCTTGCCCGCGAGGCGATGGCCGCGGGGCAGGGGGGATCGCTCCCGTCGGTGCCGCCGGCCGGGTTCGTCACCGCGGCCAACACGCCGACTGCGTCACGCGGATCGATCGCATCGCCCGGTCGCCCGGCATCGCCGCACGGTAGCGAATCGCCGCACGGTGTCGAATCGCCGCACGGTAGCGACTGGTCGGGCCTGCGTCGCTTCGTGAGCCACGTGCGGTCACTGGATCACCGGCGTTCGCTCGACGTCGTCATCGGCCGCGACCTGGCGGCTCCGCGCACGACGACGGCGCCGTCCGCCGCGGGTCTGCGTGCGGCGTTCGACGTCGAACGGGTCCGGCACGACTTCCCCATCCTCGCCCGGCGGATCCATGGCCAGCCGCTCGCCTGGTTCGACAACGCCGCCACCACGCACAAGCCGCGGGTGGTGATCGACGGGATGGCGCGGTTCTACGCCGAGGACTACTCCAACATCCATCGCGGTGCCCACACGCTCGCCGCGCGGGCCACCGACGCGTACGAGTCGGCGCGGCAGACGGTCGCCCGGTTCCTCGGCGCCTCGCAGCCGGAGGAAATCCTCTTCGTGCGCGGCTGTACCGAGGGCATCAATCTCGTCGCCAACGTCCTCGGGCCCCGTTTCGGGCCGGGAGACGAGATCGTGCTGATGGAACTCGAGCACCACGCCAACATCGTGCCCTGGCAGATGCTCGCCGAGCGAACCGGGGCGGTGATCCGCGTCGCTCCGATCGACGACCGCGGTGAAGTGATCGTGGAAGCCTATGCGCGGCTCCTCGGGCCGCGCACGCGCCTGGTGGCGATGTCGCACGCGTCGAACAGCCTCGGTACGATCCTCCCGGTCGAGCTACTCACCGCCATGGCGAAGGCCCGCGGCGCCCTCGTCGTGGTGGACGGCGCCCAGAGCGTGTCGCATTTCCCGGTCGACGTGCAGCGGATCGGCTGCGACTTCTTCGTCTTCTCGGGGCACAAGATCTTCGCGCCGACCGGAATCGGCGCGGTCTTCGCGCGTGGCGAGCTGCTTGCGGCGCTGCCTCCCTGGCAGGGAGGAGGCAACATGATCCGCGACGTCTCGTTCGAGCACACGTCGTACGCCGATCCTCCGGCGCGATTCGAGGCGGGCACTCCGAGCATCGCCGATGCGGTCGGGCTGGGCATCGCCCTCGACTACGTCGCCGCGCTGGGGCGCGAGCGGATCGCGGCCTACGAACACCACCTCCTGGAGTACGCGACGGCGCGGTTGGCAGCGGTCGGGGGGCTACGCCTGGTGGGCACCGCGCGCGAGAAGGTCGGCGTGCTGTCGTTCGTACTCGACGGGCACGATCCGGTGGCGGTGGGCCGGCGGCTCGATCGTGCCGGAATCGCCGTCCGCGCCGGTCACCACTGCGCGCAGCCATCGCTTCGGCACTTCGGACTCGAGGCGACCGTGCGGCCGTCGTTGGCGTTCTACAACACGGTCGCCGAGATCGACCGACTCGTGGCCGCCGTCGCGGGCATCGCCGCCTCTTGAAGCGATGCCGGGCCGGCGCCGTCCGGACCACCGGGCGGTGCCACAATGGCGGCGGGCATCGGGGTGGGCATCGTGCCGGCCGAGGGGGCGAACGGCCAGATGAGCGGGGCGAGGACCACCGTCAGCGCCATCACCAGCAGATTCAACGGGCCGCCGAAGCGGAGGTAGTCGCTGAAGCGGTAGCCGCCGGGACCATAGATCATGAGATTGGTCTGGTAGCCCATCGGCGTGGCGAAACCGCAACTGGCCGCCACCGTGATCGCCATCACGAACGGCAGTGGATTGACGCCGAGGTCGGCGGCGGCCTGCCAGGCGATCGGGAACACGAGCACCGCCGCGGCGTTGTTGCTCATCAGCTCGGTGAACAGCATCGCGACCAGATACACCGCCGCCAGCACGGCGGTGGGATCCGAGCCGGCGGCGGCGATCGTCGCCCCGGCGAGGCTCTCCGCGAGGCCGGTCTTCTCCATCGCCCGGGCGATGCCGAAGCTGGCGGCGATCAGCAGCAGCGACTCCCATTCGATGGCCCGCCGAGCCTCGTTGGCGGAGATGCACCGCGTGCAGATCACGGCGCCGGCGGCGAACAGCGACGCGGCCACCATCGGCAGAAGATTGACCGCCGCGGCCGCTACCATCGCCACCAGCACGGCGCCGGCGATCCAGGCGCGGTCGTGCCGCGGCGGCTGCGCCCCCACCACCTCGCTGACGAGATAAAAGTGGCGGCTCGAACGCTGCCGCTCGAGGAACCCGGGGCTTGCCTCGAGGAGCAGCGTGTCGCCCGGTTCGAGGACGATGTCGCCGAGTTTCATCTGCAGGCGCTCGCCGTTGCGGGCGACGGCGATCACGACGGCATCGTAGGTGGTGCGGAAGCGGCCGTCGCGGATCGTGCGCCCGACCAGCGGGCAGACCGGCGACACCACCGCCTCCACCAGCACGCGCTCGCTGCGCGGGCCGTCGAGTTGGAACACCTGGTCGGTGGCCGGCCGCAACCCGCGGATCTTCTGGAGTTCGACGACGCTGTCGATCACCCCGACGAACACGAGCCGATCCCCCGCCTCGAGCCGTTCCGACGGCGCCACCGCCGCGAGCACGTGGCCGCCGCGGTCGATTTCCATCAGGAACAATCCGTGCAGGCCGCGGAGCCCCGCCTCCTCGATCGTCCGGCCGACCAGTCCGCTGTCGGCCTCGACCTCCATCTCGAGCGAGTACTGCCGGGGGTCGTCGCTCTCGCTGATCGCTGGCCGGCGGTCACGGAGCAGCCGGCGGCTGGCGACGAGCAGGTAGAGGAATCCGGCCACCAAAAGCGGGACGCCGAGCCAGGAAATATCGAACATCCCCATCGGCCGCCCCGTCTTGTCCTCGAGGAGGCCGCTGACGACCAGGTTGGTGCTGGTGCCGATGAGGGTGCAGAGGCCGCCGAGCACCACCGCCGCGTTCATCGGCATGAGCAGCTTCGACACCGAGAGGCGGTGCTTCGCCGCCCAGGTGCGGATCGCCGGCACCATCAGCGCCACCACCGGCGTGTTGTTCATGAAGGCCGAGACCACCGCCGGCCCGGCCATCGTGCGGAATTGCGCCGCGGCGAGCGATTTCGGCCGGCCGAGCACCCGGTCGACCACCAGTGCCAAGGCCCCGGTCCGCTCCACCGCGGCGGCCACCACGAACAGCGCCGCGACGGTGATCATCCCCTCGTTGGCCATCCCCCGCAGCGCCTCGTCGGGGGTGAGGATTCCCGCCGCCAGCAGCACCACGACGCCGCCGATCATCGCCATGTCGGGGGCGCGCTGTGCCGAGGCGAGCAGCGCCAGCGTGACGACGACGACGGCGGCGGTGAGGAGGCTCGGCCAGTCCACGGGCGATGCGATCTCGGGGTGGCGGCGCGGGCGGCAGGCGGGCCGCGCGGCGAGCCGCTGCAGCGGAGTTTTTCCGTCGGCGGCCGCCCTCGTGCAAGGTCAATCGACCGGCGGAAGGTGATTGGCGGCGACTGCGGCGGCCATGGTACCCTCCCGGCTCGACCGTTCCTCCCGGGAGAGACCGCGCATGGCCCGCTCGACCGTCGACCAATTGCTCGCCGGCAACGCCGCCTTCGTCACGGAGGAGTGGCGGCCCAACGCCGAATACTACAAGTCGATCGCGGCCCGGCAGACGCCGAAGGTGCTGTGGATCGGCTGCTCCGATTCACGCGTCAGCGAGCACCAGATGACCGGCTCGAAGCCCGGCACGATGTTCGTCCACCGCAACGTCGCCAACATCGTCGCCTTCAACGACGTCAACATCTCGGCGATCCTCGAGTACGGGGTCGTGCACCTCAAGATCGAGGACATTATCATCTGCGGCCATACCCGCTGCGGCGGCATCGCCGCCATCGAGGACGGCGTCCACGAGAACTACATCGCCGATTGGCTGTGCATCGCCACGGGCGCCAAGGAGGCGGCCGACCGCATCGCCCGGGAGCGGAAGCTGTCGCGCGAGGAGAAGCTCGCCGTGCTCACCGAGGAGAACGTCAAACTCCAGATCAAGCATCTGCGGAACCTCGCGCTCATCAAGAACATGCACGCCAAGGGCTCGGTACCACGGATCCACGGGTGGCTGTACCGCGTCGAGTGCGGCTCGATCGACGTGCTCGTCGACGGGCAGGGGGGCGTGAAGCCCGCCAAGAAGACCGCAGCGAAGGGGCGGCGCTAGGCCGGACGCCATGACCAGCGAGCGACTGCCGTCCCGCGAGCGTTTCGAGGCTTACTACGCCCTCCCCACCGCGCCCTGGAACATCGGTCGGCCCCAGCGGGCGTTCGTCGGGGCGGAGGACCGGATCGGTCAACGTGTCCTCGATTGCGGCTGTGGGACGGGGGACCTGGCGATCTGGCTGGCCATGCGGGGTCGCGCCGTGACGGGGGTCGATTTTCTCGCCGCACCCCTGGCCGCGGCGCGCGAGAAGGCGCACCGCGCCGGCGTGGCGGTGAACTTCCTCGAAATGGACGCCACCGCGGTCGGCACGATCCCGGAACGCTACGATGCGGTCACCGACAGTGGTCTGTTCCACTCCTTCGACGACGCGGGCCGCGCAGCGTACGTCGACGCCCTGCGGGGTTTGCTCGAAGCGGGAGCGCGGGTGTTCATCCTCTGCATGGCTCCCGACGAACCGGGTGAACATGGACCGCGGCGGGTGGGGGCCGAGGAGCTGACACGGGCATTCGCCGACGGGTTCGCGCTGGAGTCGCTCGAGCCGGCGCGGTTCGAGGTGGTACCCGGCGTCGACGGTGCGGAGTTTTCCCCCGGCGGGGCCCGGGCCCACTTCGCGGTGCTGCGCCGGACGTGACGGTGACGGGCGTTCCATGACCCATTCCCAGGTGGAGCCTGCGATGACGACCAGCGCAACGCGAAGGATGCAGCGACGGTGGCGGGTGCGGACGGCGGGGTGCGGGGCATGGGTGGTGGTGGCGCTGGCGGCGCTGCCGTCGCCGTCGGCGCCCGCGGTCGTCATCCAGACCGCCTCGGGCACCGGCAACACCACCGCGCCCGCCGACGACCCCGGTTGGTCCGCCGTCGGGGTGCGCGGCATCGGGACCGGCGTCTATGTCGGTGCCGGTTGGGTGCTCACCGCGGCCCACGTCGGGGCCGGGCCGATCACCCTGTCGGGCACGACCTACTTCTCGATTCCCGGCTCCGAGGTGCAACTCACCAACGCCGGGGAGCCGGGCAAGACCATGCTCACCGACCTGCTCATGTACCGCATCACGCCGTTGCCGGACGGGATCGTCGCGCCGCCGATCGCGTCGACCACGCCGGCAGTCGGCGCGGCGGTGACGATGATCGGCGCCGGCCGCGACCGCCAGCCGGGGCTCACCGAGTGGAGCGTGACGACCACGACCGACCCCTGGACATGGACGGAAGTCGCGTCGGGGGGCAACGCCGCCGGCTACAAGGTCGACATGGCCAACCGGACGATGCGTTGGGGCACCAACACGCTCGCCGCCACCGGGCTGTGGATCAACGACGGGATCGGCGATCTCAAGTCGATCGTCACCACCTTCGATGCCGACCTCGGCACGACGGAGGCGCAGGCCGCCTATGGCGATTCCGGTGGAGCGGTCTACGCCAAGAACGGCACGACGTGGGAGTTGGCCGGGCTGATGATGGCGGTGGCAGGTTTCTCCGGTCAGCCCGATCCCGGCGCCAACACCGTGTTCGGCAACGCCACCTACTCGATCGACCTGTCGTTCTACCGGCCGCAGATCCTCGCCCTCGTCCCGGAACCGTCGGCCCTCGCCCTCGTCGCCGTCGCCGCAGCGTCGCTCGGCGCGCGGTGGTGGCATCGCAGTCGTGGGCCACGTCGTCGCGAATCGCCCGCGGCGGAATCCTGATCGCGGCAGACGCCGACGGGCACCGGACGGCTCCCATGCGGCTCTACCCCTGCGATCGCTATCCGCTCCCGCTCCCCGAGGGCCATCGGTTCCCCCTCGACAAATACCGCCTGCTCCGCGAGCGGCTCGAGACCCATGCGGCGGAGGGCGTTGCGCTCGAGTTCATCGCCCCCCACGCCGCCACCGTTGACGAACTGCTCCGCGTCCACGATCGCGCCTATGTCGGTCGCGTCCTCGGCGGCACGCTCGCGCCGGCCGAGATACGGCGGATCGGTTTTCCGTGGAGCCCGGAACTGGTGGAGCGATCGCTGCGCAGCACCGGCGCGGCCGTCGACGCCGCCGCCGCGGCGCTCGAGGAGGGGGTCGCCGCGAGCCTCGCCGGGGGCACGCACCACGCCGGCAGCGATTTCGGCGAGGGCTACTGCGTCTTCAACGACATCGCCGTGGCGGCGCGGGAGATGCAGGCCCGCGGCGCCGTGCAACGCGTGCTGATCGTCGATTGCGACGTGCACCAGGGCAACGGCACCGCGCAGATCTTCGCCGCCGATCCGACCGTGTTCACGCTGTCGATCCACGGCGCGCGCAACTTTCCGCTCCGCAAGCATCCCGGCTCGCTCGACGTCGATCTCGAAGACGGCTGTGACGACGCCGGCTATCTCGCCGCCCTGCAGCCGGCCCTGGGAACGGCGATGGAGCGGGCCCATGCCGAGTTGGTGTTCTACATCGCCGGCGCCGATCCCTTCGCCGGCGATCGTCTCGGCCGCCTGGCACTCTCCAAGGAGGGGTTGCTCAAGCGCGACCGCACGGTGCTCGCCGCGGCCCGCGGGGCGGGGTTGCCGGTGGCGATCGTCTGCGGCGGGGGCTACTGTCCAGACCTTCGATCGATCGTCGACATCCACGCCGCCACGATGCTGCTCGCCGCCGGCTGGGGCGGTGTGGGCGGAGAGTGAGCGGCGCCGGTCAGTCGCCGTCGCGATCCCTCGCGGCCGCCGCAGCGTCGGTGCCGTCGTCGTCCTCCTCCTCGTCGTCGGAGGCGAACACGAACGCCGCGCGGCGCGGCGGCGGCATCGGGCTGTCGGCCCC
>JBJSXB010000191.1:0-5934 GCA_046086245.1 Planctomycetaceae bacterium | reverse complement strand
GGGATCACCAGCGACGCCACCATCGCCACGGCGACGACGGCCGGCCACGCGCGCCGCGAGCCGGCGGCGACGACGAGCACGCCCAGCAGGGTCGGGAAAAGCATCACGTGGTCGTACGGCCGGTGGTAGCAGGCGAACATGCCGATCACGCCACACGCCGCGGCGACCGGGAGGATCGCCTTGCGGCCATGGCGCCGCATGAAAACCACCAGCGGCACGGCGAAGACGAGCATGCCGCCGAGCATCACCACCTGCACGATCCGATGGTCGGCGCCCAGCCAGCGCGCGATCGCCCCCGGTCCGAGTCCGTAGCCCTCGGCGGCGAACCTCATCGACATGCCCGACCGCCAGAAGTCGATCACGGTGCGGACGGGGACCTCCGTCCACAGGCACGCCATCCACGACAGCAGCGCCACGAGCGCCACGCCGACGACGCTGCCGACCTGCAGGCCCTCGGCGAGGAACAAGAGCACGAACGGCAAGGCGATCTGCGGCTTGAGCATCGCCATGCCCCAGGCGATCCCCGCCACGATCGGCCGCCGTCCGAGGATCGCCAGCCACTGCACCGTGATCAATCCCACGCAGATGATCGAGAATTGTCCGAGCGCCAGAGCGGTGCCGTTGCCGGCGATCGCCACCACCGCCACCGCGCCGACCAGCGCGATCTCACGGCCATAGGGGCGCAGCGTGTGATGGGAAAACCACGCCATCAGGGCGAGCGACGCCAGCGACAACAGCTCGATCAGGATCCGGGCCTGGAGTTTGCCGCCCGGCTCGAAGAACAAACCCATCTGCGGAAAGGCATACGGGGGATAGACGGACCCCACGAAGGGGAAACCGGCGGGCGGTCGTTCGATCTTGGAGTGCGGGTACACGCCGATGCGAAACAGCTAGTACTCCCGCCAGCGCTCCTCCAGATCGCCGTCGTAGTTGCGGCCCCAGGTCATCGCGAACCCGTAGCCGAGATACGCCAGCGCCGCCAGGGCGAGCACGACCACGCATCCGCGGAGCACGCGTCCGTTCGACGCCCGACGTCCGGCGGGCTCACGCGCGGCGGAACCGGCCCCCGGCACGCCAAGCGACGTCCGAGCGGGCCCGGGCACGGTGTCGACGGGAGTCGGAGACGACGCGTTCAAGGGATCGCCGCCGGGGCTGCGAGGAAAACTGCCGCGCTGGCAGTGTATCCGAGGCTCTGCCGCCCGCCGTCCGGCTCATGGACTCGGCCCCACGGGCATGCATCGGGCGGTCAGGAGCCGACGTGGCCGGCAGCCAGCCACGCTCGCGTCGCCGCCAACTCGCGTGCCAACCCCGCGACGATCGCTTCCTGGCGGGCCTGCGGGTCGCGCGCCTCCGTCCCGGCGAGCACGGGCCAGGTGTAGGTCTCGACCTCGAGATGCGGCGGCTCGGGAAGCCGGCCGACGGCCTCGAGCGCGCGGTGCAGTTCGACCCGGGTGGTGCCGAGGGGACCGAGGCGTGAGGCATCGACGGGGACGTGGAAATGCACCCGCCATGCCGCCGCCTCGAGCCACTCGCGCGGCGGGGAGAGCGCCTGGGCGGCGGTGAGATCGGGAGACGATACGATCCGCCCGTCCGCCAGCCGGGCGAACGTCTGGTGGAGGTAGCGCGGCTCGGCGAACCGCGCCAGCGCCTCGCGGGCCGACCGATCGGCCGGCGCGTCGAGCTCGAGAGCGCAACTGACGTGAACCTTCACGATGCCGATTCCCGCCGCGGCCAGCCGCCCGAGCGACACGGCCGCATCCTCGAACTCGACCGCCTGGTGACAGACGTCGTAACACAATCCGACGTGCTCGCGGACCACCGGCTCGACCCCCGCCTGCGCGGCCGCCGTCCATAAGCGCTCGAAAAAGGCAATCGCCTCCGCCGTGGTCTCGAGCACGCACAGCGGTTCCGGCTCGATCGCGAGGCGGATCGTCCGGCCGTCACGGGCGCGCAGGTGATCCCAGGCGACCGCCACGGCGATCAGGTTGGCGATCGCCTCGGCCTCGAACGAGGCCGCTCGGGCGTGCGCTTTGAACCCGAGCGGGAGCGTCGAGACGCTCCCGGCCGCGCCGGCGGGCATCAACCCGGCGAGAACTTCGCCACAGGCGATCGTGTAGGCGCATCGCGCGGCGGTCGACCAATCGGGTCGGTAGACCCGATCCTTCACCGACTCCTCGTGGAAATCGCCGTAGGGAAAGGCGTTGAGCGTCCGGCACGCCAGACCGCGGCAAGCGAGCGCGTCGGCGAGCCATGCGACCCCTTCGGATCGGCTCTGCAGCCCGGCAATCGCCCGCGCCGGGAGCCAGAGGCCCGCCCCGACCGCGAACCCGGCCCGGGCGGCGATCGGCATCGTGAAGTCGTCGAAGACCCCGGGAAGGTCGTCGATCGAGCGGCAGGGATGGACGTTGGTGCAGTAGTGCAGCGCCGGTTGGTTCGCGGAGTCGCTCATCGGTCCGATGATACGCCGGATGCGCGGCCCACGCCGCCTGTCCCCCGCCGGGCACGGGTGAGGCACCGCTGGTCACAAGGCCCGGCGGTAGCGGCGGGTGACCCCGCGTCCTTTGCCGGACGGCGGCACCGGTGCCGAGGGCGGCGCCGCCGGTTCGATGGCCGGGGCCGGCCGCGCCGCGGTGCGCCCGGCGCCGCGACCGCGACGGCCCGGCCCCTTGGCAACGCCGCCGCCCGTACGCCGCCCGCCGACCGCGCCCCGCGGTGCACGCCCCGAGCCCGCCCGGGGCGCACGGGGCGATCGCGCGCGGGGCACGTCGTCGCCGGCCGGCTCCCCGCCATCAGCGCGCGGATCGCCGGGCATCGTCGGCAGGTCGTCGCAGGGAGGCAGCGAACGGCGGAGGAGTTTTTCGATCGCGGCCAGCCGGGGCCGCTCCTCGTGATCGCAGAAGCTCACCGCGGCGCCGCGGTGTCCGGCGCGTCCGGTGCGCCCGATGCGATGGACGTAGGTCTCCGGCTCGTGCGGTAACTCGTAGTTGACCACGTGCGACACCTGATCGACGTCGATGCCCCGGGCCGCGATATCCGTCGCGATCAGCACCGGCGGACGGGGGCCCTTGAACGCCGCGAGGGCCCGCTCCCGCTGCTGCTGCGACTTGTCGCCGTGGATCGCGGCGGCGTCGATGCCCGCCCGATCGAGCTCGCGGTGCAAGCGGTCGGCCCCGCGCTTGGTGCGCGTGAAGACGATCACCCGTCCCCGGTCGGCTTGGCGGAGAAAGCCGACGAGGAGGGGGCGCTTCTCGGCCCGCGTCACGAAGCAGACCGACTGGGCGACGGTCTCGGCGGGCGTGGCCTGGGGAGCGGTCTTGACCTCGAGCGGCGTCCGCAGCAGATCGGCGGCCAGTTGCCGCACCTCGCCCGGCAGCGTGGCGGAGAACAGCAGCGTCTGCCGCTCGCGCGGGAGGAGGGAGACGATCCGGCGGACGTCGTGAATGAACCCCATGTCGAGCATCCGGTCGGCTTCGTCGAGCACCAGCACCTCGACACCGCGGAGATCGACGAGCTTCTGACCGACCAGATCGAGCAGCCGGCCGGGGGTGGCGACGAGCACGTCGACACCGGGCCGCAACGCCGCCGCCTGAGGCGACTGGCCGACGCCGCCGTAGACCAAGGCGGTCGTCGTGCCGGTTCCCCGGCCGTAGGCGCGGAATGCCTCGTGGATCTGTCCGGCGAGCTCGCGTGTCGGCGCGAGGACCAGGCAGCGGCAGCGGCGCGCCGTGCGCGGCCGACGATCCTGCACGAACCGTTCGAGAATCGGCAGCGCGAACGCGGCCGTCTTGCCGGTGCCCGTCTGCGCGCAGCCGAACAGATCACGACCGGCGAGCACGTGGGGGATCGCCCGCGCCTGGATCGGGGTCGGCACGGTGTAGCCCTCGGCGGTGACGGCCGCCAGCAGGGTCGGGCAGAGGCCCAGACCGGCGAACGAATCGGCCGGGGGCGCGGATGACGAAGACGAAGCGGATGACGACGGAACGACGGACTGGTCCAAAGCGATACCTCGTAGGGTCGATCGACCCGGTGAAGGAACACGAACATGCGAAACCCGTTGAAGCCGAGCCGGTGCGCACGCGGCGCGCCGAGCGATCCAGTCGATGGATCACCGCCTGCCGGGGGGCCGTCGCGAACGCGGGGAGCGGGGCTCCTCACACGCGGGACAAGGCCACTTCGAGAGATGCGATCGCGGGCGGCCGCGTGATGGACGGGAGTTCCCGTGGCGGCGACCGACCTTCATCGAAACTTCAACCACACCGACTCTACGTCGAAACCGGGATTCCGGCAATGGCGCATTCGCGGCGGGATGCCGGCGGCCCCGCGAACGCCCCCGCGCGTGGTCCCGGGTCCGCCGGCTGTTCCGGCGACGGCACGGACCGGATCACTTCGTCGGGGCCGCGTGCACCTCGGCCGCGGCCCGCCACAGCCGCCAGCGCACCTCGCAGCCGGTAGGCACCATGACCACCAGCGGCAGGCGGCTGTTGTACGGCACCATCGTCGACGGACCGGGCACGAATCGCGGCCGGGAGTCGCCACCGCCGGCGATCCGCGTCGAGGCGGGAGTGTTCATCGCCCCTTCGACGACGTGATAGGTGAAACCCCAGCCCGGGATCGCCACCTCGCCGATCGTGCCCTCCAACCGGTACGCGTTCACGCCGTCGGTGGGAATGGTGCGCCCGACCACGAGCTCGACACGAAAGTCGTCCTCGACGCCGCGGTCCTTGTGCGGCAGGAGGATCACCTTCCGCTCCATCCCCGAAGGCGCGGCGGGGTATGCGGCGCGGAGTTGCTCGATCGCTCCGGGATCGACGGCGCCGTCGTCGCCGTGCGCCCCAGCGCCGAGGATCACGAGCACAAGTGCCGACGACAGCACCACGAGGCGGGGGCAGCGACGCATGGCGGGACCTCCGGGGGATCGGCCGCGATCCGTCAGGCGAGGAATCGATCGCGCTGCGACGGATCGGGGAGCCGACAGGCATCGGCGTGGCCGAACCAACGATACCGATTGCGCGCGACGACGCGGTAGATGGGGTCGCGGATGATCGCGGGAACGAGCCGCAACACGCCGAGGAGCGGCCAGCACCCGTCCAACCGGCGCACCAGCGCCAGCGCCGCACGCGACTGCGTCAGGGCGCGGCCGTTCTCGATGTAGACCATCGAACCGGGAACCTCGTCCGCGGGAAAGCCGTGGGTGGCGAGCAGACGGCGTCCCACCGGAGATTGCAGAGGGGCGAAGCGGAGCGCTCGACGGGAATCACGGGCGATGAGGAATTGCACGACGCCGTCGCACAGGCCGCAGCTGCCGTCGAACAACAGGACGCCGACTCCGGGCGGTAGCCGGTCGTCCGCCCCGGGGGCAGTCGTCGCGACGGCGTCGTTCCCAGCGGTGGTGGGCATGGTGCGGCAGCCACGGCGAACGCGTCACTCCCCCAAGCGACTCCCGGGGCTCGTGCGCGACCAATCCATCCTAGCTCGCTCCCCGTGACAGCCCCCCGCGCGCGGAGAAACGCCCGCTCCGGGCGATGAACGCCGGGGAAAAGCCCGATCGATGCGTCCGGGACGTGACTTCCGGAGGCTCCATGCGATCGCCGCGCATCCACCGTCCCCGTCCCTCGACCGGCAGGCCGATCCGTGGCCAGGGAGGCGACCGTCCCCTGGGCCGCGCAATGCTGGTCGCGTGGGCGGTGGTCGCAGCGATCGCGGCCACCGGGTGTGGGCGGCCGCCGGCCGGCGGCCGGACGTCCCTCGACGTCCTGCTGCTTCTCACCGCGGTCCATGGCACCTCGTTCGACGGCACCGTCTACCACCTGTCGGCCGAACACCGCGGCACGGCTTTGTCGGCCGCCGAGGCGCTGCGGCTCGCCGAGAGCCCTCACGGAGTGGCTCTGCGGCGACTGGAGTCGCTCGATGAATCCGCCGCCGCGGCCCTGGCAG
>JBJSXB010000190.1:0-7945 GCA_046086245.1 Planctomycetaceae bacterium | reverse complement strand
TGGCCGACCCGCTTCTGCTCGGACAACATTCCGACGTCGCGATCGTGTCGGCGATGCTCGATCAGACGAGGGTGCCCCAGCTGATCGGAACGATCGACCGGCTGAGGTCCGTCGGGGTTCGGGTGCTCGGCTGCGTGCTCCAGGGGGTGGCCCTCGGCAAGGCTCGCCGCGACTACTCACTGGCTCGCAAGTGATTCGCCGTTCGACTCGGAGAGCGGGTTGCCGCAAGACGACGAAGATCGTCGGCGTTCGTTTCCAAGCCAAGTAACGATGCGACACACAGTGCTGATGCGACACACAGTGCTGATGCGACGAACGGGCGGATTGCGCCGATGCCGGGCATCGTTCGGAGATCACCAATGAGTGTTTCGCGGGTCGCAGGGCTGTTTCCCGTCGTCGTCGCCGGCTTGCTCGTGATCGGCGTGACCGTCGTTCAAGGGCTTTGGACCGAGCGTTGGTCATCACGCGACGTCGCCGGTGAGTTGAAGGAGAGCGCCGAAATCCTGGAGAGTTCCTTTCCCGCCGAGGTGGGGCCGTGGCGGTACGTGGAAGATGTCGAGTCGAGCCCCGAACAGCTCGAGCGAGCGGGAGCTGTCGGCCATGTGTCGCGGGCGTATCGGCACGTCGATACTGGCGCGAAAGTCGCTACATTCGTGATTTGTGCGACTCCTCACGATGCGTCCGGCCACACGCCCGATCGCTGTTACCCTGCGGCCGGCTTCGAGATTGCCGAGACGGAGCACCGCGAGACCATCACACTGGGTGATGGTCGGAAGGCCGAGGCATTCGTCGGAACGTTTCGTAAAACCGGAAGTACGATCCGGGTCTATTGGACGTACGGCGTGCGGGGAGAGTGGCTGGCCCCGCAGATCGCAAGGATTGAGTTGGCCGGTACGGCCGCGGTCTACAAGCTCTATGCGATCATCGATCAGACTGGCCTGACGCCCGCACAGGCCAATGGCATCTGTGTCGATTTTCTCTCGGTGATGCTGCCCGAAATCGATCGTGCCGTGGCCCTGCGAGCGGGTGGCGGTGCCGCGGGACCGGGTGACGTGGCGCTGCCGGCGGATCCACCACGGACGACCGACACGACCGCCGCTGGAAGCTCGTCTTGAGCGAAGCGACAGGCACAGGTGACTTCGTCGTCGATGCCGTGACTTCTCCGTCGATCGAGAACCGATCACGGTGGCCGCGCCGTTCACCGTCGATCCTCTTTGCGGCGGCGGCTCCCGTCCACGGGAAGCGTGGGCGTCGCGGAACGCGGTGCCGCGGTCCCTCGCTCACGAATCCTCGCGTGGATAACCTGTCTTGCCTCCATGAACCGGGGTAGGAGTGACAGACACATGGAATCGAGACGCCGAGCGCTCATCACGGGAATCACCGGCCAAGACGGCTCGTACCTCGCGGAGTTTCTCCTCGGGCGAGGGTACGAGGTGCATGGGTTGGTTCGTCGAACGAGCGGCGATTCGAGCGGCCGCCTGCACACGCTCATGCAGATGCACGCACGCGATGGAGGTGTGCTTCACCTCCATGAAGGAGATATGTCCGACGGACACTGTCTGGGCCGAGTCGTGCGGCAGGTGCGACCAGCCGAGGTCTACAATCTCGCCGCGCAGAGCCACGTCCACGTGAGTTTTGGACAGCCGGCCTATACGGTCGACGTGACCGGGCTGGGGGCCTTGCGGATCCTTGAGGCAATTCGCGATTGGCAGGATGCAAGTGGCGACCGCATCTGCTTCTATCAGGCGTCGAGTTCGGAGATGTATGGACGCGTGGAAGAGGTCCCCCAGACCGAATCGACTCCGCATCATCCGCGGAGCCCGTACGCGGTCGCGAAGGTGTATGCCCATTGGATCACCGTCAACTACCGCGAGAGCTATGGCCTTCACGCTTCCTGCGGGATCTTGTTCAATCACGAAAGCCCGCGGCGGAGCGAAACGTTCGTGACCCGCAAGATCACCCGGGCAGCCGCCCGGATCAAGCTCGGCATGCAGGACATCTTGCGATTGGGCAACCTCGACGCCAAGCGGGACTGGGGCTACGCGGCGGATTACGTCGAGGCGATGTGGTTGATGTTGCAACGGGATCAACCCGGGGACTACGTGATCGCTACCGGTGAATCGCGGTCCGTCAGGGAGTTTTGCGAGAAGGCTTTCCAGCATGTGGGGCTCGATTACCGAGACCACGTCCAGATCGACCACGATCTGTATCGGCCAGCCGAAGTCGACCGATTGATCGGTGATGCATCCAAGGCACGCCGCGAGTTGGGTTGGCAGCCGAAAATGTCGTTCGATGAGTTGGTCGCGACGATGGTCGCCGCCGACTTGGCCCTGGCGCGCGGCGAGTTGGCCAACGCCGGTGCCGCCAAGGTGCCGTCGGTATGATGGCGGAGCGGCGGGCATGACTCGCATCGAGCTCGCCGGAAGACGGGTTCTCGTCACCGGTGGTGCGGGGTTCGTCGGCCGAGCGGTCTGCCGCCAGCTGCGGGCTCGGGGCGTCACGGACACATGCCTGTGCGTGGCACGAAGTGACAAGTACGACCTCACGCGCGAGGCGAATGTCGCGCGACTGTTCGCCGACGCGCGTCCCCAGGTGGTGGTGCATCTCGCCGCCGAAGTCGGCGGTATCGCTGCGAATGTCGCGCAACCGGGGCGATTCATGTTCGCGAATCTGGCAATGGGGATGCACATGGTGGATCATGCCCGTCGTCATGATGTCGCCCAGTTCGTCCATGTCGGCACGGTATGCTCCTACCCGAAGCACTGTCCGGTACCGTTCCGTGAGGACGACCTCTGGGACGGATACCCGGAGGCGACGAATGCCCCCTACGGCATCGCGAAGAAGGCGATCATCGTCCTGCTCGATGGTTATCGGCGGCAGTACGGAATGCGTAGTGCCGTCGTCGTTCCGGTGAATCTCTACGGGCCGGGCGACAACTTCGATCCCGCCACCAGCCACGTCGTGCCGGCGTTGATCCGCAAGTGCGAAGCAGCACGCCTCGCAGGAGCGGAGGAGGTCGTGTGTTGGGGCACGGGAGACGTGACCCGCGAGTTTCTCCACGTCGACGATGCGGCCGAGGCGATCGTGAGGGCCGCCGAAATCGTCGAACACCCCGATCCGATCAACCTGGGAAGTGGTGCCGAGATCGCGGTCCGTGACGTGGCAGCGAAGGTCGCGGCTGCCTGCGGGTATCGAGGCCGGATTACCTGGGACCCTTCGAAGCCGAGTGGGCAACCGCGACGGGCGGTGGATGGCGGCCGAGCCCGACGGTTGCTCGGCTGGTATCCACGTCAGGATTTCGACGCCGGCCTGGAGGCCACGATTCGATGGTGGAGGGAGTCGGGAGGTGATCGGGAAAAGACCGTGTCGTGAACGGAAGGAGTCGTCATTCGGGCGTCGCTTCGTCCACCAGCGTGAGCCGATGGTGGCCGACGACGAATGATCGAGGTGTCGTCTGGCCTTCGAAGACGATCGTCGCCACCGCCCGCGGGCCGCTTCCGCTGATGGTCGTCACGCGGCCGAGGCCGTGCTCCGGATGGCGGATACGCCGCCCGACGGTCAGCGTCGCGGATGAGTTGCCACGTCCGGCGATCCGATCCGCGAGTGACGCAGCCGACTCGATCGTCGCGCGGATCGGATGGCGCGGTGCACGCCCGCGTACCGTGGGGTGGTCGTCCGCTTCGAACACGAGGCCATCGGCTCGAAAGTGTCGCGGCCCGGGCTGTGCGCGGTCACGTTGGTCGAGTTCGTCCGCGGACGAGGGGAAGCCATCGTCGCCGTCGAGTGTCAGCCCCGATGCATCGGCCATCGCTCCCTCGATCGTCGTCTCCGAACCACGCATCTCGGTGAGAAAGGCACTGGGCACGGCGAGTCGCCTGCCGCCCCGGTAGTCGCGGAGCCGTACGCAGCTGGCGTGTACTTCCTCGATGCCGCGGGTGATCCCCACGAAGAGAAGCCGTCGTTCCTCCTCCAGTCGATCGCGGTCCTCCATACTGCGCTCGTGGGGCACGATCCCATCCTCGAGGGCCATCAGGTACACCACCGGGAACTCCAATCCCTTGGCGGCATGGAGCGTCATCAACGCGACGCGGTCACCCTCGGTGTCCCACGCATCGACGTCTGAAACGAGCGCCGTGGAGTCGAGGAATGCCGACAACGGGTCGGCATCGACATCGGCCTTGGCCTCGGCGTCGAATTGGCGCGCCGCGGTGAGCAACTCCTCGACGTTGGCGACGCGATCGGTTTCCGAGGAGTCGTCGCCATCGTCGAGCCACTGGCGCAGCCCGGCGCGATCGAGCAGACGCTCGAGGAGCGGGGCGACGCCCGGCATGGGAGCGCGGCACTCGTCGAAAATCCGCGCGAATCCGCTCGCGGCGGCGCGTGCCCGACGTGAGGAAAGGCCGACATCGTCGGCCGCGCGGAGCGCGTCGATGAGAAGCACGCCTCGTTCGGCGGCCCATCCTTGGAGGCGTTCGATCGATTGCTTGCCCAGTCCCCGAGGGGGGGCCTGGAGCGCCCGGAGGAGCGCTTCCTCGTCGCGTGGATTGCGAAGTAATCGCAACCAGGCGAGGACGTCACGAATCTCCCGCCGTTTGAAGAATTCGACGCCACGGACGAGTTGGTACGGTACCGCCGCGCGACGGAGCGCGACCTCCAGCGACCGGGAGAGGGCGTTGGTGCGAAAAAGGATCACGTGATCGCGAAACCGTCTGCGCCCCGAGGCGACTGCGACGGCGATCGCATCGGCGATGCGGGCGGCCTCGGTCTGGCCGTCGTCGTCGATGACGATTCTCACGGGCGACCCCGGACCGGAGGCGGTGAACAACCGCTTCGGTTTGCGGCGCGTGTTGTGGGCGATGAGGCGATCCGCGGTGCCGAGAATGTTGCCGGTGCTGCGGTAGTTTTGTTCGAGGGCGACCACCGTGGCAGCCGGGTAGTCGCGCTCGAATTCGAGGATATTGCGGATGCTCGCCCCTCGCCAACCGTAGATCGCCTGGTCGGGATCGCCGGTCACCGCAAGGTTGGGGTGATCGATCGAAAGCGCGCGGACGATCGCGTACTGGACGGCATTGGTGTCTTGGTACTCGTCGACCAGGATCCAGCGGTGCCGGGCGTCGAGTTGGGATCGTAACTCGGGGTTGTCGGCAAGCAGTGTCGCGACATGGACCAGCAAATCGTCGAAATCGACAGCGTCGTTTTCGAGCAGGAGCTTCTGATAGACCGGCCACAGGCGTCGGGCGGTCTCTTCGGCAGGATTGCCCCAGCGCGGTGAGAACGACTCCGGGGTCAGCAAGTCGTTCTTGGCCCGACTGATGATCCCGGCGAGCCTGTCGAGAGGTGTATGCGTCAGCGAGAGCCCGAGTGAGCGGGCTGCACGCTTCAGCACCGCGCCGGCGTCGTCCGGATCGAGGATCGAATAGTCCGCCGTGAGGCCGACGAGACGCGCGTGCCGCCGGAGAAGCCGTGCAGCGAAGCCATGAAAGGTGCCCATCTCGATCGGCTGCCGGCCACAAAGCCCCGTCACACGTCGCCGCATCTCCTCGGCCGCCTTGTTGGTGAACGACAGCGCGACGATCGACTGTGGCGGGATACCGACACCGACCAGATTGGCGATGCGATGGGTGACAACTCGGGTCTTCCCGCTTCCCGGACCGGCCAGGACGAGCAGCGGCCCATCGACGTGGCTGGCAGCCCGTCGTTGGGCATCATTGAGGGCATCGATTCCGATCTCGGTCGTCACGGGTCGGATACACCGCGGGGAACGGTGGGAAGGAGGGCGATCTGTGGGGCCGGGGAGTCCGGGGTGATTGGCGCAAGCCTGGGTTCGGGGAAGCGCTCCCCGCGCCGTCGATCCGGTAGGCGGTACCGACATCAACCTCTTAGTATACGGGCCTGATTCGCGAGGGACGCGAATCAGGGCTGCAGGTCATGGTCGCCGAGCGATCTCCTGCGCAGCCGGCGCGTGTCACGAGCAGGTGTCCGGCGATCGGGTAGTTGAACGATGGACGCAGGGGAGGGAACCCATGCCGCGGATTCCGTATACGAACATGAACCGTTCCGACGACATGGCCGATCGACTGGGAATGAGCACCGCCGAAATTGGCTTGTCCGTGAGGACCACCAACTGTCTGGAGGAGCGGGGTATCTTCACGGTACACGACCTGCTGCAGTGCACGCGCGCCGATCTGTTGTCGATCGCGAACTTCGGCGAAAAGACGCTCGAGGAGGTCTATCGCTCGCTCGAACGAATCGGGTTTTGTCGCGCGCGGGCCACCGACGGTGTTGATGGCAGCGGCGTGGTGGTGATCCGTCAGACCGACGGGTGATCGAACGCCGCGTGGGGTTGTGACGGTGGTGCGGGCTGCACCGGTCCTGCGGCGGCAGCGAAAGAAACTCAGCTTCGTGGGCCGGTCTTTTTCACGGGATCGGCCGGGAATCCATCCTAGGCTCTCTGGTAGAGCGGCACCGAAGGCAACGCCTTCGTGACGGCTCTGGCAAGGAGTCAACGATGATCATCCCTCGGTCGTTCCGCGTGCTCACCCTGGTCACGCTGCTGTCGTGCGTGCATGCGGTGCGAGCCGATGCGCAGTCGTGCTTCAGCGACCTGTTCGCCGGGTGTGCGAGTTGTTTTCGTCGTGCCCCCGCCGCATACGCGGTCGCCCCCGTCGCCGCGCCGATGGTCACCGCACCCCAACCCTACGCGGTCGCCCCGGTACCCGCTCCTCCTCCGCCGGTCGTCGTGCCGGTGCAGCAGGTCAGCTATGTGCCAGAGACGACCTACCGGACCCAGTACCAGTGCGTTCCGGTGACGACGTACAAGCCGTCCAGTGAGATCGATCCCTGCACCGGTTGTCCCCGCGAATGCATGCAGCAGGTCACGCAATATGTGCAGCAGGCGGTCAATGTTCCGGTGACCCAGTACCGGGCGGTCTATTCCACCAAGTACGTGCAGATGCAGGCAGGCATGAATCCGGCGGCGATCCAACCCGCGATGCAACCCGGTCTCTACGCGCAGCCGGTCCCGGGGATGATCCCCGCCGCGACCGTGGCACCAGGACCGGCCGGCGCCGCGGTGAGTCCGTTCACCGCCCCCTTGCAGACGACCCCTCAGGCTTGGGGTTCGGCCGGTGCCGACATTCCCCAACAGCTGATCTCCGGCCAGTCGAGCATCGCCGCCCCGCGCTTGTCGCCCCCGGGCGTCACCACCCAGCCGGCGGTTCCGCAGCCGACGTTCCAGCAGCAGATCGTGCCGCAGTCGGGCGCCTACACGCAGTCGCCGATCGGTCCGACTCCGCAGCCCACCTCGCCACCCGCCCTGACGCCGACGCCCGCACTCCGTCCGATCCCTGAGATCAAGGGTGCGGTGCCGAACACCGAAGCGCCAGGCGCGGCGTCTGGCACGGGAAACGGCACGACCGGGGCCATCGACAACGCCCGGTCCGGTAACTCGCCCGACATGACCGCGCCGAAGGCGCCGCCCGCTGGAGGAATCGGCACCGGAGCGGTGATGCCCACGCTGCAAGGCACGGGACCGGCGGCCAACACCGGCGCGTTCCCCCGCTTGCTCGAGCCCACCGGTCACACGACTTCCTGGAAGCCGCTCGAACCGCCGAGCGGTCGGTCGCCGTCCTATCCGCAGACCGCCCTGCCCTCACGACTGGCTTTGGGTCCTGCACGCCCCTGAGCGGTTCCCGCTGGTCGATCGGTTCCTCGAGACTCCACTTCGGCGACCAACCGAGGGGTCGTAGCGACGCCCACCCAGCGACGGTGCCGTGACGTCCGCCGCGGCATCATATGGTCGCGATCCTGGATCCACCGTCCCGTTGGCGTACCCCGACGGTGGTCACAGGGCTCGCTGCCGCGGTAGTCTGCGGCACTGGGTGTCGATGATCCGGGGCCATGGTGACGTGACCAACGCCGAAATTGCCTCGCGGCTGGAACAGGC
>JBJSXB010000189.1:0-15919 GCA_046086245.1 Planctomycetaceae bacterium | reverse complement strand
GACATCGATGTTTGGGCACTCGTGCGCTTCTCCGCAAGTGCCCTTGTGGTTGCTTCCCGCTGGTGGGCCTCGAGGGACGGCCGCCCCTCCGCCAGTCCGACCGCCAGCGCCGCGGTAAACGCGTCGCCGGCGGCGGTCGAGTCGATCGCCCGGACGGGATACGCGGGCACGTGGCCGACACCGTCGGCCGTGGCGACGAGCGCCCCATCGGCGCCGAGCGTGACGATCACGAGCCCCGGTCCAAGCCCGACGAGCCTGCGCGCGGCGGCCGCCGCGTCGTTCGCATGGCCGGCGAGCCGCGTCGCCTCGGTGGCGTTGGGCTTGAGGATCGACACCAGCGCCACGAGCTCCGCGGGGAGTCCGTCGGGGGGTGCCGGGGCGGGGTCGAGGAGCACCGGGACGCCGGCGGCCCGCGCCGTCCGGGCGGCGTGCAGCACCGTCGGGAGCGGCGTCTCCAACTGGAGGAGGAGCAGGTCGGCGGAGCGGATCGCCGGTGCGGCGGCGTCCACGTCGGCCGGCGACAGGCGTCCGTTGGCCCCGGGAGCGACCGCGATGGCGTTTTCCCCGTGGACGTCGACGAGAATCAGCGCGACCCCCGACGGGGCGTCGCGGTCGACGTGGCAGTGGGAGATGTCGATGCCCTCGCGCGCGTAGCCGGCGAGAGCGTCACGTCCGAAATCGTCGTCACCGACGCGGGCCACGAGGCTGACGGCGGCGCCGAGACGCGCCGCGGCGACCGCCTGGTTGGCCCCTTTGCCCCCCGCGGCACGGACCAGCGCGCCGCCGAGCACCGTCTCGCCGGGCCGTGGAATCCGCTCACCGCGGACGACCAGGTCGGTGTTGGCGCTGCCGACGACGACGATCCGGGGCGGCTTGGCAGGCATCGTGACGGCGAACGACGGAGGGGACGGGTTCGCCCGGAGGATCGCACCGCGACGGCGGCCTCACCCGCGGCAGCCGAGATCGGCCATGATCCGCGCGGTGCCGTCGTGGGCCTCGGCGACCCACTCCACGATCCGCGCCGGATCGGGGGCGAACTCCAACTCGACGCTCACGGTGCCGTCGTAGCCGGTGTCGCGGATCGCCGCCAGATAGTCGGCGATCGGCGTGATGCCGCGCCCCGGCGGCAGATCGCCGTGACGCGTGCCGTCGCAGTCGGAGAGATGGACGTGCTCGATGCGGCCGGCGAGACGGGCGATGTCGGCCGGCGGCGTCCGCACGATGTGCAGGTGCGAGATGTCGCAGTTGGCGCGAACGGTGTCGGGCATCCCCACCTCGTCGAGCAAACGCAGCATGCTGTCGATCGAGTTCACCAGCGACATGTGGAACGGCTCGAGCTCGATGGCGATCCGCACGCCGCGTTCGCGGGCGTCGAGGCCGAGTCGGCGGCAGGCATCGACCGCGAGATCCCACTGCTCCTGCGGGGGGACGCATTCCTTCTGCCAGACGTACTCGCCGAGCACGAGCAGGAGGTTCGAGCAGCCGTACTCGGCGCAGAGGTCGAGATGGGCACGGGTGCGCGACAGGTGGCAGTCGCGGATCGGCGGATTCCAGTCGACGAGACCGAGCGACACGCAGCACAGGCTGACGATCGGCAGGTCGAGCTCGCGGCAGACGGCCGGAATCAAGCGCCGTTCCTCGGCCGACATCACCAGCGGGTCGGCGAGGAGATCGACCGAATCGAAGCCGAGCTTCTTCGTCTGTTCCAGGCCGAAACGGGTGCCTTTGCCCGCCTGGGCGAAGGCCGAATTGATCAATCCCAAACGCATCGCGTCGCGCTCCCTACGAGGCCTCCGGCCGGGCCCAACCGGCAGCATCTTCGCCGATGATCTCCCGCGGGTCCACCGCGCGGTGCTCGGCCGCCGACCGGTAGGCGGCGTCCACCAGCGCCATCGTCATGAGGTTGTCGCGCCCCGTGGCCCGGGCCGACGCGGTGCCCTCGAGATCGCGGAGCAGCTCCGCCATCGGTCCGACGAACGCATCGGGAAACCACGCCTCCGGCCAGCGCGGCCGGTGCCAGCCGCCGGCGGTGGTGGTCCAGTCGAGGGTCGAGGGGGTGCGGGCGGGCCAGGACGGCCACCCGATCGTGCCCAGCGCCATGCCGCGCGTGCCCTCGACGCGGAAGCGGACGAACGAATCGGCCTCCGCACCCTCGCGCGCCGGACCGGCCCAGACATCCTCGAGGGAGGTGGCGACGAGCCCGGAGTCGTACTCGAGGATCGACGTGCAGATGCCGTCGCGGTGGGAAAACGCGCGGGCGGTCCGCGGGTCGGTGCGCGTGACGGTGGAGATCCGCCGCGGGTCGCCGAACCAGCCCCGCAAGCAATCGAGGTGATGGATCGACATGATGCGCAGCGTCACCCACCCCTGCCGCTCCTGCCAGGGCATCCAGTGGGGGATCGCCCGCATCTCGATCGTGGCGAGGACGGGATCGCCGAGGGTGCCGGCGACGAGCAGGGCGCGGCAGGCGGCGACGGCGTGATCGTGACGCATGTTCTGATTGACCACCAGCGTCGTGCCGGAAGCCTCGCAGGCGCGCACCAGTGCGGCCGCCTCGGTGTGGGAGCGGGCGAGCGGCTTCTGGGCGAGGATGCCACGCAGGTGGGGTCGCGCCGCGGCGGCACGGATCAGATCGGGCTGCACGTCGGGAGGGACGGCGATGTCGACGACGGCGATCGAGCGGTCGTCGAGGAGCTTCGCCGCATCGTCGTGGACGGTAGCGATCCCATGGCGATCGGCGACGGCCCGTGCCGCTGCGGGCCGCCGCGCCGCGATCGCGGCCACATCGAAGCCGGCGGCGCGGTAGGCCGGCAGATGGCAGTCGGCCATGATGAACCCGGCGCCGATGCAGCCGATCGGCACCGAGCGGTCGCGCGGCAACGGCGGCAGATGGCAGGGGAACGCGGCGGTGGTCATGGCGCCTCGGCGACGGCGGTGTTCAGGGGGCGGTCGGGGGAGGCGTGGCGGCCGATCGGTCGCGGGCCACGTCGAGCCAGGCGACGTCCGTGGCCGAGTCGGCGAAGCGACGGATTCCCACCGCGCGGATCCGGGCGTCGGGCACGACGTCGAGCGGCGTGTAGCGGGGGTGGTGCGAGTCCTCGAAGGGGTCGTTGCGCGCCGCGTTGTAACAGCAGATCATCGACCAGCGTGGCTCGTCGGAACGATTCATGTCGGAGCGGTGGAGGAGGTTGGCGTGAAAGAAGATGGTGTCGCCCGGCTCC
Organism: Planctomycetaceae bacterium; assembly: GCA_046086245.1. Classification (GTDB taxonomy): domain Bacteria; phylum Planctomycetota; class Planctomycetia; order Pirellulales; family UBA1268; genus F1-20-MAGs016. The sequence goes on along the minus strand of JBJSXB010000189.1, from coordinate 12,698 downwards.
ATCTCGCAGTGCACCAGCGGCAGCCGCTCGAGGATCGCCGTGACGCGTGCCATGTCGGCACCCGCTTGATCACCCGACTGGACGTGATCGATGCGGCCCAGCTCGTGCGAGCGCGGGATCACCTGGAGACACCCGTTGGCCTTCGTGGCGGCATCGACCGCGATCGAAGCGCTGGTGAGCAGCGGCCAGAGCACGCCGTTGCGGTACCAGTAGCCGTAATCCTGGTGCCACGTCCACGCCCCGCCGACCCGCGGGTCCTTCATGATCATCTTCGAGTGGTAGTGGTAGACCTCGCCCCCGAGCAGCGCTTCCGCCGACCGCACGATCCGCGCGCAGCGGGCGAACATGCCGTAGATGCCGTCGCCGGGATGGTTCCACAGCGACAGCCGCACCGTCCCGCCCTCCCCGTCGGCACGGCCGAAGGCGTGGCGGTCGAGCTCGCGATCCTCCTTCGCCGCGCGGCGGAGCAGATCGATCTCGTCGGCGGCGAAGAACCCGCGGGCGATGCAGTAGCCCTCGCGGTGATAGGCGGCGATTTGCGTGGCGGTGAGCATGGGGCTGAATCCCTCCGGGTGGCGGTCAATCTTCCGGTTTCTCCCCGTCCGGGGCCATCTTGACGAGGCGCGGATCGAAACGGCCGACGATCTCGACCAGATCGGCCTGGGCCGCCATCACCGCGTGGATGTCCTTGTAGGCCTGCGGTACCTCGTCGATGCCGGCGCTGAGCAAGCGGACGCGGCGCGACGCGAGCAGGGGCTTGATCTCCTTCCAGCGATAGGTTTCGCGTGCCTTGGTGCGGCTCATCCGCCTCCCCGCGCCGTGGCTCGCGGAATCGAGCGACGCGGCCACGCCCCGGCCGCGGACGAGGAATCCCGGTGCCGCCATCGAACCCGGGATGATCCCGAGCACGCCCCTTCCCGCCGGTGTCGCCCCTTTGCGGTGGACGATCACGCGCCGGCGGATCCCGTCGACGACGTGCTCCTCGTCCCAGGCGAAGTTGTGGTGGTTTTCCACGTCGAGGATCACCGTGGCCCCGAGGTGGGCGGCCACGTGGCGGTGGATGCACGCGTGGTTGGCGGCGGCGTAACGCCCCATGAGGGTCATCGCCGCCCAGTACTCCTGGCCCGCCTCGGATGCGAGCGACAGCCAGCCGAGATGGCGCATGCTGCCGGGGAGGTCGCGGCAGCGGTCCATCGCCAGCCGGGAATAGTGGTCGCAGACGGCCGCACCCGTACCCCGTGAGCCGGAGTGCGAGAGGAGGGCCAGGAAGGTGCCGCCCGACGCCAGCCCGAGCGCGGCCGCTTCGGCCGCCTCCACGGTGAACGTGCCGAACTCCACGAAGTGGTTGCCACTCCCGCTGGTGCCCAATTGGGCGCGGGCCTTGTCGCGATGCCTGGCCGTCACGGGCGACACCGACCAGTCGTCGTCGAGCACCGGATGCTCGCGCGGGCGCGTGCGGCGGGCGTCGCCGCGGTGGCCGAACACCGCTCCCACGCCGAAGCGCGTCTCGTCTTCGATGGCGGTCGCGAGCCGGTCGGCCTTGGTGTCGAGCCACTCCGGCGGCAGATCGAGCACCGACAGCTTCATCCGACAGGCGATGTCGACGCCGACCGCGTAGGGCACCACCGCCCCCTCGGTCGCGAGCACGCCGCCGATCGGTAGGCCGTAGCCGACGTGGGCGTCGGCCATCAGCGCACCGCCCACGGCCACGGGCAAACACATCGCGGCGTTCATCTGGCCAACCGCGTCGGGCTCGAGACTGCCGCCCCACTGCCGCCATTGGAGCGGCGTCTCGCGCGGCCGCACGGTGCCGGCGGTGGCACGCGCATCGCACAGCGCCGCCGCCAACGGCCCGAAATGGGGATCCTCGAGAAAGGCGTCGGGGGTGGCGACGATGCCGGCGACCACACGGCGGATGTCGTCGGTGGCGCGGCGGTCGCGCCGGGCGGCGCCGATCATCCCGCCGGCGCGGGCCACCAAGGGGGCGGGAATCCCCATCCGGGCGAGCGACTTGGCGTTCATGCCCCCAGGCTACCACGCCGTGCGCGGCGGCCGTTGCGGCCGACCGGCGTCGGCAGGCACACTGTCGCCGACTCGGGCGCGACCGAGGGTGTCGGGTCCCGTGGAGCCTTCCGGAGAATCATCGCCATGGGTGTTCGGTCTGGAAGACGGTCGTGCACGGGGCCCGCGTCGGTGAGCGGCGGCACCGCGCTGACGCGGCGCCGCGCGGTCGGTGGTGGCATCGCGGCCGGTCTGTCGGCGCTCGGCTGGTCACGGGCCCTCGGAGCCAACGAGCGGGTGCGCATCGCCTCGATCGGTTGCGGCGGCAAGGGATTCTCCGATCTCCTCGACACCGCCAAGAGCCCGCACGCCGACGTCGTCGCGCTGTGCAACATCGACGAGTCGGCCGCCCATCTCGGCAATGCCAAGGAGAAATTTCCCCAGGCGACGACCTTCACCGATTGGCGGCGGTTGCTCGACGCGTCCGCCGGCATCGACGCGGTGATCGTCTCGACGCCCGATCACATGCATGCCTCTCCCGCGCTGGCGGCGATGCACCTTGGCAAGCACGTGCAATGCCAGAAACCGCTCACGCACACTCTGTTCGAGGCGCGGCAGCTGCGGCAGGCCGCCGACCGGTTCAAGCTCGTCACCCAGATGGGCAACCAGATCCAGTCGCATCCCGCCTACCGGACGGCGGTGCGGCTCGTGCACGACGGCACGATCGGCAAGGTGAAGGCGGTCCACTCCTGGCAGTCGGGAGGCATGCCGTGGCGCAAGGTGGACGACCGGCCCGCTGGCGGGGCGGACGTTCCGGCCGGCGTGCATTGGGACCAGTGGCTCGGCGTCGCCGACGCCCGCCCGTTCCAACCGGAGATCTATCATCCGTTCAACTGGCGGGCGTGGCAGGCATTCTCGAACGGGCAACTCGGCGATTTCGGCTGTCACATCCTCGATCCGGTGTTCATGGCACTCGGCCTGACGGCGCCGCTCACGGTGCGCGCCGACGCCGCGCCGATCAACCGGGAGGTGTGGTACACGAAGTCGAAGGTCCGCTATCTCTTTCCGGGGACGCCGCGGACCGCGGGGCCGACCGTCGCGGTGACCTGGTACGACGGGCAGGGGCACAAGCCGTCGCTCGAAGAGCTCGGGCTCACCGCCGCCGATCTCCCGCCGGGCAAGGACGGAACGCCGGGCGAGTTGCCCGGGTCGGGTTCGGTGATCGTGGGCACCACGGCGAGTCTCGTGGTGCCGCACGTCGGCATGCCCTCCTTCGTGCCCGTCGCGCGGTTCGCCGGGGTCGCGATCGAGCCGGAGCCGGCCCGCGATCACTACACGAGCTGGATCGACGCCATCCGCGGCACCGATCAAACCACCAGTCCGTTCTCGTACGCCGGACCGCTCACCGAGACGGTGCTCCTCGGCACGATCGCGATCCGTCACCCGGGGGCGACGCTCACGTGGGATGCCGCGGCGTTCACGCTCGGTGGCGTGCCGGGCGCGGCGGCGCTGCTCACCAAGGGCTATCGCGGGGGCTGGCAGCCGGCCTGGGTGTGACCGGCCGGGGGCGCCCGCCGCGCGACGGCCGTCAGCCCCGCGGGGGCGTCGTCGGGCCCGGGCGGAACCCGACCCGCAGCGCGCCCGACGTGCTCGCCACCTGCGCCGCACGAGCGTGGTCGTCGAGCGCGAACCAGGCGCCGACGGCGTCGCCGAGCGGATGATCGGGGGCCAGTGTCGCCAGCCAGGCGACCGCCTCAGCGAGGTCCGCCGGGGCGTAGTTGTGGATCCCGGTGATCGAAAGGCAGCGACGGACCACCGTTTCGAGATCGACGGGCGCCGCGGGGGCGGGAAACACCGCGCCCACCACCGCGACCCGTGCGGCCAGGGCGAGGCGGGGCAGCATGCTCGGCCAGATGGCCGGCTGCCCCGACGCCTCGAACCAGAGATCGAATCGCGCTCCACCGTCGTCCGGCGTGGCGGGCGATGCCGTCGCACCGACGGCACGTGCCGCATCGTGGCGCCGCGTGTCGGGATCGATCACCACCACCTCCGCCGCGCCGCGTTGACGGGCGATCGCGGCGGCGGTGAGCCCGAGCAGGCCGGCGCCGGTCACCACCACCCGCCGTCCCGCCGGAGTGCCGAGCGAACGCCAGGCGTGCATCGCCGTGGCGGTCGCGCACGATGCGGGCGCCGCGAGGCTCGCGGGGAGCGCCTCGGGCAGACGCACGATCGCCGTGCCGGGCGCGAGCAGCACCCAGGTGGCGAATCCTCCGGTCCACGCCCGCACACCCTCGAGCGGCTCGTGGCCGTACTTGATGCCCGCCAGGCACTTCTGCGGCAGGCCGCCGCGGCAGGGTGGGCAGGTGCCGCACGCGGCGACCACCGCCCAGGCGACGCGATCACCGACATGCAGCGGCGTCCCGGCGGTGTCGCGTGGTGAGGGACCCGTTCCCCAGGCGACGATCCGCCCGACCGTCTCGTGACCGAGCACGGAGGGGCACGGCGCGCCGCGGCGCCCATGGAGCGTGTGCAGGTCGCTGGCACACACCGTGGCGGCCTCGACGCGGACGACCACCGCCCCCGGCCCCGGCTCGGGCATCGGCTGGGGAATCATCCGCCACCCCGTGGCGGGACCGGTGAACACAAGCGCGCTGCCCAGTCCGTTGCTCGGGTCACTCATGGCGCGTCGTCCAGTGGCCGTGCCGTGCCCGAGAGCCAGGCGGCGAGCACCAGACCGAGCCCCACCACCGCCACGCCCGCCACCAGCGCGGGAAAGGCGCGGCCGAGTGCCACGGAGTCGGCGGCACCCGCGCCGGCGGCGGCCTTGAGGAGCAGTACGGCCACGTAGCCGAGGTACCCGAACGAGTCGGCCAGTTGCAGCAGGTAGGTGCTCGTGCCGCGGTCGCGACTGGCGGCCAACAACCGCTCGAAAAGGCTGACGTGGACCGCCACGTAGGGCAGGTAGACCCCGAGGCCGACCAGCACCACCAGGGCCGTGGCAGGGAGCCGACCGGCCCAGGCGAGGCTTCCGGCGACCAAGGCCACCAGCAGGCCCAGCGCACAGGTCGCCAGCGAGAGGGCGTAGGCGCGGCGGTTGTCGGTCACCAGGACGAGGCTCGCGGTGGCCGCCATCACGCCGGCGGCAACCCAGGCCTCGGTGGTGGTGAAGACCGCCGGCAGCGCGGTCGTGCCGGTGATCCCCAGCCAGATCTCCCTGGCGAAGTCGGCGCGGACGCTCCGCACGACCGTCACCAGGAGGTACATGGCGATGATGCACGACAGCGGCCCGGCGTGCCGGCGAAACAGGGCGCGACGGGCGGGACCGTCGAGCGTGGTGCGCGCACTGCGCGCCGCGACGTCGGCGCCGTCGGGGGGCGGCACCGCGGCGAGCATCCAGACCGCGATGGCCAGCGGCGGCAGAAACAGGGCACCGGCCGCCGCCGGCATCCAGGCTTCGGGCACGCCCGCGGTCAGCAGGTTCGCCCCGACGCTCTTGGTGAAGCCGTCGGCCATGATGAAACTCGCGCACAGTCCGGCGGCGAGGAACTCGGTGAGCCGGCGCCCCTCGAGAAAGCCGAGCACCAGACCGAACACCATGCCCAGCGGCATGCCGTTGAGGAACATCATCAATGCCGACCAGGGCGGGGGCAGCAGCGCGAAGCCGACCAGCGCCACTTCCGCGCCGAGCACCAACAGGAGGATCCCCACCGCCCGGCGCGACGGTGGCAGTTCCGAGATGACCTTGATGCCGACGAACTTCGAGACCGTGTAGCCGGCCACTTGGGCGATGACCAGGACCGTCTTCCAGTCGAGTCCGAGCGCCCCGCCCCCCTCCCAGCCCGCCGCCGTGTACGGTTTGCGGAACCCGTACATGCAGAAGTAGGCGCCGAACGCTGCCAGCAGCGTCCAGATGGTGCCCGACACGGCTGCCGATCGGTGCGGTGGGGTGACGGCGCGGGCCATGGGGGAGAGCATAGGAAAGCCGGTCGGGCGGGCGGGGGTTTTCCTTCCTCCGCGCGGCCGATCGGGTATCGTCCCGGGCGGAGGGGGCGATGAAAAGGCGAGTCGTGGTCGTCGGTGGCGGTATCGTGGGCCTGGCGCACGCCTGGTCGGCCGCCGAGCGGGGCTGGGACGTGGTGCTGTGCGAGCGGCGGCCGTTCGCCGGCGGCGCCAGCGTCCGCAACTTCGGGATGATCTGGCCGATCGGCCAGCCCCCCGGGCCGCCGCTCACGCTGGCGCTGGCCAGTCGCACGCGCTGGCTCGCCTTCGCCCGGGAGTCCGGGTTCCCGGTGGTGCCGTGCGGCTCCGCCCATCTCGCCCATCGTGACGACGAATGGGCGGTGCTCGAGGAGTTCGCGGCGCTGGCCCCGGCCCTGGGGTACGACTGCCGCCTGGCGACGGCCGCGGAGACGGTCCGGCTGGTGCCGGCAGCCCGCCGGGACGGACTGCGCGGGGCGCTGGTGTCGGCGACGGAACTGGGCGTCGACCCTCCCGCGGCGATTGCCGCCCTCACCGGCTGGCTCATGGCGACACGCGGCGTGACGGTGCATGCCGGCCTCGCGGTGACGGCCGTCGAGCCTGGCCCGGTGGTGGTGGCGGCCGAGCGGCGGATCGCCTGCGACCGGGTGCTCGTGTGCACGGGCGCCGATTTCGCCGAGCTGTTTCCCGCGGCCTTCGCCGCCAGCGGCCTGGTGCGCTGCAAGCTGCAGATGCTGTCCACCGTGCCGCAGCCGGATGGCTTCCGCATCGGTCCTCACGTCGCCAGCGGGCTGACGCTCCGGCATTACCACTCGTTCCAGATCTGTCGCTCGCTCCCCGCCGTGGTCGCCCGCGTCGCGGCGGAGACGCCCGAACTGGACGCGCTGGGCATCCACGTGATGGCCAGCCAGCCAATCGACGGTCGGGTGATCCTCGGCGATTCGCACGAGTACGGCGCGGCGATCGGCCCGTTCGACAGCACCCGTATCGACGACCTCATCCTCCGCGAGCTGCATCGGGTCATCACGTTGCCCGACTGGTCGATCGAGCGCCGCTGGCACGGCGTCTACGCCAAGCATCCCCGCGAGCCGGTGGTGTTCCGCGAGCCACTGCCGGCGGTGACCGTCTGCACCGGCACGGGCGGATCGGGAATGACGCTCGCCATGGGGATCGCCGAGGACTTCTGGAGCCGTCACCCGTGACGCATGACACACCACTGCGGGGAGTGATCCTCGATTGGGCCGGGACCACGGTCGATCACGGCAGTCGCGCGCCGGTCGAGGCGTTCGCCGCCGTGTTCGCCGCGGAGCGGCTGCCGGTCAGCGATGCGGAGATCCGGGCACCGATGGGGATGGCGAAGCGCGAACACCTCGCCGCCCTGCTCGCGCTGCCGCGGGTGCGGGAGGCCTGGGAGGCCCGCTACGGCCGGCCTCCCGCGCCCGCCGACGTCGCCCGTCTGTACGCCGAGTTCATGCCGCTGCAGACGCGCGTGGTCGCCGCGCATTCCACCGTCATCGACGGGGTCGCGGCGGCGATCGCACGCTGCCGGAGCCTCGGGCTCGCGATCGGCAGCACGACCGGCTACACGCGCGCGATGATGGATGCCGTCGAGCCGGTCGCCGCCGCCGGCGGCTTCGTCGCCGACGTCGTCGTCACCAGCGACGAGGTCACGGCGGGGCGTCCCGCGCCGTGGCAGCTGTTCCGCGCGGCGGAGCGCCTCGGCATCTATCCGCTCGACCGGCTGCTCGTGGTCGACGATACGGTGGCCGGTATCCGCGCCGCGGTCGCCGCCGGCGCTCCGGCCGTGGGGGTGACGCGCACCGGCAACGGACTCGGGCTGACGGCGGCGGCGACCGCGCGGCTCCCACGCGACGAACTGGCACGGCGACTCGCGGCGGTGGCCGCCGAGCTCCGCGGGGCGGGCGCGGACTACGTGATCGAAAGTGTCGCCGAACTGCCGACGCTGGTCGCGGATCGTGGGCTGGCGTGACCGCGGCGCGAGCGGCGCGTGGGCCGTCGCCGGCTGCTTGAGGGGTTCCGCCGGGGGGCCTATCCTGACACCAGGGCGGCGCGGGGCCGCGCCGGCATCCGGGGGTGCGATGCGCCGGACGAAGGAACGACCGCAGCGACCAGCCCGGGGCACGACCGCGCGCGGGCCGGTGTGGGGCCTGCTGGTGGTCCTCGCGGTGACATGGTCCGGGGGATGTTCCCGCCGGGCGCCACCGTCTCCGGAGCCGTCGGCTCCGCCGGTCGGCGGAGGAGCGGTGGGCAGCCCAGCGGTTGCCGAGACGGCCGTCGCGGACGCGCCGGCGGCATGGTTCGTCGACGTCACGGCGGCCTCGGGCGTGGACTTCGTCCATCACTCCGGCGATTCTCCCGAGAAGCCGTTTCCATCCGCCAACGGGAGCGGGCTGGCGGCCTGCGACTTCGATCTCGACCGCCTTCCGGACGTGATCTTCGCCACCGGAAACCCCTTTCCCGTGGATCCCGCGACCTCCGTCCATGCCAATCGCTGCTTCCGCAACCGGGGCGCGTGGCGCTTCGACGACGCCACAACCCCCACCGGTCTCGGCCATCGTGGCTACACGCACGGCATCGCCGTCGGCGACTACGACGCCGACGGGTTTCCCGACGTGTTCCTCACCTGCTTCGGCCCCGACATCCTCTACCGCAACCTCGGCGACGGCACGTTCGCTCCGGTGGTGGCCGGTGTCGGCGACGACCGTTGGAGCGCGAGTAGTGCGTTTTTCGACGCCGACGGCGACGGCTTTCTCGACCTCTACGTCTGCAAGTACGGCAAGTGGAGCGCGGAGCACAACCCCTACTGCGGCGATCGGCAGCGCGGACTGCGTGTGTTCTGCAGCCCGATGACGGTCGAACCCGAGGCCGACACCTTCCATCGCAACGCCGGTGACGGCACGTTCGCCGATGCCACGGCCGCCGCCGGCCTCGACGGACCGGCCGGCCGCGGGCTGGGGGTGATCGCCGCCCGGCTCGACGACGACGAGTTCATCGATCTCTACGTCGCCAACGACCTCAATCCCAACCGTCTATGGCTCGGTGGACCCGACGGCCGTTTCCGCGATGCCAGCGATCTCTCCGGCACCGCCTACGACAGCCTCGGGCGCGTCAAGTCGAGCATGGGAGTCGATGCCGCCGACACCCGCGCGACCGGGCGTTTCGATCTCGCCGTGACCGACTTCGAAGGGGAATACAACCTCCTGTTCACCAATGGCGGCGGCGGGGTGTTCACCGACTCGAGCGAGCGGAGCGGGTTCGGCCCTCCGAGCCTGCCGCTGGTCAGTTGGGGGATCCAGTTCGCCGATTTCGACGTCGATGGCCGCGAGGACGCCGTCGTCACCAACGGCCACGTCGGCGACGAGCGCCAGTTGGCGGCCGGTTCGACGGCGCTTCGCCAGCCCGGCCTCGTCTTCCGCAACGGCGGCACCCGCTTCGTGTCCCGGCCGCCGGAAGCGCTCGGCCGGTACTTCGACCGTCCCCACCAGGGGCGCGGCGTGGTCGTCGCCGATTTCGACGGCGACGGCGACGGGGATCTGGCCTTCAACCACCGCGACGAACCCGCGACGCTCCTCCGCAACGACGCCGGCGTGGGCCCGGCGGCCGTCCCCGACGCCGGACGCCCCCTGGTGGTGCGGTTGGTCGGCACGCGCAGCAACCGCGACGCCGTCGGCGCGCTGGTGACGCTCGACACCACCGGGTCGCGGCAGACGCGGCAGGTGAAGGGGGGCGGTGGCTATCAGTCGTCCCGCGATCCCCGCCTCGCGTTCGCGCTGCCGGCGGCGGCGGCGCTGGTGACTCTCGACATCCGCTGGCCGAGCGGCGTTCAATCCACCGTCGCTGGGCTCGCGGGACGGCGTGAATATGTTGTCATCGAGCCTTCGGGAGACGGTGCGGCGACGTTGGTCGACCTGGGAGCGCTGCCATGACCGACATGTCCGTCCGCCCGGCCCCGCGCCTCGGCCGCTCGTGGACGCCGCTCGCCGGCGCCCTGCGCGCCTCGTGGGTGTTGGCGGTGGTGTGGGCTGTCGCCGGGTGTGGGGGGCGCGGGCCTGGCGATCGACCGGCGGCTGCACCGGGGCCCGCCGGTGCCGGGCGTGCCCGGCAGGTGGACGCGGCGTCCGCCGACGGGCGCGTTGCGCAGGACGCCGGGCCCGCGGCGACGGTCGCGGCGGCACCGGCCGCCGCCCGCGTGGGAGGGCGGTCCGCGGGCGCCTCGCGTGAGCGCGATCGCGGTGCGGTGAGACCGGTGTTCGACGACGTCGCGCGATCCTCCGGTATCGACTTCACGTACGATCGCGACGTCGTCCCCGACCGCTGGTTGGTGGTCGAGGTGATGGGGGGCGGGGTCGCCTGGATCGACTACGACCGTGACGGCTGGCTCGACCTGTTCCTCACCAACGGCGGCCGCATCGAATACGACAAGGGACCTCCGCGCGACGCTCCCGACCGCCTGTTTCGCAGCCAGGGGCGCGACGCCGGGGGCGCGGTCCGCTTCCATGACGTCACGGCGTCCGCTGCCGCGGGCGAGCCGGGGTACGGGCAAGGGGTCGCCGTCGGCGACTACGACGCCGACGGGTTTCCCGACCTGTACCTGGCCAACTACGGCCCCAACGCCCTGCTCCGCAACAACGGCGACGGCACGTTCAGCGTCGTGACGGGTGCGGCCGGCGTCGGGGACGACAAGTGGGGCACCGGAGCGGTGTTTACCGACCTCGACTTCGACGGCATCCTCGACATCTACTGCTGCAATTTCCTCGACAACATCCCCGCCAATGCGCGGCCGTGCTTCGTCGGCGCGAAGGTGGAGGGCACGACGGGCTACACGGAGAAGCAGGGCTATTGCGGCCCGGGCAACTACCGCGGTGATCAGGATGCCGTCTACCGCGGCCGCGGTGACGGGTCGTTCGAGCGTGCGGAGGTGGACCTCGGCTTCGTGGAGCGCGAGGGGGCGGGCAAGGGGCTGTGCGTCGCGGTCGCCGATCTCGACGACGACCTCAAGCCGGAGATCTACGTCGGCAACGACATGACCCCCAACTATCTCTACGTGCCGCGCGGTGATCCCGTCCCGACGGCGACCGGCTCGGTGCTGCGCGTCCGCTACGAGGAGGTGGCCTTCGACGCCGGCTGTGCGGTCAGCGATCAGGGGGAAAACGAGGCGACGATGGGGATCGTGTGCGAGGATCTCAACGACGACGCGCTCCCCGACATCTTCCTGTGTCACTTCTACAAGGCCAAGAACACGCTCTACCACAACCTCGGCAAGCTCCAGTTCGCCGACGAAAGCCGGCGGACGCGCATCGCCGCCACCAGCTTCGACAACCTCGGGTTCGGCACCGTGGCCCTCGACTGGGATCGCGACGGGCGGCTCGATCTGTTCAACGCCACCGGCCACGTCCTCGGGCCGAATTACGAGCCCGAGCACATGCCTCCCCAGCTTCTGCGGCGGGTCGACCGGGAGCGGTTCGCCGACGTGTCGGGCGATGTCGCCGGCAGCTACTTCTCCGGTTCGTACCTCGGTCGTGGCGTGGCGGGCGCCGACTACGACAACGACGGTGATCTCGACATCGCGGTGGCCCACAACGACTCGCCGTTCGCGCTGCTCCGCAACGACACTGCCGCCCCGGGCCGGTTCATCAGCCTCGACCTCGTCTCCCGGAACCGGGTGCCACCGGTGGGGGGCCGCGTCGAGATGACCTGCGGCGCGATACGGATGGTGCGGCCGGTCGTCGCCGGTGGCAGCTATCTGGCGAGCCACGACCCCCGGATCCTGTTCACGCTGCCCCCGGGGGAGGCCCCGGCGGAGGTTACGATCCATTGGCCGACCGGACGGGTGGACCGCGTGTCGCTCGGCGGTGACCGGCACTGGCGGGTCGTCGAGGGCGCCGCCCCGGTGGAAGTCGACCGTGACGGCCGTCCCCTTGGGAATCGCCCGTGACCGCCACCTCGACCGTCGCCACCGCACCCGCCCGACGCCGTCCCCGTCTTTTCGCGGCGACCATCGTCTCCGTCGCCGCGGCCCTCGCGATCACGTTCGGGGTGCAGTGGTGGCGGGAGTGGCCACTGCGCAAGGCGGCCACGGCGCTGGCCGCGGGCGATCCGGCTCGTGCGGTGGCGTTCGCCGAGTATTACCTCGACGGGCAGCCCGACGACGGTGCCGCGACCGCGCTGAAGGCGCGGGCGCTGGTCGCGCTCGGCGAGGCCCGGGCGGCCAGTGATCTCTACGAGTCGATCGGTGCCGCATCGCCGGACGACATCCACGCGTGGGCGCGGGCCTACCTGCTCCAGGATGCGTGGTCGCGGGCGGTCCAACTCCTCAAACAGTATCTCCAGCAGCGGCCCGACGATCCCGACGCGCTCCACGAGATCGCCGTGAGCCTGGCGCGGCTCGGCCTGTTCGACGACGCCCTCGCCGCGGCCCGCCGGTTGGCCAAACAACCCGGCGACGAGATCAACGGCACCTTGCTCGAGGGCATCCTTGCCTACGACATGAAGGATGCCCCGACGGCGCTGGCCGCGTTCCGCACGGTGCTCGACCGTGTGCCCGAGGCGAACGGGCTGCAGATTCCACCCCACGAAGTGTTTCTCAACTACGGCAATCTGCTGCTCAAACAGGGTGACGCGGCGGCGGCGATCCCCTGGCTGGAGAAGAGCCAGTCGCTCCGGCCCACCGGCGCGACGCTCTACAGCCTCGGTCGGGC
>JBJSXB010000188.1:0-5715 GCA_046086245.1 Planctomycetaceae bacterium | reverse complement strand
CGCGCGGGTAGACGAAGGTGCCGATCACCTGCTCGAACTCGAAGGTTGCCAGATGCCCCTGCGTCGGCATGAAGGGGCTGTCGCGGGTGTCGTGGATGAGGCCGCCGCTGAAGCCGTACACCGAGTTGGTGCCGAGCATGTTCCGGATCGCGGGGGTGATCAGCCGCGGGTTGTAGATGTCGACACTCTCGCCGCGGAACCCGGTGTTCACCGAGAGATTGGGGGCGAAGGCGAACTGGTAGCCGAGTCCGACGCGGCCGCCGACACGGCCTTCCGACCAGTCGTAGAAATAACGGGTGAAGTAGGAGGCGCTCGTCGAGAGTCCGATCCGCGTATCGAAGAGGTAGGGCTCCTGGAAGGTGGCGGTGTAGCGCTGCAACTGCGTACCGGGGGCCGCCTCCAAGCGGAATCGCTGTCCCGCGCCACGGAAGGCGACGCCGTTGCGGATGTCATCCCAGCTGCGCGGCAAGCGGAAGAGATCGAAGTTCTGCTCGTCGATGACGATGTTGCCTACCAGGCCGGCATTGGAATTGACGCCGGCACCGATCATCAATCGGCCGGTCTGGGTCTCCTCGGCGTCGACGTCGACAATGACGTAAGGATCGTTGCCGGGGAAGACCTGCAGGGGAGGCGCGGCACCGAAGTCGGGTGCGCCGGGAAACGGCGCGACGCCGGGGGCTCCGCCCGGCGGCAGGAAACCGGGTTGCAGCGCCTGCGCCGGCACCACCGGAGCGACGCCGGGGATCATCGCGGCCGGTTGCGGCCCTCCCGCCGCCTGTACCGCCGCCGGGGCGACGGTGCGGCCGTAATCGACCGCCTCCGGTCCGGTGGCGCCGATCGGGCTGCCGCCCCAGGCGCCGGCCGGCGGCGCGGGGCCCGGCACCACGGGCACACCGAAGGACTGCCCCGGCGCCTGCGCATAGCGCGGTGCCGGTTGGCCGGCGTAGCTGGGAGCCTGCGGCGCGGCCGGGGAAGGCTGGCGATACGCGGGCGGGGCGTAGCCAGGTGCCGGCTGGGCATAGCCGGGCGCCGGGCTCTGCCCGCGCCAGGTGGAGCGCGACGGCGCGGCGGCGGGTGCCGGCGCCGCGGGACCGGAAGGCGCGGTGGGCGCGGCGGCGCCGGCCGTGGCCTCGGGTGCCAACTCCCCTTCGAGCACGAGGTCGACGACGACGTCCGACGGCTCGGCGACGACCCCATCGGGGCTCTGGCCGCGGAAGCCGGGACGGTTGGGATCGCGCGCCATCTGCTCGCGCTCGGCGTCGGCCGGATCGGGCTTGCTGAACGCGATCCGGGGTCCCTCCCCCTTCGAGGCGTCGGTGAGAAACAGGCTGCTCGCCCGCAACCGCCGTTCGTCCTCGCGGAGCTTGCGCAGATCGAGGATGTCGCCCGGCTGGAGCGAGAGCCGGTTGAGGATCGTCGCGTGGCGCGTGTGGGGATGCTCGCCGCGGATGCGCACGTTGATCTTGCCGACGCGGTACCGCTGCCCCTCGTTGATGCTGTAGACGAGGTCGAGCTGCCCCGGTTCCTCGAGGAACCGGGGATCGGCGCGGATATCGGCGAAGACGAAGCCGCGGCCCCCGTAGATGTCGCGGATAAGGCCGAGATCCGCGTCCATCTTTCCCTGGTTGAACGGTTCGCCGCTCTTCAGTTTGAGATCGCGTCCGAGAAACTCGCTCTTGAAGCGGCTGTTGCCCAGGAACGACACGTTGCGCACCGAGTAGCGCGGACCCTCGTTGATCACGAAGGTGAGCATCGTCCAGTCGCGTCCGGCGCCGTGGACCACCTCCAGTTCGCGACCGACCTTCGCCTGGAAGAAGCCGAGGCTGCGGTAGTAGGCGGTGAGCAGATCGACGTCCTCGTCGATCTTCTGCCGATCGACTTCGCCACCGATCAACCAGAACACTCCGGGCTTGCTCTTGATCTGCGTCAGCAGGCGGGCATCGCTGGCGATCGTGTTGCCGACGAAACCCGTCCACAACGTCTTGCGGCTTCGTCCCTCGTCGATGAGAAACACCGCACCCTTGTCGCCGGGCTTGTTGCCCTCGATCGTCGAGACGCGCGCCGCTTCGTAGCCCTTCTCGTGGTAGAACGCCTCGATCCGCCGTCGCGCCTCTTCGACGACGTAGGGATCCATCGCATCGCCGACGTCGATCTCCGCCTTCTTGCGGAGCGTGCGAGTCATCACCTTCTCATTGCCGACGTAGCGCACGTAGCGGAGCATCGGGCGTTCGACCACCTGGAACACGACGACCACCCCCTCGGCCACCCGGACGATCTTCGGGTGGACGTCGACGAACTTCCGCGAGCGGTGCAGGGCACGGACGTCCTCGGCGATCGCCTGGGGATCGAAATCCTGCCCGGCGCGGGTCGACAGCTTGGGGAGCTTCGACACCTCCGTGGCGTGGTTGCCCTCGATGCGGACTTCGACGATCCGTTCGCCCGAGGCGACCGCTCCCGCACTCGCCGGGGCGGCGACCGGCACGACGCCGGCAGCGGACGACATCGGCGGGGGCGAGAGCGCAACGGCCCCGGGGGTCGGCGCGACGATCGGTCGCGCGGCGGGGTCGCCCGGCGCCGTCGTCGGGAGCGGCGCGGGGGGTGTCGCGGGCTGCGGGAACGGCCCGGGGGGAACGAGGCTGGCCGCGGGAGGTTGCCCGGGTGCCGACGGCGCGCGGAGGACGCCGGCGGTGAGCGTTGCCAGCGCGAAGATCATGACACGGCCGACGACCCGGCAGCGGGTCGGTTCGGCGGAAGGTCGGCGACTGGAGGGCAGCGTCATGGTGCGACGGCGGCGGGGGCGGAGCGACCGCGGGGGGAAAGCCGCGGACAGATAGCGGAGCGCACCGCCCGGCCACAAGGCGAACTGGCACCCGACCGGCGGCGCGGGAGGCGCGTTTGCTTGACTGGCCTCCCCACACACCGGTACTGTTCCTCGTCCGCCTTCTCCCGGGGGGCCCGGTTCCCCGGCCTTGCCCATGCCGCCAACGGTCATCGACCTGCGCCGCGCGGACGACCCCCGCGATGTCGTGCACCGGGCCGTGCAGATGCTCGCCGAGGGGCGCTGCGTCGGTTTTCCGACCGAAACCGACTACGTGATCGCCGCCGGCCTGCGCGACGTGGACGCCGTGGCGGCGCTGGCCCGTCTGGCGAGCCCGCGGGCCGGCGAACCGGCGCTGTCGCTGGTGCTGAAGAGCGTCGACGAGGCGCTCGACTGGTCGCCGCGGATGCCGCCGGCCCTCCGCCGCCTCGCGCGCCGCTGCTGGCCGGGGCCGGTCGCGGCGCTCCTCCCCGACGACGACCCCGACGGACTCGCGCGACGCGTGCCCGACGCCACGCGCGCCTCTATCGCGGGGGGTGGGCGGATGCGGATCCGCGTGCCCGGCCACACGGTGATCGCCGACAGTCTGCGCATGCACGCCGGTCCTTTGACCATTGCCGAACCGACGCACGAAGGCGCTGCGATCGTCAGCGCCGCCGATCTCGTCGCCCGCGCCGGTGATCTGGTGACGCTGGTCATCGACGACGGTCCGGTGCGCTACGCGCAGCCCGCCACCACGATCGCGGTCGACGCTGCGGGGTTGCACGTCGTGCACCCCGGTATCGTCTCCGCCGACACGCTCCGGCGGTTGGCGAGCCTGATGGTGCTGTTCGTCTGCACCGGCAACACGTGCCGCAGCCCGATGGCCGAGGCGATCTTTCGGCAGCTCGTCGCCGAGCGGCTCGGCTGCGCGCCCGATGCGTTGGACGGCCACGGGGTGGTGGTGTCGAGTGCCGGGCTCGCCGCCTGGTCGGGCGGGAAGGCGAGCGCCGGCGCACTCGAGGCGATGGCCGAGATCGGGGCCGACCTGTCCGCCCACGAGAGCCAGCCGGTCACCGAAACGCTCGTCCGTCAGGCCGACGTCATCTGGACGATGACCGCCGCCCATCGGGCGGCATTGCTTGCGCAGTTTCCCGAGGCGGGTGGCCGCGTGGCGCTGCTTTCGCCCGACCGCCGCGACGTCAGCGATCCGATCGGCGGACCGGTATCGACATACCGGGCCTGTGCGGAGCAGATTCGCGGGCACCTGCTTGCCCGGATGGCTACACTGGCGGCGGAGTTGCCCGGGTTGGATCCGGGTGCGGTTTGAATACGGGAACGACGTCGCGGGGCCGAGTCATGCGGATCGCCGTGGGAAGTGACCACCGGGGCGTGACCGCCCGGTTGCGGGTGATCGGCCTCCTCGAGCGCCTCGGAAACGCCGTGGTGGATTGCGGCAGCAACACCACGGAGCCGGTCGATTATCCCGACATCGCCGCCGACGTCGCCGGCCGCGTGAGCACGGGCAGCGCCGACCGCGGGATCCTCATCTGCTGCACAGGTGTCGGCATGGCGATCGCCGCCAACAAACTCCCGGGAGTGCGTGCGGTGACGTGCCATGACGAAGTCACCGCCGAATTGAGCCGGCGGCACAACGACCTCAACGTCCTTTGTCTGTCGGCGGAGATGATCGGGCCGGACATGCAGGACAAGATCATCCGCACCTGGCTCGAGACCCCGTTCGAGGGCGGCCGCCACGCCCGCCGGGTGGCGAAGATCAAGGCCCTCGAGCCGCACTGCGGTGAGGGAAGCTGACGGACCTGCCGGGCGGAGCCTGCCCATCCTCGGGCCTGTTCGCTCGCGCCCGTTCCGATTGGGAACGGTCGCCTCGGGCGGATCTCCTCGCGCTGGCCCCCGCCGGTTGCCGCTTGCGGCCAGGCGTGGTGATTCAGACCTTCTCCCAGCGATGGCTCTTGGCGCTGGCGAGGACCGCGTCGCAGACCTTCTGGGTGTCGAGTGCGTCGCGGAAGGTGGGGTGGGCCGGCTGCTTCTTCGCGTAGGCCTCGAGGAAGTCGGCCACCTGGTGGACGAACGAGTGCTCGTAGCCGATCGCCAGCCCAGGCACCCACCACTTGCCCATGTAGGGATGGTCGCCGTCGGTGACGTGCACGCTCTTCCAGCCGCGCTCCGGGCCGGCGTCGGCGTAGTCGAAGACCTGGAGCCGGTGGAGATCGTGGAGATCCCACTTGAGGCTCATCTTCTCGCCGTTGATCTCGAAGGTGTAGAGCGCCTTGTGGCCACGGGCGTAGCGGGTGCTCTCGAACAGGCCGAGCGAACCGTTGGCGAAATGGCAGAGGAACGAGCAGGCGTCGTCGATCGTCACCGGCTCGACCTTGCCGGTGAGCTGGTGCTTCCGCTCCTTCACGAACGTCTCGGTCATCGCCGTGACGTCGCTGACCTGGCCGTTGATCCAGATCGCCGTGTCGATGCAGTGCGCCAGGAGATCGCCGGTCACGCCGCTGCCGGCGGCGGCGGCATCGAGCCGCCACAAGGCCGCGCCCCCCTGGGGGAGGTCGGCCGAGATCGTCCAGTCCTGGAGGAAGTTGGCGCGGTAGTGGAAGATCCGCCCCAGGCGCCCGGCGTCGACGAGCTGCTTGGCGAACGTGACCGCGGGGATGCGGCGGTAGTTGTACCAGACGGTGTTGGGGACGCCGGCCTTCTCGACCGCCTCCACCATCCGCTCCCCCTCGGCGGTGTTCATCGACAGGGGCTTCTCGCAGAGGATCGCCTTGCCGTGCCGCGCCGCCTCGATGGCGATCTCGGCGTGGAGGTTGTTGGGCGTGCAGATGTCGACGGCGTCGATGTCGTCGGCGGTGACGAGCTTCCGCCAGTCGCTCTCGACGCGGCCGTAGCCCCAG
>JBJSXB010000187.1:0-5429 GCA_046086245.1 Planctomycetaceae bacterium | reverse complement strand
CGACCTCCAAGCCCGGGAGCACCACTTCGAGGACGCGGTGGCTGGGGGCCGGGGTGGGCTCGGATCGGCCCCCTCGTGCAGCGCAGATTGCAGCGCACCGACAGCGCAGATTGCAGCGCAGCACGATCCCGCGGGATCTGGCCCGCGGGGTCTGGCCCGCGGGGTCTGGCACGGGAACCGCACCAAAAAACAGAACCCGCTGCCACCACTCGGGTTACAGCGGGTTCTGCGAGAATCACGCCGGTTTTGAAAACCGGGTCAGTGGCGGGGGTAGGATTCGAACCTACGACCTCGAGGTTATGAGCCTCGCGAGCTACCGGGCTGCTCCACCCCGCGACCTGCTCACCTCTCCGTCGCCAGCACGCCTGCGGCGTGTTGAAACTGCCATGTCGACACTGCCGGCGGAAAGGTTTGTGACGGATGCAGCGGGAAAGGCGAGTGCTTCCAGTTGCAAACGACGACTGCAGTATATCGGACCGGCAGACTGAAAAGAAGAGCCAGGGCCGACTGGAGACGGTTTTTCGGGTTGCTGCCACCGACCGCCCGGGGGGAAAACGACATGGCATCCGCCCGCCGCGCGTCTCTCGCCGCCCCGCCGGCGGGAGGTGTGCGTTCGCCGGGGCCGTCGCCGAAGATCGCCACACCCCGAGCCCACGTCGTGTCGTCCGCACCGCAACTGCCATCGCCGGGCCATGCGGTGATCGACACCGAGACGACGACCACCTCCCGGCGCCCGCCGCTGGTCGTGGTGCGTCGCGCGGCGCCATCCCCGGCCGACGGTGTCGTCGGTTGGGCCGACGTCGTGCGCCATCTGCGCGGCAGCGCCGAGCGGTTGCTGCGGGACAGCCCGGCCTGGACGATCAGCCTCTCGGTCAACACGCTGGTGTTGTTGGTGCTCTCCCTTCTGTTCGTCGGTGATGAGCCGTCGCGGCGTGGCCCGGCGCTCGAACTCGCCTTCGGGCCGGCGTCCCCCGAGCCCGCCGAGCGCCCCGGGGAAGCCATCGCGCCGGTGGAGATTCCGCGCACCGAACCCGAGGTGGAGCCGGTCGCCGCGGCGCCCGTGGTGCCGCTTCCGCGCTCGACGCTGCCGCAGCGCCCCCCCGAGGCCCTCGGGACCGTGGCGATGGTCGCCCGCGCCGACGCACCGTTCCTCGGACAGCTTCTCTCCGGCCGCGATCCCGGACGCCGCGAGCGGTTGGTGGCGCGCGGCGGGGGCACGGGCGGAACCGAGGCGGCGGTCGCCCGCGCGCTCGGTTGGATCGTGCGGCAACAGCAGCGCGACGGGCTGTGGAGCCTCACCGGCCCGTACACCGACGCCGGTGCGCAGGAGAACCGTCTGGCGGCGACGGCGATGGCGCTGCTCGCCCTGCAGGGCGCCGGCAACACCGACCGCGCGGGAGACCACCGCCGCGCGGTCGAACGCGCCTGGCGGGAGTTGCTCACCGCGCAGCGGCCCGAGGGGCACTTCGAACCGGGATCGTTGCCGGCACAGCACGCGCTCTACTCGCACGCCCAGGTGACGATCGCCCTGTGCGAACTGGCGGCGATGACCGGCGACCAGACCCATGCCCAGCGCGCCCGCCGGGCGGTCGCCTACGCGGTGGCCGCCCAGGGGCCCGACGGCGGGTGGCGCTACGAGCCGGGGCGTGACGGCGACATGTCGGTGACGGGGTGGTATCTGATGGCCTTGGTCAGTGCCCGCTCGGCCGGAATCGACGTACCCGCCGAGACTTTCGCGCGATTGGAGGGATTCGTCGATCGCGTGGCGGTGGACGACGGCTCGCGGTACGGCTATCGGCGCGAGGTCGAGCACCGGCCCGCGAGCCCGGTGACCGCGGCAGTGACCGCCGAGGGGTTACTGTGCCGGCTCTACCTGACGTGGGCTGCGGACGATCCGCGCGTGGTGGCGGGCATCGAGCGCCTGTTCGCCGAAAGACCGCTCGACTTCGGCGCCGACAAGGACGTATACGCCTGGTACTACGTCACCCAGGTCGCCCACCATGCCGGCGGCACCGTCTGGGAACGGTGGAATGCCGATCTGCGCGAGGTCTTGCCGGTCGAGCAGGTGTCGAAGGGACGCGAGGCGGGCAGCTGGGATCCGGCGCTCGACCGCTGGGGCCACGTCGGCGGCCGGCTGTTCGTGACGAGCCTCTGCACCTGCATGCTCGAGGTCTACTACCGCCACCTGCCGCTCCATGCCCGCGGCAGCGCTGCCGAGCCGTGAGCCGCGCGTCGGGCGGAAGCCCCGTCGGCGTCGCGACGGCGCGTGTCCCCCCGGCGCGTGGGCGATACCCCGATGTCAGCCACCGACGCCGCCGCCCCACTGGCGGACCGCCTCGTAGATCACCACCGCGGCGGCGCTCGACAGGTTGAGGCTCCGCACCTGCGGGCGCGAGGGGATCGTGAGCAGCGTCGCCCCGTGCGCCGCCTGCAGCGCCCGCGGTAGTCCGGACGACTCACTCCCGAACACGAGCACGTCTCCGCGCACGAAGGCGGCCGTCGTGTAGGGAGTGCTCGCCTTCGCGGAGAACAGCCAGCGCGTGCCCGCGCCCTCCGCGGCGAGCGCGGCCAGCAGGGCGTTCCAGGAATCGACCGCCTCCCACTCGAGATCGTCCCAGTAGTCGAGGCCCGCACGGCGGAGGTAGTAGTCGTCGAGCTTGAATCCCAGCGGCCGCACCAGCCACAGCTTCGCGCCGACAGCGACGCACGTGCGGCCGATGTTGCCGGTGTTGGGAGGGATCTCCGGCTCGTGGAGGACGACATGGAGGCAGGGGGCGTAGCGCATCGGTCGTTCGCCGGCGGGCGTGGGTCTGCTATCGTTTCGGGGAGTCGTGTGCCCCGGGTTGGCCGAGAGTCTGACGGGAGGAACGAGGGTGGAGAAGATCAAGCGGAATCCGACGCGGGCCGTGCGGATCGGCAGGATCACGATCGGCGACGGGTACCCGATCGCTCCCCAGAGCATGACCGCCACCCACACCGCCGACGTCGCCGCGACCCTCGAGCAGGTCAACGCGCTGCAGGCCGCCGGGGCGGGGGTGGTGCGCATCGCGGTCGACAGCAAGAAGGACGCCGCGGCACTGCCGGCGATCCGCGCGGGCACCGCCGCGAATCTGGCGATCGACCTCCAGGAAAACTACCGGCTCGCGTCGGAGGTCGCCCCCCACGTCGACAAACTGCGTTACAACCCCGGCCACCTCTACCACCACGAGACGACCAAGCCGTGGGAGGAGAAGGTGCGCTTCATCGCCGGAGTGGCGGCGGAACACGATTGTGCCCTGCGTGTCGGGGTCAATTGTGGAAGCGTCGACCCGGCCAAGAAGGAACTGTTCGACGAACACGATTCGCTCGGCCCGATGCTGGCCAGCGCCCTCGAGCACTGCGCCCTGCTCGACCGGATCGGGTTCACCCGTTACTGCGTGTCGCTCAAGGACTCCGACCCCGCGAAGGTGATCGAGGTCAACCGGCGCTTCGCCGCCGAGCGTCCCGACGTGCCGCTGCACCTCGGCGTGACCGAGGCCGGGATGCCGCCCGACGGCATCATCAAGACGCGGATCGCCTTCGAGCAACTGATCTCCCGCGGCATCGGCGACACGGTGCGTGTCTCGCTGACGGTGCCCAATGCCGACAAGCCCCAGGAGATCGCCGCCGCCGACGCGATCCTCGCCGACATCGCCGCCGGCCGGGTGCGGAGTGTCGTCGATTACGGTCTGTCGACGCTCAACATCATCTCCTGCCCGAGCTGCTCACGGGTCGAGAACGAGGCGTTCATCGATCTCGCCAAGCAGGTCAAGGCGATGACCGCCTACGCGGCCGACCATGCGATCACGATCGCCGTGATGGGCTGCCGCGTGAACGGCCCCGGGGAGACCGACGACGCCGATCTCGGCCTGTGGTGCGGGCCGACGCACGTGAATCTCAAGCGCCGCAGCGTCGAATTGGGTGCCTTTCCCTACGACGCCATCCTGCCGCGGCTCAAGGAGGAACTCGACCGCCTGATCGCGGCGCGAGCCTGACGGATGCCGCCGGGCGGTCGGCCCCCGCGGCGGCGGCGCACACCGCGCCGCGTTGTCCGCGTTCCCGAGGCGGTCTGGTCACCAGGCGATCTCGGCGGGGAAGTAGCGACCGATGAGGTCCTCGTAGTACGGCCGCAGCGCGGCGACGTCCATCCGCTCGGCACGCTTGGTGTAGAGATCGAACTGGTTGAAGTCGCGCACCCAGTCGAGCAGCTCGTGGTCGGCGGGGGCGAGGAGCCGTCGGTAGGCTCCTTCGCGATGGACCGGGTAGCAGGAGTGCCAGCGGATCATCGCCAGCGCCGGTGCCGGCAGATACGGCCGGACCACGTGGTAGAGATACTCGTCGTGCCCCCAGGAGAGCAGGACGTTCTCCAGCCCGCAGCCCTCCTCGTAGATTCCCAGCTCGGTCCCGTATTCCGGTCGGGTGGCGTCGGGGTTGGCCGCGAAGAACTCGTGGAACACGATCGCTTCGGCGAACCGGCAACCGACGGGAAAGGTGTCGCCGACGACCGCCCACTGCGGCTCGCCCCAGATGCAGAGGATCTTGCCCAGATCGTGCACGAGGCCCGCCAGCACGTACCAGTCGGGGCGGCCCGCGGCGCGGATCGCCTCGGCGGTCTGGAGGAGGTGTTCGATCTGCGGCAGATCGAGATCGGGATCGCTGTCATCGACGAGCTGATTGAGGTATTCAAGCGCCTCCCAGATCCCCATCCGCATCCGCCGCAGGCCGAGAAACTCCGCGCGCTTCGCGCGGACAAAATCGACGCACTGGTGTCGGTGGTTGAGTTCGTAGAAGTGGCGCACGGTCGGCCGGACGCCGGCGGCGTAGTCGCGAAACGCGACTGCTCCGCGGCCGGCGGCCGCGGGGGGCGTCCCGGGCGGCGTTGGTGCGGGGTAGCGGCGGCGCAGGTCGTCCTCCCAGTGGTCGAGGTCCTCGAGCGGATGCTGGTCGTCCATCGGCACGGTCTCCCCGGGAGCCCCTCATTGTGCAAACCGGCCCCGGATCCCCAACAGCGATCCACCGCCCGCCGGCGCCGTCGCCGGCGACCGCACCCGGGGGGCCCGAAGCGCGGGCGGCGTGCCCGCCCGCCCGGCTGCGGGTGGCGGGCCGCTGGCGGGCCCTTCGGGGGCGCTGGTATCGTCGCGGGATGGACATGCTGCCGATCGTCGATCCCGCCCCGCCGGCCGCCCACCCGTCCGCCGGCCCCGCCGGCGCCGCCGGTCCGGTCCGCGGCACCTACGCCCTGGTGAGCCTCGGCTGCCCGAAGAATCTCGTCGACAGCGAGCGGATGCTCGGGCTGCTGCGCGACGACGGTTGGCGGTTGGTCGCCGAGCCTGCCGGGGCCGATCTCGTGGTCGTCAACACCTGCGCCTTTCTCGAGGCGTCGCGGCAGGAGTCGTACGGCGTCGTCCGCG
>JBJSXB010000186.1:0-17258 GCA_046086245.1 Planctomycetaceae bacterium | reverse complement strand
CCCGTTTGAGCTGCTCGATCTTCGTGTCGAGCCGGCGCTGCGCCAGCCGCTGTCGGCTGGCGAGCTGCTGCATCGCCTGCATCGCCGCTTGCGGGTCGGCTTGGCCGCTCGCCTCGAGATCCTTGATGCGGCGCTCGAACTCCCCCACTTCCTTCTGAAGCGAGTCGTTGGCCTCCTTCTCCGCCTTGTCGAACTGGTCGATGAACTTCTGCCGCTCCCCTTCGGCCTGGTCGCGGGCGTCGGCGACCGCGTCCTCGATGCGCTCGAGGGTGCGGTGCTTCGGCTTCCGTTTGCGGATTTGGAGGAACCGGTCGTCGGCGGCCAGGGAGTCGAGCACGTTGAGCACGAAGGTGACGTTGTCGAAGTCGAGGCCGAACACCTCGTCGGGCCGATTGCGCAACCCGAAGATCCGCCCGTCGAGCAGATCGATGTCCGACACCACGACAGCGCGGATCGGCTTCGCCCCCTCGGCGGGCGGCTGGCCGTCGGGCCCCGGCGGAGGCTTCCGCTCGATCGCCACCGCCAGCACCATCGACTGCTCCCCCGGTGTCTCGAACGTGCGCAGCATCCGCATGTCGCGATTGGCCATGATGCGATCGACTTCGATCGTGCCCGATCGTGGCGTGGTCCGCACCAGCGGCTGCCAATCGACCGCCGCCGACTCCTCCTTCGCGAGGCCCCCCGGGAACGGAAACAGCACCTCCTGCAGCCCGGCGGACACCGGGTCCTCCTGATTGAAACCCGTCCCCTTCTCATCCATGCTCGCGTCGACGAACACGAATTCGTTGGGCAACTCGAGCTTCTGGTGAGGGTTGTAGTCCTGGTAGACGACGAACGGCGCCGATCCCATCTGCCCCATCATCGGCCGCCCCGCTCCGGCCGCGAGCCGCACACCGAGCGTCTGCCAGAGCAGTTCGATCTCCCCCTTGGGTTGCCCCTGGGGCTGGAACATCGCCATCGGCCCGCCAGGGCCGCGCCGCGGCTGCGCCGTGCCCGGCACACCGGTCATCAACACCGGGAGCGGATCCTCGAAGATCGCCACCGGCTGACCGCGCTGCACGGCGGCGACGAAGTTCGCCAACTGCTCCGGTCCGAGCGCCGACGGCTGCACCGCGAGGAGCACGTCGTAGGTCTCGGTGATCGGCGACGACGGGTCGACCTGGACGACGTCGTATTGCTTCTCGAGCTCGTCCACCAACGGCTGCCGTGGCCGCTGCTGACCGGTCATCATGTCGAAGCCGCCGAACAGATCGGCGTCGGTCGTGAGCACGCCGACTCGTTTGCGCGCTTCCTGGGCGGCGGTGGCGATCGAGCGGATGAGTTCGTACTCCACTGGAGTGCCCTTGTCGAAGAACGGCACCACCACCTTCTCGAGGCCGCTGGTCACGGCACAGCCGAGAAACACCTCCTCGTCGCGGTAGGCACCGCGGACGCGCGACAGCACCGACACCGGCTCGATCCCGAACTGCTGCCGCGCCAGGGCGGCCGCGTCGGTCTTGGGTTCGGTCGCCACCACCTCGACCTGCACCTTGCCGCGACCGAGGCGTTGGAACTGGCGGAGCATGTTGAGCAGATTGAGGCGGACCTGGGTGTAGTCCTCCGGCACGGTGGGGCTCACGAACGCCTTGATCTCGATCGGCCGCGCGGGCTCGATCCCGGACAGCAGCCGGCGGGTATCGGGGGCGAGCGAACTGATCCGTTCCTCGGAGAGATCGCCGCGTACGTCCATCGCCCGGCAGGCGAGCACGGCGCCGGCGGCGGCGAGTCCCAGCCCGACCGTCCGCAGCACGTAGTGCACCCCCATCCGCGGCCCGTCACGGCGTCCGGTCCAGTGCCGCCGGCCGATGAGCACCATCGCGAGATAGAGGCACACCGCGACGATGCCGATGAAGTAGCCGACGCTCGACAGGCTGACGACGCCGCGACCGAAGTCGGAGAATTGCTCGGCGAGGCTCCACGAACGCACCCGCTCCGCCCACGCCGGTCCCATCACGGTGCCCGCCTGATCGGCCACCACCAGCGGCGCGTTGAGCAGCAGGCCGAGGATGAAAGCGACGGTGAGATTGCTGGTCAGGAAGCTCGCCACCATCCCCACGGCGAGCATCGCCAGACCCATGAACCAGTAGCCCAGGTAGTTGGTGAAAAACAGCCCGCCGTCAGGCGTACCCCAGCGGAGAAGGATGATCAGGTTGCAGATGCAGGAGAACATCAGCGCGACGGTGAAGATCCCCACGGTCGCCAGGTATTTCCCGAAGACCACTTCCCAATCGCTCGCCGGAATCGTCAGCAGCAGCTCGTCGGTCCCCTGCCGACGCTCGTCTGCCCAGACGCTCATCGTGATCGCCGGAATGAACACGAGGAGGATGTACGGCAGGTAACGGTTGAGCTGGTCGAGGTTGGCGAGATTCGAATTGAAGAACTCGGGGGGCCAGAACGCCGCCAGCGAACCGAGCAGCACGAACACGCAGATGAAGACGTATCCGGTGGGATTGGAGAAATAGGCGACGAAGTTCCGCTTGAACACCGCGTCGAGCACGTGCCACTTCATGACTGCCTCGTCCCTCGAAATCCTGTCGGGAATGAATCCATGCTGTCGGCAACGACCCGCGGACCGGGAAAACCGGGCCGCTGCCGGGCACCGTGCGGATCACCCCGGCGGGGTCCGCACACCACCTCGTCAGACCGACGCCGCTTTTGTCAATTCGTGGAACCGGTCGTCGAGACCGCGGCCGTCGCGCCGCAGTTCCGCGGGGGTGCCGTCGAATCGCAGCCGCCCCTCCGCCACGAGAATCACGCGGTCGGCGAGCGCCTCCACCTCCTGGAGAATGTGGGTGGAGAGGAGGATCGTCTTTGCTTCGCCGAGTCGGCGGATCGTGTCGCGCACCTCGCGGATCTGATTGGGGTCGAGTCCGCTGGTCGGCTCGTCGAGGATCAGCACGTCCGGTTCGTGGAGGAGCACCTGCGCCATCCCGACCCGCTGCCGGTAGCCCTTCGAGAGCTTGCCGATCGCCTTGCCGATGACGCTGCCGAGTTCGCACTGGCGGACGACGGCTTCGATCCGCTCCTCACGATATCGGCCGCGGAGGCCGCGCGCGTCGGCGAAGAACTCCAGCAGGCTCCGCGGCGTCATGTCGGGATACAGCGGGCCGTTCTCCGGCAGATACCCGAGCCGGGCGGCGCCGGCGAGACGGTCGGTCGACATGTCGTGGCCCGCGATCCGCGCCGTGCCGGCCGACGGGGCGAGGTAGCCGGTGAGCATCTTCATGGTGGTGCTCTTGCCCGCACCGTTGGGGCCGAGGAAGGCCACCACCTCCCCGCGCGGGATGCGAAACGAGATGTTCTCGATCGCGATGAACGGACCGTAGTACTTGGTGAGCCCGTCGGCCTCGATCATCGGGGCCCCGGAGGAGCGGTTGTCTGCGGCCATGGCTGGAACGGGAGCCGGGGGAAGGGGCGGGTGGGATGAAGGCGGGACGCTGTCTGGCGGCACCGCGGGCTCCGGGGACCGCCATCGCCCCCCGCCACCGCGGACGCTTCGCCGACCATTGTTAGGCCGCGTCGCCGGAACAGGCAATCCCCGCGGCACCGCCGACGCGAGTGGCCCAGCGGTCGCCGCCCCTTGACCGGCGCGGGATCGCCGCCGGATGCGGCCGTTCCCGGGCGACGGATCGGCACGGCGTTTGCCGGCGCGGTTCACCGCGTTGGCAAACCGCCGTTCAGGGAACCGCCGCGATCCCCGGGAGGGGATCGCGGATGGCGTCACCACCGCCGCGCTGCCAGGCGAGGTGGAGCCTCCAGGCGTCGACGGCGGCGGGGTGGTCGCGGCGGAAGTGCACCCCGCGGGTCTCCTCCCGCACCGCCGCGGCGCGGATCATCAACCGTGTGACCGCCAGCATGTTCTGCAGTTGCCACCCGCGCGGGTCGGGGAATTGCCGGGAAAGCACGTAGCGGCACCACCCCTCGACGGTCTCCTCCGCCTCGGCGAGCGCCGCGCCGGTGCGTTCCACACCGACGCTCCGCCACATCAGGCTGCGCAGCGAATTGCGGATGTCCTCCAGGTCGAGCGGTTCCCCCGTCGCCGACCCGCGCGGGGCGGAGAGGCGTGGCACGCGGAACTCTTCGTCGGTGGCGAGCGCCTCGGCGCTCGCCCGGGCACCGCACCGCGCACCGAAGACGAGCCCCTCGAGGAGGCTGTTGCTCGCCAGCCGGTTGGCGCCGTGAAGGCCGCTCGATGTCACCTCGCCCGCCGCGAACAAACCCGGCAGGCTCGTGCGTCCGTCACGATCCACCGCCACGCCACCGATCATGTAGTGGGCACCGGGGCGGACCGGGATGCGGTCGCGTGCCAGGTCGAGTCCGAACTCCCCGCAGATCCGTGCCATGCCGGGAAAACGGGCGTGGACTTCCGTGGCGTCGAGGTGCGAGAGGTCGAGATAGACGTTGGCGTGGTGGGTGCGCTGCATGACCTCGGTGATCGCCCGCGACACCACGTCGCGGGGTGCGAGTTCGGCGCGGGCGTCGTAGTCGGGCATGAAGCGCCGCCCGTCCTTGTCGACGAGCCGCCCTCCCGCACCGCGAACCGCCTCGGTGATCAGGCTGCGTGCTCCCCCGGCGATGTAGAGCACCGTGGGGTGGAACTGCATGAACTCCATGTCGCGCAGCCGCGCGCCGGCGCGCCACGCCAGCGCCATGCCGTCACCACACGTGCCGTCCGGGTTGGTCGATTCCCGGTAGATCTGCCCCGCTCCGCCGGTTGCGAGGATCGTCCGTCGAGCCCAGACGAGCGTCTTGCCGTGGGCCTTGTTCCACACCAGCGCTCCCCGACACCCTCCCGATTCGTCGGTCACCAGGTCGATGGTGAACGTCTCCGGCCAGAACTCGAGATGCGCCTGGGTGCGGGCCTTCTCAATGACGGCCCGCATCACCTCCCGGCCGGTGGCGTCGCCGAGGGCGTGGACGATCCGGTGGTGGCTGTGCCCCCCTTCACGGCCCAGTTCGAGACTGCCGTTGCGGGCGTCGAAGTTGGTCCCCCACGCGATCAGTTCGGCGATCCGGGCCGGCGCCTCGTGCACCACCTCGGTGACGATGTCCGGGTGGCACAGCCCACCGCCCGCCGCGAGCGTGTCGGCGACGTGGTTGTCGAAGCGATCCTCCGGATCGACGACGCCGGCGATGCCCCCCTGCGCCCACTGGCTGCTGGACAGCCGGAGATCGGCCTTGGTGACGATCGTCACCTGCAGTCCGGGGTCCACCGCCAGGGCGGCCCGCAGTCCGGCCAGGCCGCCCCCGAGAATCAGCACGTCGGTAAAGCAGTGGGGAACGCGCTTCGGACCGAAGGCCACCAGATAACGCGGACCTTCGACCCCTCCGTTCATTCGCCGCTAGTTCCCTTCGTGTAGGCCTTGAAGCGCTCGCGGTACTCGCTGGGGGGACGGCTGCGGCGGCCCTCTGCCTGCCCTCCTTTGACGTCGGCGGGCACGTCGCGGTCGCTGCGGACGTTCCCGCCGCGCAGGCCGAGGCTGCGGAGGGTGCGCTCGAACTCCCGTCGCTTCGCCGGGTCGCCGCTCTCGGCCTGCCGGCGGAGATTCTCCCAACGCTCGAGAAACGCGCGGGCTTCGTCGCGATTCCAACCCAACGCGTCGAGGACGCCATCGTCGCCGCGCTGCATGGAGCGGCGCAGGTGCTCGATCGCCAGATCGGCGGCATTCCGCGCGTGGGCGACGTCCTGGTCGCCCCATTCGGTCTCCGCCGCGGGCGCCGGCCCGTCGGCGGCGCCGCGCTGTGGGTCGGCGGCACCGTCGCTGCGGGTCCATCCACCTTTGCCGGTCGCACCCGTGGGCCGGGCGTCCGGCGGCGATGCCCCATCCGGCAACCCGGGCGGTGAAGCCCCTTCGCCCTCGTCGGATCCAGCCGCGCCCTCTGCGCCGCGCGACGCACCGCCGCTGCCCGCGCCCGGCTGTTCGGCGCCACCCTCTCCGGCCTCTGGACGATCCGACGCCGGTCCGCCGTCTGCATCGGCCGGTCGTCGTGCCTGCGATCCGCGCCGGCCCTGCTGTTCACCGTTCGGCTGTTCACCGTTCGGCTGGGCACCGGAACGAGCGCCCGACTCGCCACCGCTTTGCCTGTCGGACCTCGCGCCGGCCGGGCCGTTGTTCTGGCCCTGGGCTCCGTCTCCCTGCTGTTGCGAGGGCTGGCCCCCGGAGTCGCCGCCGCCATCAGGAGGCTGCTGGCGCGAACGCGGATTCCCCTCCCCGCCGGATCGCGGTCGATCGGCACCGCTTCCGCCAGGCTGCCCGTCCCCCGGTGTTTCACCCTCGGGTGTTTTGCCGTCGGGTGTTTTGCCGCCAGGTGTTTTGCCGTCGGGCATGTCACCCGTCGTCCCACGATCGCGACCGTCGGTGCGGGTGCCAGTCGACGCGCCGTCGGGAGAGTCGGCATCGGTGGGAGCGTCTCGTTGCCCCGTTTTCCCAGGAGGCTGGCCCGCCGTACCCGGCTGACCGGCGCGATCGCGATCCTGACCTGCGCGATCCTCTCCCGGGCGGGCCTGACCTGCGTTGTTGTGCCCGGCGCGATCGTCCTTGGCAGGGTCGTGATCGCCCGGCGGTGTCGCGTCGGCCGGCGGTCGATCGGCGCGTGGGGCTTGGCTGCCAGCGGCAGTGCCGTCCGCACCGTCGCCACGGGTCTGGCCACCGCCCTGCGCGCGCTGGCCGTCGTTTACCGGGTCGCCGGTCTGCCGATCCGTCGGCGGTGCGGCGCCGCGGTCGGCGTCCCGGCCATCATCCGTCTTTCGATCGGCCCGAGGGCTGCCGCCGCCCGCAGGGTCCCCCTCACGATCGCCCGGGCGATCGTCCCGGGAATCGTCACCGCGCGGCTCTCCCGCGCCGGCCGGCCGTTGCCGAGCCGCATCCGTTCGCGAACCGGATCGCGATCCGCCGGACGTTTCACCCGATGCCGATCGCTCGTCGCCACGCGGCTCCGGCGATGCACCTTCGGACCCCGCTGCCGAGTCACCCGTGCCACGATTCCCGTCGCCGGGTTGCCGGCTCGCGTCGGCGTCGCGCTGCCCATCGCTCTCCCGGGCCTCTCGGTCGCGGAGCATACGCTCCATCGCCTCGCCGTCGTTGGTCCCGTCGGCCGCGACGCGCTCGCGCTGTCGATTCGCGGCGCCCGCCCCATCGGCGTCGTTCCCGGCGGCAGCGTCGTCGCCGGGATCACCCCCGTCGGAACCGGTCTGGCCCGGCCGTGCCCGGCCCGTCGAGCGACCGTCGGACGACCGCCCGCCCGCGTCGTCGCCGCCGCGTCCGCCGCCATCGGGCTCGTTCGTGGCCCGTTGTCCGTCGCCACCCGACGCGTTTCCCTGGTCGCCTCCCTGCCGGTCCGACGCGTTGCCCGTGTCGCCGGCGCGCGGCTGTCCCGAACGCCGGCCGTCTCCCTCACGCGACTGCTGGCCGTCGGCCGAGGACTCACCCCGGCCGCCCCCCGCGCCGGCGCCGTCATCCCCCGCCTGACGTCCTTCGCCGGCGCCACGTTGCCCGGGTTCATCCGGCGGCGCGCTGTCCGGCTTCCGATCGCGATCCCGCCGGGGACGACGATCCCCCTGCTCTCCCGCGGTCGCCGCGCCCGGGTCGGCGGCCGGATCCTGCCGCTCGGCTTCGGTGCCAGGCGGTCGATCAGCGCCCGGCGGCTGCGGATCGCTGCCGGCCTCACGTCGCGCGCGGTCGCGTTGGTCGGGGTCGCGCGCTCCATCGCGCCGCCGCGGTTCGTCGGGGATACCGGGGGCGTCGCGCGGCTCCGGGCGCGGTTTGGCGGCGGCGTCGATCTGCAATTCGCGCCATTCGGTGTGGGTGACGTTCGTCTGCTGCGGCTTGGTATCGATGGCGAAGCCACGGTATTCGAGCACCGTACCCGGACCGGCCCCGAGTTTGTCCGGGACGAGTCGCGAGGCGCCCTTGAAAACCCCCTCCCGTGGCTCGTCGAGCAGCACGATCGGCGTCACCTGGCCGCCACCCTTGATGCGCGTCTCGAGGCCGACCCGCGCCAGCCCGAAATCGGGGTCGAGCGCCCGTACGCGGACGGTCACCGGGCTGCCGGGCGGCACGCGCAGCGGTGAGTCGGCCGGCTCTTCGAGCGTGATCTCGGGAAGGACGTCGGCGATCACCTCGATCCGGTGTTCCAGACTGTCGGTGACCACGGCATCGTCGGCCCCGGCCACCTGGAACATGAGGCGATAGGCCGCGTGCTGCGGCGCGGTGCGATCGGCGTTGAGCCGCAGGTGGAACCGCACCGTCCCCTGGCGGGCGCCGGGGCCGGCGAGCACGACCTTGAGGTCGCGCTGGCCGTCACAGCCGAAATCGATCCACGCGGCCTCGAGGGGTTGGTTGGACTCCACCGACAGCGTGACGTGCGTCTCTTCGAGGGCCCGCAGGTCGCCGCGCCATTCGACCACCTCCGGCTGCCGGTGCGTGTAGGCGGGAAAGTCGTAGCGCACCTCGCGGACCAGCAACGACGGCGCGTCGACGACGGTCACCCGAACCGGTTCGGTGTGGGCATCGCCGGCAGCGATCGAGACCTGGAGCGACCGATCGACTCCGCGCGAGGCGTCGGGGAGCAACGCCGTGTAGAGCCGGCCGCCCGCGTCGGCGTCGGGAGCGGAATGCATGGTCGTCTGCCAAGGGGCGACGCGCGGATCGACCAGACCGGCATCGTCGAGCGGCGTAACCACGCACGTCGGCTGTTCGCCGGCCCGCAGGCCGCGGATCGCGGCGCTCACCTCGAGCTGCCGGCCACGGACCATCACTCCCCTGCCTCCCTCGATCGACAGCCGCCGCCGTTCGTCGCCGACGGCACCGACGCGGCCGTCGCCCGCCGCCTCGTCGGGGACGCGCCAGGCGAGGCGCGGCCCGTCGACCCGCACCCGCGACGGCGCCGCCCAGGGGATCCAGGGCGCGACCAGACGTGCCGCCGAGACGAGCATGCTCTTGGGCGCGAGCACCTCGTAGAGACAGGCGGCCGCCACCGCCAACAGCAGCGCGTACGCCAGCCGCACCGCCGTCGAGCGATCCATCGTCGTGTTGCCGGCGACGTCGGCGAGGCGTCGTGCGGTGCGTCGCTTGAGCGACGTGACCACCACCGCAGGGCTACCCTCGGGCTTCGCCTTGACGAGCACCGTGTTGACCAGATCGTTGTGCAACTCGGGATGCTCGCGCTCGATTTCGCGCGCCGCATAGACGAGATTCACGCGGCAGCGGACCAGGGGCACGAGCCAGCGAACGGCGGCGGCCGCCAGGGCCACCACCCCCAGCGCCAACCAACCCCAGCGCAGCCAGCGCGGCAGGCCGCCGGCCACGAGCCAATGCTCGGCGAGGATCCCGACACCCAGCCAGAGCAACGCCCCGAGGCCTGCCCCGAGGAGGAACGTCGTCAGCGCCACCCCCTTGTAGTCGGCGGTCGCGGCGGCGAGCCGGTCGGCGAGATAGCGGTCGGAGTTGGAGGCCTCGTCCCCTCCCGGCAGCCATTCCCGGACGGTGAGCGATCCCGCCCCCACGCCCGTGGAGGACGCCCCCGAAGACGGAGCCGGCCGCGGTGTCACTGTCGCCATGGCAGCCCTTTCCGCTCCGGTTGGAATCACGAACTCTGCCGTCGCGGGCGTCGCTCGTTTCGATTATATCGGTCGCCGCCCCGTCACCGCTCATCATGGGCCGGCGGCGGCGGAAAACCTCCCGCATGCCATTGCCGCGCGGAGGCGACCGGTGCGATACCTGTGCCTTCCCCCCGATTCGCATCGGCCGCACCCCGTTCCCGCCGACGCCCGCATGCGACTGCTCCCCGACGCCGACGCCTTCCGGCGACTGGTCGACGGTTCACGGAGAGGCCCGACGGCCGCCGTCGCCCGTGGCCTGCTCGCCGGCATCTCGCTCCCCTACGGCGCGGCGGTCGCTCTGCGCAACGCCGGCTATGACCGCGCGGTGTTGCGCGTCTCCCCCGCGCCGGTGCCGGTGATCTCGGTGGGCAATCTCACGCTCGGAGGCACCGGCAAGACGCCGCTGGTGGCGTGGATCGCCCGCCGCTTCCACGACCGGGGCTGTCGGGTGGCGATCGTCAGCCGAGGCTACGCGGCGCGGCCCGGGGAGCCGAGCGACGAGGCGGCGGAATTGGCACTCGTGGTGCCCGGCGTGCCGCACGTCGCCGACCGCGACCGTGTGGCCGCCGCCCGCGCCGCGGCTCGGGCCGGCGCGCAGGTCGTGGTACTCGACGATGGCTTCCAGCATCGGCGCCTCGCCCGCGACCTCGACGTGGTCGTGATCGATGCCACCGACCCCTTCGGCTGCGGCCACCTCTTTCCCCGCGGGCTGCTCCGCGAGCCGGTCGCGGCGGTGAGACGCGCCGACGCGCTGGTGCTGACGCGTGCAGGGGCGGTGAGCGCCGAACGACGGGCCGCCATCAAGCACACGATCGCCGCCGCCGCCGGACGGCTGCCGGACGTGTGGATGGAGACGGGGCACCGCCCCGTGGGTCTGCGCGACCGCCGCGGGACGACGCTGGGGCTCGAGTGGCTCGCCGGACGGCGACTGGTCGCCTTCGCGGGCATCGGCAATCCGTCCGCATTCCATGAGTCGCTGGGACGACTCGGTGCGCCGCCGATCACCTTCCTCCCATTTCCCGACCATCACCACTACACCGTCACCGACATCGCGTCCCTCGATGGCGCGGCGCGTGCGGCCCGCGCCGAGGTGGCCGTGACCACGCTCAAGGATCTGGTGCGGTTCCCCCCGGCGCCGCTGGCGGTGCCGGTAGTGGCGGTGGAGATCGCCCTCGAGCCGCTCGGGGACGCCGCCCCCCTCGAGCGGCTGCTCGACGACGCGGTCACGGCGGCGGGGCGGCGCGCATGACGGCGGCCGCGAAACTGGTGATCGTCGAACCGTGCCTGGAGCCGGCAGCCCCCGGGAGCCCGTCGAGTCACGCGGAGCACCTCGTCGTCCCGCTGCTGGCCGCCACCGATCGCCGCGGCGTCCTCGTCGCACGGCACGGCGTGACTCGGCCGGCGGGCCTTCCCCCGGGTTGCATCCTCCATGACACCCTCACGTTCGGCCCGCATGCGAAGGTGACGGCGGCGGGGGAACTCGATCGGCTCGACGACCGCGGCCGCGCGCGGTGGCGACCGCAGGCACCCTGGGCCGCATGGCATCGGAGCCGGCGGCGCGAACAGCGGGTCGCCGCCTTCGCCCGCGGCGTCGCTCCCGCCCTCGCGGCGCTCGGCGCGGGCGACGTCGTCCTCGTGTCGACCGCGTCGGACCTCGAGGTGGCGGGCTTGGCACGGGCGATCGCCGCCGCGGCGCCGCCGCCGGGAATCGGCTGGCATCTCTGGTTTCACACGCCGTTCGAACGCGGGTTTCTCGCCGACCGCCCGCGCCAGGGCGCGCGGCTCGCGCGGGTCGCCGCCTTCCTCGCCGAAGCGCGGCGCACCGCCGCCGGCCATGTGCTGCAGTTTCACGCCACCACCGCCGCGATCGCCGCACAGGTCGAGCGCCTCGCGGTCGGCCCATGCGACGTGCTGCCATGGCCGGTGGTCGTGCCGCCGCCGGACCCCGCGGCGCGATCCGGCATCGCGCCCCTGCGCATCGCGGCGCTGGGCGACGCGCGGCCGGAGAAGAACAGCCACCGTCTCGCGGAGATCGTCGATGCGGCCGCGGCGCTGCCGGTCGCGCTGTCGTTCACGGTGCAGGGCAATCCGGGTTTCGCCGCCGCCTCGACCAAACCCGAGCACGAGGCGGTGCGGCGCTGCCTGACGGCCCTCCGCGGCCGACCGAACGTCGAGCTTCTCGCCGGGCCCCTCGACGAGGCCGCCTACGTCGGGCAGTTGCATCGCGCCGACGTCGTCCTGCTGGCGTACGACCAGGACCGCTACCGGACGCGCCTCTCGGCGATCCTGCTGGAGGCACTCGCCACCGGAGCGGTGCCGATCGTCACCGGTGGCGGCTGGATGGGCCGGCAGCTCACCGAGGCGCGCCGCGACCACGCCGCCCGGATCGCGGCAAGCGCGACCGGTCGCCAGCGCCTCGGTTTCGTCCGCACGCCCGCCATCGGCCGCAGTGGCCTCACCGTCCACTGCGCGGTGCCGGCGGGCACCGCGGCGCTGCTGGTGGCAGCCGAGTGGACCCGCCGCGGTCGCGAGGCCCTCGCCGAGCCGCCGCTCCGGGTGGGCCTCGGCCCCGATGGCGCCGCCTTCCCTCCCCTGCCCGTCACGGTCGCCTGCGCTCCCACGACGGGAGACGCGGCGCTCCTGCTCCTGCCGCTTCCCCCCTCCACGGCGCCCCGCACCGTGGCCCTCCAGGTCGGCCCGGTGCGGGCCGCCGCCGGGGTGGTGCTGGCGACGCTCGCCGTCGACGCGCTGGCGGGCACCGCGCCGCCCCCGGCGGCGGCGGCCGGCGTCATCGTCGACGACGTGACCGACGTTCCCGGCGCCCTCGCCGAGGTGGCCCGGCACTCCGACCACTACCGGCGCAGCGCCGCCGCCCTCGGCGTTACGCTGGCGGCGATCCACTCCCCGGCGGCGCTCCTCGGCCGGCTCGAGCGATGAACGGCACGTCCACCCGACCGTGCGACGTCTCGTTGGTGGTCAACACCCACCAGCGGCCACGCCACCTGGGATTGGTGCTCGACTCGATCGCCGCGCAGGTGGGGGTCGCCGGGCGATTCGACCTGGTCGTGAGCGACGACGGTTCGACCGACGATACCGCCGCCGTGGTCGCCGCCTTCGCCGCCCGGGTGCCGTTCCCGGTGCGTTTCACGACCGAACCACATGACGGCTTCCGCCTGGCGCGCGTGCGCAACCGTGGGGCGCTGCTCGCGAACGGGGAGATGCTGCTGTTTCTCGACGGCGATTGCATCCTGCCTCCCGACCACGTCGCCGCCTATCTCGCGAGGCGGCGGCGTGGACGGGCGCTGCTCGGCTACTGCGTGCGGCTCCCCGAAGACGTCTCGCGCGACCTGGCGCCGGGCGCCTGCGATTGGGACGGTCTCCGCAGCCGCGTCCCGGCGACCGAGCGCGCCGCCATCACCCGCCGCTTGTGGAAGCAACGCTGGCACGGCTGGATCGGCCACCCCACGAAGCCGCGCCTGGCCGGCGGCAACTTCGCCGTGTGGCGCGACGACTTCGTCGCGGTCAACGGGTTCGACGAGCGGTTCCGCGGTTGGGGTCAGGAAGATGACGACCTCGGCCTCCGCCTCCGCGCCGCCGGCGTACGCCTCGAGCCGATCATCGATCGGACGATGACCTACCACGTCTGGCATGCGACCGATCCGACCGCCACACCGCGCTGGCGCGACGGATCCAACGTCGCCTATTTTCTCCGCCGCGGCCGACTCACCACCTGCCGGCACGGACTCGCGGAGCGGCCCTCGTCGGGGCTGCTGTGGGGCCTGCCTGCCGATCTCGGCGACACCGCCATCGGTCGACTCGTCGATCACGCGCTGACCGATGCGCCGCGCGCCGCCCCGCACGCGCGCTGCGAGATCGACTTGGTGGTGCACCCTGGAAAGGGCCGATTCCATCGGCCAGCCGAGTGCCGTGCCGTGTTGGTCGCCGCGCCCGACCGGGAAGGATTGGGCGGGACGCTGCGGCGCCGGGCCGACCGGATCGTCACCGTCGATGCACCCGATTCCGGCCGAATCGCCGCGCTGCTCGCCGCACTCGGGTGAAACGACCCGGAAGGTGCCACCACGATCACGATCCGCCGCGTCGTCGCGGGGCCGAGCTACTTCTTCTTCTCGTTATGGACGGTGTGCTTGCGGAGCCGCGGCGAGTACTTCTTCACCTTCAGCTTCGCGCCACCCGTCTTTTTGCGGAGGGTGTAGTTGTGGTCGCCGGTCTCCTCGCAGACCAGATGCACGACCTCGAGTTTCTTCTTGCCCTTGGCCATCACCACCCTCCACCAGTCGTCCGCGGCATCGACGGGCTGTCGCCCCGCCGTCCACAGCCCAGAAGGTACCGCCAGCGACGCCGGCCCGCCAGCCGAGCGCGCAGCGGACGGCCCGGAACGCTCGCGCCGGGCGGTTTTGCGAGCCCCGCGACCGTCACTATGATGCCGGTGGGGGCGGCCGCGGGCCGACGCGCGGCACGGGGAAGCGTGCCACGCCCGTCGGACCGTTATCCACGACGGACCACATGGCAGGACGACATCCTTCCTCATCGGTGGCCGGTACGGCGGGTCCCGCATCGCGGGACGACGCCCGGCCGACACTTGCGACGGCACTCGCCGGGCTGATGCATCAGGCGCCCGCCTGGGCGGTGTCGATGCTCGTCCACGTCATCATCCTGCTGGCGATGGCGCTGGTGGTGTCGGAGCCGCCGCGTCCCGATCTGCGGCCGAAGATGATCGTCTCCGATCTCCCCGACACGCAGGATGAGATCGGCGAACTGCCGGAGGAGGCCCCCGAACAATTGCCGATGGAGGAGGTGGTCGAGACGGTGGTGGTGCCCGACGCCACGGTCGAGAACGTGCAGGTGGTGTCGACGGCCGACGACCTCGACGCCGCGCCGGTGGCGGTCGAATTGGTCGATTTCGGCACGGAGACGGTGGTCGCCAGCGACCTGTTGGCGAGCCTGACCGCCGTCGGCGGTCAGGCCGGCGGCCTGGGAGGACGCACCGACCCGCGGATGCGGCAGCAGCTCGTGCTCGCCGGAGGGGGCAACGCCCAGAGCGAAGCCGCCGTCGAGGCCGCGCTGAAGTGGTTCATCGCCCACCAGATGCCCGACGGCGGATGGTCGTTCGACTTCAATCAGTGCCCCAGTTGCCAGGGCCAGTGCACCCATTCGGGCAAGTCGCGCGCCGAGGATCGTTGCGGCGCCACGGCGCTGGCACTCTTGCCGTTCCTCGGCCGTGGGTACACCCATCGTGAGGGGCCCTACAAGCAACAACTCGACGCCGGCATCGCGTTCCTCGCCGGCACGTCGCTGCAGGGGCAGGGGCAGTGTTACGGTCCCGGCGGCACGATGTATTCCCAGGGGCTGGCAGGGATCGTGCTCTCCGAGTCCTACGCGATGACCAAGGATCCGCGCCTCCAGCTACCGGCCCAACTGGCGCTCAACTTCATCATGTCGTCGCAGGATCCGGTGGGAGGCGGATGGCGCTACACGCCCAGGCAGCCGGGCGACACGTCGGCCGTCGGCTGGCAGTTGATGGCCCTCAAGAGCGGCAACATGGCCAACCTGCAGGTGTCGCCGCTGACGGTGAAGAAGGCGGTGGCGTTCCTCGATTCCGTGCAATCGGACGACGGCGCGGCCTACGGCTATGTCGACAAGTCGACGCCGGGGCCGGCGCGCAACGCCGTGGGGTTGCTCTGTCGGATGTACCTCGGCTGGAAGAAGACCAACCCCGCCCTCCAACGCGGTGTCGCCAATCTCGCGAAGGCCGGTCCCTCGAAGGACCTCTACCACGACTATTACGCGACCCAGGTGCTCCACCACTTCGAAGGCGACGCTTGGTCGGCGTGGAACACACGGATGCGCGACATGCTCATCAATACGCAGGCCCGCCGCGGCCACGAGGCCGGCAGTTGGTACGACGGCGTCGACGGCGGTCATGGGGCGGACGCCGCGGGTCGGCTCTACTGCACCGCCCTGTCGGCGATGATCCTCGAGGTCTACTACCGCCACCTCCCGATCTACGGGCAGCAAAGCGTCGAAGCGGAGTTCCGCGAGTAGCCGACGCGTTCACGGCCGATCCGGCCGACCGCCGTGGCCGTGTCTTCCGGCCGGCTGCCGCCACGCTCCAGCCGACCGCACCGCCGATCCGATGAACCCGTGGCGTCGGTCCTCCATCGCCGGATAATCGGGGCCAACCGCAGGCGGCGTTTCGGTAGGGTCGCCGCCGCCGGCAGGGTCAGCACCATCCGGAGAGTCGACCGTGACGACCGGCGATGACTCCGCAGACGCTCCGGCGGGCAGCGACCGTCCTTCGGCCTTGGAGCGGCTCCTGCAAAGCCACGCGGTCCGGGGGTGGTACGCAAGCTTGCTGGTGCAACTGCTCCTGCTGGTGGTTCTCGCGCTGCTCACGATCGATGCCGGCGTGACGCCGCGCCGCCTGGCCCTCGAGTTGCGAATGGGAGGCGGCGACGACGCGGCCGGCGACGACGGGGGCGACCAGGCCGGGGAAACGCCGCCGGCGCTGCTGGTGGGCGTGACGCCACCCCCAGCCGACGGCGCAGCCTCCGCCGAACCGTCGTTGGTCGCGGTCCCGACCGTGGACGCCCCGCTCATCGAAACGCCGCCGCCCGCGGTGCTCGCCGCGGGAAGCGGCGCGGCGGTTCAATCGATCGCCCACCGGACGGTACGGCGCGACGGCCCGGCGGCCCCCGCTGCGCGCGATCCGTTCGCCGCCCGGCACGGGCGCGGGCGCGGCGGCGACCCGGGGCCGGCGGCCCGCGGGCGTGGCGCCTCGACCGCCAGCGAGGCGGCGGTCGAGCGCGGGTTGGCGTGGCTCGCGCGGCACCAGGGCGTCGACGGGGCGTGGCGCTTCGATCTCGCCGGCTGCCGTTGCGACGGCGCATGCCGCGATCCGGGCACCGTGGGCAGCAGCACGGCGAGCACCGGCCTGGCTCTGCTCCCCTTTCTCGGCGCCGGACACACCCACCGCGAGGGCCCCTACCAGGAAACCATCTCGCGCGGCCTGTACTTCCTGCTCAGCCGCGAGCGGACGACGCCGCGCGGCAGCGACTTCTGCGAGGGAACGCTCTACGGCCAGGGCACGGCGACCCTGGCGCTCGCCGAGGCGCTGGGGATGACGCGGGACGAGGCGCTCACGCGTCCGGTGCGTGGTGCGGTGCGATTCATCGAGACCGCCCAGGATCTCCACGGCGGTGGCTGGCGTTACCTGCCGGGTCAGCCCGGCGACATCACCGTGACCGCCTGGCAACTGGTCGCGCTCAAGAGCAGCCAACTCGCGGGCCAGGAGGCGCCGTCGCCGACGATCGACGGCATCCGCCGGTTCCTCGACTCGGTGCAGTCCCGTCAGGGTGCCGCCTACGGCTACCGCACGCCGGCAGCGAAGCCCTCGACGTCGGCGATCGGCCTGCTGTGCCGGCTGTATACCGGCTGGGAACCGACCGACGATCGACTACGACGCGGGCTCGACGATCTCGTCGGCAAAGCACCCGACCCGAACGCCGTGTACACCAATTTCTATCTCTCGCAGGCACTGCTCCAGGCGGATCATCCCGCCTGGCCGCGATGGAACGCCCGTCTGCGCGATCAACTCGTC
>JBJSXB010000185.1:0-3050 GCA_046086245.1 Planctomycetaceae bacterium | reverse complement strand
AGGAGAATCCCAAGAGCGCCCGGGCGATCGCCCAGAAGGGCGTGCTCG
Source organism: Planctomycetaceae bacterium (assembly GCA_046086245.1). Classification (GTDB taxonomy): domain Bacteria; phylum Planctomycetota; class Planctomycetia; order Pirellulales; family UBA1268; genus F1-20-MAGs016. Next base: position 3,002 of record JBJSXB010000185.1, on the reverse strand, counting down.
CCGCGGAGGCCCGCGAGGCGGCCAAGAAGGCGAAGCAACTGCTGCGGGAACGCAAGGGCGCCCTCTCCGGCGGCGGCCTGCCCGGCAAACTCCGCGACTGCACGAGCCGCGACGTCGAGCGGTGCGAACTGTACCTCGTCGAGGGCGACAGCGCCGGCGGTTCGGCCGAGGGGGGGCGGCACCGCGAGTATCAGGCGATCCTGCCCTTGCGCGGCAAGATCATCAACGCCTACAAGAGCCGCGACGACAAGGTGCTCGCCAACGAGGAGGTGCGGAGCGTGATCTCGGCGATCGGCGCGGGGATCGGCGTCGAGGCCGACCTCGCCAAGCGCCGCTACGACAAGGTCGTGATCATGACCTACGCCGACGTCGACGGCTCGCACATCCGCACGCTCCTGCTGACGTTCTTCTACCGCCAGATGTACCAGCTCGTCGCCGCCGGGCACGTCTATGTGGCGCAGCCGCCGCTGTTCCGGGTGCGCAACAAGAAGCAGGTGTACTACGTGCAGAACGAGGAGGAGATGAAGACCCAACTCCTCGACCAGGGGCTCGGCGAGGGGGTGTTCCTTCCCGGCGACGGCCGCGAGATCGCCGGCGACGAGATGCAGAAACTCTGTCGGACGCTCTCCGGCCTCGAGGACGCGCTGGTGGCGCTCGAGCGGCGCGGCGTCAGCCTCCGTGACCACGCCGCGCGGCGCGATCCGGCTACCGGCCGGCTGCCGATGTACCACGTCTATTACGGGGGCGAGGAACACTGGTTCTCCAGCCGTGACCAGCTGCAGGCCTTCGTCAAGGGGAAGGAGCAGGCCGCCGGCGGCGAACTGGCGGTCGGCAGGGCCGCCGATGCCGACGCGGCGAATCCGACCGGTACCGACCAACTCGTGATCGTCGACCTCCACGAGGTGCGGAGCATCAACTCGGCGCTCGCCGACCTGTCGGCGAGCGGTTTCGGGATCGACGCCCTGCTTCCCCAGGATCGCACCGGCACCGAGGAGCCGCGTTACGTCCTGCGCCGCGGCGACAACACGATCGGCCTCGGCGACCTTCGCAGCCTCCTCTCCGCCGTGCGTCGTGCCGGGGAGAAAGGGCTGTCGATCACCCGCTTCAAGGGTCTCGGCGAAATGAACGCCGAGGAGTTGCGCGACACGACGCTCGACCCGGCGAATCGCACGCTGCTCCGCGTCACGATGACCGATGCGGCCGCGGCCGACGACCTGTTCCGGGTGCTGATGGGGGAAAAGGTGGAGCCGCGGCGCGATTTCATCGAGAAGCACGCGCTCGACGTCAAGAATCTCGACGTCTGACGGCGGGCCGCCATGCGTCTGCTCCCCAGGTTTTCGTTCGGCGTCGGCGACCGCTTCGCCCACCAGGCGGAGGCTCAACTCGCCGCGTTCGAGACGCTCGCCGCCGAGGGGGTGATCGTCGCCCCGGTGTGGAACAAGTCGAACCGGGAACACACGTTTCTCGGTAGCGAGCCGGAGGGCGTGCGGCGCGCGGCCGCCGCGGCGGTGGCCGCGCGGCGGTGGCCGCATCCTTGGTTCGTCGATGCCGACCATATCCGTCTCGCGACCGTCGATCGCTTCCTCGCCGCGAGCGATTACTTCACGATCGACGTCGCCGACGCGATCGGCCGCACCGCGGCCCCCGCCGACGTCGGGGCGTTTCTCGAGCGGCATCCCGAATGGCGCGGGCCGGTGATCGTCCCGGGCATCGCGGCGGCGCTCGACCTCGACCACGATCGCGTGGCGGCGATCGCGGCGACCTACCTGGAGGCCGCCCGCGAGGCGGGAGCGATCTGGCGGCACATCCGCGCCGCCAAGGGGGACGACGTCGTGCTCGAGGTGAGCATGGACGAGACGTCGGCGCCACAGACGCCCCCCGAGCTGTTGGTGATCCTGGCGCTGTTGGCCGACGAGGGGGTGCCGCTCCAGACGATCGCCCCGAAGTTCACCGGCCGCTTCAACAAGGGGGTGGATTACGTCGGTGACGTGACGGCGTTCGAGCGCGAATTCAGCGATGACGTCGCGGTCCTCGCCCACGCCGCCGCGCGCTACGCGCTGCCGCCGGGGATCAAGCTCTCGGTCCACTCGGGGAGCGACAAGTTCACCCTCTACCCGATCATCCGTCGCGTCCTCGAGGCGACTGGTGCCGGTGTCCATCTGAAGACCGCCGGAACGACCTGGCTGGAGGAGATCATCGGCCTGGCGGAGGCGGGCGGAAGCGGCCTCGGCCTGGCCAAGGAGATCGCCACCTACGCTCTCGCCCACGTCGACGAACTCATCGCCCCCTATGCGGAGGTCGTCGCCATCGATCGCCGCGCCCTGCCGGGAGAGGCGGAGATCGCCGCCTGGAGCGCCCGGCGATTCGCCGCGGCCGTGCGCCACCGGCCCGGCGACCCCGACTTCAATCCGCATCTGCGGCAGTTGCTCCACGTGGCGTTCAAGGTCGCCGGGAGGCAGGGCGCCAGATACACCGATCTTCTCGTTGCCCACCGGGACATCGTCGCCCGCGAGGTCACGACCAACATCCTCGAGCGGCATCTGCGGCCGCTGTTCGCCGGTTGATCCGTCCCATGCCGCTTTGCAGCGCGATCACGATCTGTCTGGTACCGGAGGCCCGGGGTGGACCGTTCGTGCTCCACGCCCCGCCGACGGTCGATGGATTCGACGCGGCGCTGGCGGCCGCCGCCGCCGCGGGCTTCGAGGGCGTCGAGGTTTTCCCCCCGTCGGCGGCGGAGTTGCGCCGACTGCCGGTGCGGGCGGCGCTCGAGGCGCATGGGCTCGTGCTCGCCGCCGTCGGCACCGGAGCCGGCTGGGTGCGGCACCGCCTCCATCTGTGCCACGCCGATCCGGAGGTGCGGCGTGCGGCGATCGACTTCATCGAGGGGATCGTCGACGTGGCCGGTGGCTGGGGCGCGCCGGCCGTGGTGGGATCGATGCAGGGCACAAGTGCGCCCGGCATGCCACCCGAGACGGCCCGCGATCGTCTCGGCGACGCGCTGG
>JBJSXB010000184.1:0-18653 GCA_046086245.1 Planctomycetaceae bacterium | reverse complement strand
CGGCCCAATTGTAGCGCCGTGCGACGGCAGGCTGGACAGGCTCGAAAGCCGGGAATACGATCGACTTTCGTTCGACGGTCCCGCCCCGCGCGGGGTCTTCGGGGCGGTAGCTCAACTGGGAGAGCGCGGCGTTCGCAATGCAGAGGTTGGGAGTTCGATCCTCCTCCGCTCCACTTGTGATCGGTCCACTGAGGAGTACTGGGGAGTGCTGCACGGGCAAGTGCTGCACCGGCGATTGGCCCACCGGCCATTGACACGGGCGGATCGACCCGGAGATGGCGGGATTGGCGGTGGGATCTGGCGCGGTTGAATCTGGCTCGATTGAATCTGGAGCGGTGGCCGCCGGCCGATCGGGGGCCTGGTCGATCGGGCGTTCCCGCCGGACGGGCGCGGTGGCGCGCGGAAGGAGTGCCGGCGGTTGACCGAGGGTGAGATGGCACACTCCGCCGATCCGTCCGCCGAGCTGATGCTGCGGGTGAAGGCGGACGACGCCGAGGCGTTCGAGGAACTCGTCGCCCTCTGGCAGAATCGGTTGGTGACCCTGTTCCTCCACCACACCGGCGATCATTCGACCGCCGAGGATCTCGCCCAGGAGGTGTTTCTCCGCGTCTACCGGGCCCGGGCGGGTTACCGGCCGACGGCACGATTCTCCACCTGGATCCACACGATCGCCAACAACGTCGCCAGCGACCTGCGTCAGCGCGCCTACCGGCGGTTGGAGAAGGGGGTGCCGCTGTCGGCGTCGGCATCGAACGGCGAGATCGGTCTCGACCAACTGGCGATCGCCGCCAGCGGCCAGCGTCCGGCGCGGCAGGCGGACCGCAGCGAGGTGCGCGACGTCGTCCAGGAGGCGATCGCCCGGCTCGGCGACAACCAGCGGATGGCGCTGCTGTTGGCGAAGTTCGAACACTGTTCCTACGAGGAGATCGCCGCTGCGATGGGGCTGACGGTGCCGGCGGTGAAGTCGCTTCTCTTCCGGGCCCGCGACCAGTTGCGCACCGCGCTGGAACCCTACCAACGGGAGGGGCTGCGATGAGCGATCCGTCCGCCACCCCGGCGCCGGCCGACGACACGCCGGACGGCGCGGCGAATCCCGAGCAGGCGCTCGGCGGCGTGTGGCACCTGCTCGACGTGTTGCCGCGATCGAGCGCCTCTCCGGCCCTCGCCGCGACGACGGTGGAGATGGCGGCGGTGAGCGTGCGCGGGGCGACGGAGAAGGCGGCCCGCCGGCGTGGCGTGGTGTGGGGGTGGGTGTTGCCGGGGCTGGCCGTACTCGGCGGTCTCGGCACGGGAGTGTTCGCCGGCCGGATGAGCTCACCCGATCCCGATCGCCGGGCGCTGGAATACCTGCCCGTGATCCGGCATCTGGTCCCGCTCCGCGAGGCGGGCTCGGCCGACTTCCTCGACGACGTCGCGGCGCGCAGCTATCCGGCGCCGCGCCGGTTCGGGCCGTTTGTGCGGCCCGGCGACGGGCGTGCCGGGGAGCCGCGCGGCGCCGAGCCCCCCGCCGAAGGTGCGCCTGCCGCCGAGCCGGCGCCGGCCGAGGTTCCGGTGCCAGCCGAGCTCCAGGCGGCGATCGCCGCGCTCCCTGGGGAGCCTCTCGGGCCCGACACCCCCGTCGACGTGCTCGCCCGTCGCCGCGCCGAGGTCGAGGCGCTCGATCCCGACGAGCGGCGCCGACTCGCCGACCTCGTCAGCACGTTCATGACGCTGCCCGAGGTGGCCCGGCACGACGTGATCGAGTTGGCGCGGCTGCTCGCCGACGACGCCCCCGCGACCGAGCAGCGCCGCCAGCGGATCCGCGCGGCGGCCGCGACCTGGCACCAATACGTGTCGCTCCGCGATCCCGCCGAGCGGAGCGACGTCGTCGATCTGTCGCGCGAGGAGCGGCTGGAGTCGCTCGACCGCTTCTACACGCGGTTCATCTTCCGCGGGTCGCGCGAGTGGGATCGCGACGGCCGCCGTGGTTTCGGCGGAGCCCGTCCGGGCGATACCCAGGCGCCCGGCGCCGAGCCCCCGCCCGTCGGACGCGAACGCGATCGCGGCGCGACGGGCCGCGGTGCGGGTGAAGGCGCCGGCGACTCACCGTACGGTCCGCAACGGCCCGATTCGGCGCGCGGGGACGGCCCCGCCGGCCGATCGGCGCTCGGCGGCTTCAGGTCGGGTCTGCCCGGTCCGGGAGCCCGTCCAGGAACGCCGCCACCGACGCGTTGAACGCCTCCGGATCCTCCAGCGGCACCATGTGGCCGCAGCCCTCGACCACGCGCATCGTCGCGCCCGGAATCAGCGCCGCCGCCCGCGCGAGACATTCCGGCGGCGTGATCACGTCGTCGCCTCCCGCCACGAGGAGGGTCGGCAAGGGCAGCCCCGTGAGCGGCTGGGTCATGTCGGGCCGCGCCGCCAGGGCCGCGAGTGCCGCGGTGATCGTAGTCAGCGGAGTGTGGAGGATCGCGTCGCGGAGGAGTGCCTCGTCGGCGGGGCGTGCGGCGCGCCTGTGCCCGTGCGGCGACTGGGAAAGCAGCCGTGGCAGCATCGCCTCCGCCAGCGCGCGCTGGCCGCAGCGTGCGACGCGGGCGGCGAGATCGTGGCGGGCGGCGCGGGCCTCGGCGGAGTCGGCCTCGAGCTTCGTGTTCACCAGCACCAGCGCCGCCACCAGATCGGGGCGTCGCACCACCAGGTGCTGGGCGACGTAGCCCCCCATCGACAGCCCGCAGACGACGGCCCGCCGGCCGCCGGCGAGCGCCTCGAGCACCGCGGCGGCGTCGGCCGCCAGCTGCTCGATCGACGCCGGTTGGGCGCCGGTGCTGTGGCCGAAGCCCCGCTGGTCGGGCACGAGCAGTCGTGCGGCGCCGGCCAGGGATGCCTGGCCCGCCCACATCCGGTGATCGAGCGGAAATCCGTGGAGCAGGAGCAGGGGGATGCCCGCACCCGCCTCGTGGACGTGCAGGACGACGCCGTCGTGCGTCACGCTTCGCATGCCACCTCCCCGACGGCGGCCGGATCGCGTCCGGCGGTCACCGGATCAACGCGCCTGCGCCGCCGCGGCGAGGCGCTGGAACCGCTCGAGATTGCGTTTGATCGCCACGCTGCCCGGATCCTGCCGCCGGGCGCGCGACTGCCAGCGGATCGCGCCGTCGAAATCGCCGACGGCGGCCCGGCAATGGGCGAGCGTGTCGAGATAGCTGGCGTTGTCGAACGAACTGTCGAGCGAAATCCGCGAGTAGCGCGTCGCCTTCTCGACGTCACCACGGGTGTTGGCCGTCAGCCAGGCGTATTCGTTGTAGCCGTTGGGCTGGTCGGGCGTGGCTTGAATCTCGTTGTCGATCCGCCGCAGCGCCTCGTCGACCCGCTCGAGGGCGTGGGCCTGGGACTCCGGGGTGTTGTCGGCGAGGCCGTAGAAGGCGATCAGCGCGTCGACCTCCTTGTCGTAGGCGGCCAGCGACTGCTCGAGGAGGCGCCGCTGCTCCGCGCCGTCGCCGCGGGCGGCCGCGGCACAGGCGTCGAAATACAGGTGCCGGGCGCGGAGCGACCGCTGCTCACGGTCGAGTTGCCGCAGCACGTCGTCGACGTCGGTGCGTCCGTCACGGCGTTCGAGCGCCTCGCGCAGGCGGCGGGCGGCTTCGGTGTCGTGACCCTGGTCGTGGAGAAACTCCGCGTAGAGGATCGCGGCCAACAGGCGCTCGGCCAGCGACAAGGCGGCGTCGTCGACGATCGCGTCGTACATCCGCGACGTCCATTGCGGAGCGCCCCACCGGGCCAGTCGCATGGCGATCTCGAGTCGCTCGTCGCCGAGCGAGGCCGCCCGTGCCGTCGCGCGCTCGGCGATCGCCTCGGCCTCCGCCTCGTGGCCACGTGCGCGCTGGGCCAGGGCGCGGGCCAGCGACACGAGCGGTTGGTCGCGGACCGCCGCGAAAGCCGGTTCGTCGAGCACGGCCGCCGTGTCGGCGACACCGTGGTGGACGCACCAGGCGAGCGTCTCGGCGGTCGCGAGGGTGACGGCCTCGGTGTTGCCCCCCAACCCCTGCGGCGCGCGGCGCAGCATATCGGCGGCCGCGCCGAGCGCGTCGGCAGGGCGGTCGGCGGCCACGAGGAGGCGGACCAGCGCCCGGCTGAGGATGGCGCCGACGCGGCCGCCGGCCGGTTCGCGGTTGTCTCCCGGGACGAGGACGAAATCCCCCGCCCCCCGATCGCCGTCGGCGGTGCGCTCGATCGCGGCGAAGGCGGCCAGCGCGTCGGCCGGTGCCGCGGCGCGGACCGCCGCGTCGTCGTCACCCATCGACACCAAGGCGCGGAGGAAGGTGGCGGCCGGTCGGCGGCTCGCGCCCAGTCCGGCGAGGATGCGCGGGCGCATCCGTGCGAACGACGGATCGAGCGGATACCATTCCCGGGCGAGCATCGCGGCGGCGGCGCGGGACGAAATCGTCGATTGATCGAGGCGCACGATCCGGGCGAGGGCCTCGATCCCCTCCTCGTCTTCCAGCCGCACCAGCCGCCGCAGCGCCTGGAATCGTTCGGCCGGCTTGCCGCGCTTGTAGCTGGAGAGGATCTGCACCACGGCCGGGGGGTCGTGTGGCATGTCGAGCGGGATCGCCTCGACGATCCACCGGGCTCGGAGGGCGACTTCGACGTCGTCACTCGTCTCGGCCGCGGCGAGCAAGTCGTCGATCACCCGCGGACCGAGCTCCCGCAACCGGGACGCGGCGGCTTCGCGGACGTCGAAGTCGTCGTCGCCGAGCCGTGCGATCCAGTCGGCGACCGACGGTTCGTTCGCCGCGTCCTGGCCGCGCGCGACACCCGCGGCGAGCACGAGGCACACCAGCCCGATGGCACCGTGGCGGCGGCGGGGCGGGCGCGGGCGGGGCACGGCGACACCGCTCTCGGAAAGCGTCACGGGCACGGCCCCGGGGTCGGATGCGGACTCGATCCGCTGGAGCCTACGACCGTTCGAGCACCCGGAGCAAGCGCCAGGGCCACCGGGGCGGATGCGCGGAGTCGCCGCCACCGCGCGGCGCTTCACGCTGCGTCGGGATCGATGCCGAGATCGCGGATCGTGACCAGGGCGTCGAGCGGGACACCCTCGGCGGCGAACGCGGCCGCGGCACCGGCGAGCCGGTCGATGACCGTCACCACCCGCTCGACGACGAGGCCATGGGCGCGAGCCCGCTCGATCGCCTTCAGTGCCGAGCCGCCGGTCGTGGTCACGTCCTCGACGATCACCACCCGATCACCGGCGACGACGGGGCCTTCGACGTATTGCTGCGTGCCATGGTCCTTGGGCTCCTTCCGCACCATGAATCCGCGCAGCGGAACGCCGGCGACGCCGGCCATCGTCACGACGGCGGCGGTGATCGGGTCGGCACCGATCGCCAGGCCACCGATCGCCTGCGGCAGCGGCCCGCGTGCCCGGAGGAGGTCGAGGATTCCCCGTCCGACGAGCATCGCTCCGTGCGCGTCGAGCACGACCTGCTTGGCATCGAGGTAAAACGACGCCTCGCGGCCGCTGGCGAGCCGGAACCGGCCGCGGCGCAGGGCCTTGGTCTCGATGATCGCGATCAATGCGTCGCGGTCGCCACCAGCGGGATGGTCGGTATCGCTCATGCACCGATCCTACCGGACATCCCGCGTTTTGACTCCCCGGCACCCCCACCTAGAATCGACGAGATCCGACTCTTCGACAGGGCCATCCATGCGCGGTCGGTGCACAGATCCGAGGCCGCGGTGCCCGTCGGGAGCCGCCGTCGCGGCGCCCGACGGGAGCGTCTTCGCGCCGGCATCCGCTGCCATCCCGTGCGGCCTTCGCGGTTGGCGCTGCCGATGGTGGTGGGGTGACCGACCGGAGCGGACCGGCCGGATGCTGGCATGGGTTTTCGTGACGCTCGCGGCCCTGCGCGCCCCCGGCCGGGCGCCGGCTGACGACGCGCCGCCGGCCGTCGCGGCCGTCGAGACGGCGTCCGACCGCGACCCGAACGCGCCGGCCGAGGCGGTGCCGCGGCGCGACGTAGCGACGGTGGTGCTGCGGTTGCCGATCGTCGGCACGCGCGACAAGCAGGTGATGGCGGCGATCCAGCGGACGATCGCGCGGCTGCAACCGCGGCCGGGCGAGCGCTCCATCCTCGTGCTCCAGTTTTCGCCGGGCGACGAGGGGGACGTCAGCGATTTCGGCCGCGCCTGGGATCTCGCGCGCTTCCTCGGTGATCCGGCACTGGCGGGGGTCAAGACGATCGCCTTCCTGCCGCAGGGCGTCCGCGGCCATGCCCTGCTGGTGGCCCTCGCCTGCGAGCAGATCGTCGTCGGTGCCGATGCCACGATCGGCCCCGCCACGCTCGGCGACGAGGCGGCGCGCGGGGCAGGGGGTATCGACGAGGCGGTTCGGACGGCGTACGTCGGCGTCGCCGCGCGGCATCGCACCGTGCCGCCGGCGGTCGCCGCCGCGTTCGTCGATCCGGGTGCCAGGGTGGTGCGGGCCAGCACGGACGACGGCGAGCAGTACGTCGCCGAAGCCGATCTCGCCGCGATGCGCCAGCGCGTGGCGGTGCTCGCCGTGGAGGAGGTGGGTCCCGCGCCGTTGGCGGTCAACGGCCGGCGGGCACGGTCGATGGGGCTGGCCGGCCTGCTGGCCGACACGCCGGCCGATCTCGCCCGCGGTCTGGGGGTCGATGAACGCGCCTTGCTGGCCGACCCGCTCGGCACCGAGGGGTGGAACGCGGGCGAGGTGACGCTCGCCGGCCCGATCGGTGCCGAATCGGTCGCCCGCACGCAACGCCGCATCGATCGGTTGCTCGCCGAAGGGATCAACTTCGTCTGCCTACGGATCGACAGCCGTGGCGGTGAACCCGACCAGAGCATGGTGCTGGCCGGCTGGTTGGCGGCACTCGATCCGACCCGCGTGCGCACGGTCGCCTACGTCGCCAGGGAGGCGGTCGGTGACGCCGCCCTGGTGGCGCTGGCCTGCGACGACCTGGTGATGGGCCCGGACGCCGTGCTCGGCGGTCCCGGTGACGTCGTCATCGACGGCGACCGGGCGGAGGCGATCGCCGTGGCGTGGGACAAGGGGGTGGCGGCGGTGCGGGAGCGATCCTGGTCGTTGCCGATGGCGTTGGTGCTGCCCGGGTTGGTGGTCCACCGCGCCACGCAGGCGGCGACCGGACGGACCGACTTCTTCTGCGCGGCGGAACTCGCTCGTCGGCCCGATCGGGAAGGCTGGCAACTCGGGCCGCAGGTCGCGGTCAGCCCCGCGCGGTTGACGGCGGCCGAAGCGGAGGCGTTGCGACTCACCGGCCGCGTCGTCGACGGTCTCGACGGGATCGCGCAGGCCTACGGCATCGACGGGACGATCCGTGTGTCCACTCCCGGGTGGGCCGAGACGCTGCTGGAGTCGCTCGCCAGCGAAGAGATGGGATGGCTGTTGCTGCTCATCGGTGGCGCGGCACTGGTCTTCGAATTGCAGACCCCCGGCATCGGTTTGGGGGGGTTCGTCGCCACCGTCGCGTTCGTCGTCTATTTCTGGGCCCAGTACCTCCGCGGCACCAGCGGATCGCTCGAGGTGATGCTGTTCCTCGTCGGCCTGTTCTGCCTGGCGATGGAGATCTTCGTGCTCCCCGGGTTGGGCGTCCTCGGCCTCGGCGGCGGCTTGTTGATGGTGGCGGCGCTGGTGTTGGCGAGCCAGTCGTTCATCCTTCCCGCCAACGAGTACCAGATCCGGCAATTGGAATGGTCGCTGCTCGGGTTGCTCGGCGCTGCCATCGGCGTCGCCGTGATCGCGGTGCTGATGCGCCGCTGGTTGCCCTTCATACCGGGTCTGCGCGAGGTGATCGCCGTCGGTGACGGTGCGGCCGGGCAGGTGGAGACGACCGATGGCGTGCTCGACGGCTCGGTCCTCCCGTCGCCCGGAGGCACCGGCACCACGACCACCCGCCTCGCACCCGCGGGCAAGGCGATGATCGACGGCCGCCTGTACGACGTCGCCAGCGATGGACCGCTCGTCGAACCGGGGGTGGCGGTGACGGTCGTGTCCGTCCGCGGGAGCCGCATCCTCGTCCGGGCCGACGCTCCATGAGCCCGCTGGTGTGGGTCGTGCTCCTGCTGGCGCTGGGGCTCGCGGTGCTCGTCGCCGAGGTGTTCGTCCCTTCGGGGGGCGTGCTCGGCTTCGTGAGCGTGATGGCGATCCTCGCCGCGGTGACGACCGCGTTCCTCGAACTGGGGGCCGGAGCGGGATTGGTGGTCCTCGCCGTCGTCGTGGTGACCGTCCCGGTCGTACTCGGATTCGCCTTCCGTTGGTTTCCCGAGACACCGCTCGGCCGGCGCGTGCTGCCCGCGCCGCCGCAAGGGGAGGAGGTGGTGCCCCAGGCGGCCGAGCGTCAGCGGCTCCGGGCGCTGGTCGGGGCGCCGGGGCGCGCCGTGACTGAACTGCTGCCCTGGGGCGCGGTGGAGGTGGGCGGGGAACGACTCGAAGCGCTCAGCGACGCCGGGCCGCTCGAGCCGGGCACCGAGGTCTGCGTGGTGGGAGTCCAGGGACTGGCGGTCGTCGTCCGCCCGGCACCGGCCCCGGTGGCGACGAGGCGTTCATCGGCGGAGCCGTCGGCCACCGGGGGGCGGCCGCAGGCGGCACCGCCGGGCGAATCGCTGTCGCCGACGCTCGAGACGTTCGAGTTCGAGCAATTCGAGCCTCCCCCCGCTTGACTGGGGGCCGTGGCGGATCAAGGCTTGCCGGAGGGTCGAATCCCCGTGGGTGGAGTGGTGGGGCCCGTCGTCGGGCCGCTACCGCTCCCGTTTCCGGAGCGCCGCGATGCGGTATATCCCGCTGATTCTCCTCGGCGTCGGTCTGCTGGGGCTGTTGCTCTGCGCCCTGGTGCTGGCCCGCTACCTGCGCCTCTGGGTGCAGTCGTACGCGTCGGGAACGGGGATCGGACTGTTCGACCTGGTGGCGATGAGTTTCAAGAAGGTCAATCCGACGGTCATCGTGCGCAGCAAGATCATGGCGGTGAAGGCCGGGCTCGGCGATTCCAGTGGCATCACGCGCCAGGCGCTCGAAGGCCATTATCTCGCCGGCGGCCGGGTGCCGCTGGTGGTGCAGGCCCTGATCGCCGCCAACAAGGCGCGGATCACCGAGCTCGACTGGAAACTCGCCACCGCGATCGACCTCGCCGGCCGCGACGTCCGCGAGGCGGTGCAGACGAGCGTCTACCCCAAGGTGATCGACTGCCCGGGCAAGAACAGTGGTCGTGACTCGCTCGATTCGGTGGCGAAAAACGGCATCCAACTCAAGGTGCGGGCCCGGGTGACGGTGCGCACCAATCTCAATCAGTTGATCGGCGGAGCCACCGAGGAGACGATCATCGCCCGTGTCGGCGAGGGGATCGTGTCGGCGATCGGGTCGGCGGAGAAGCACACCGACGTGCTCGAGAATCCCGACGTGATCTCCAAGACGGTGCTCGCCCGCCGCCTCGACGCCAACACCGCGTTCGAGATCGTCTCGATCGACATCGCCGACATCGACGTCGGTGCCAACATCGGTGCCCGGCTCCAGGCCGATCAGGCCGAGGCCGACACGCGCGTGGCGCGGGCCAACGCCGAAGGCCGTCGGGCGATGGCGGTCGCCAAGGAACAGGAGATGGTCGCCGCCATCGAGGAGAGCCGGGCGGCGTTGGTCGAGGCGGAGGCGGAGGTGCCGCGGGCGATCGCCGATTCGCTCAACGGCGGCAATCTCGGCATCGTCGACTACTACAAGCTCCGCAACCTGCAGGCCGACACCGACATGCGGCGCGCGATCGCCGGTACCGGCGCGCAGCCGGTGGTCCCGGCGACGGCGGGTTGACGGCGGGGGCGTGACCTCCGGGAGGGAGCGATGACGGTGCTCGCCGCGATCGACATCGACGACCTGATCGAATACGCGGTGCCGATCCTCCTGGCCAGTGGCTGGATCCTCTCGCGTGTGGCAGCGCTGATCCGCGGCCTCGCCTGCCGCCCGGCCCGCCCGCCGGCGAATCCCCCCGATCTGCTGCGCGAACGGGCGCGGCGGCAGCCGCCGCGACCGGAGTTCGCCCGCGGCCCGGGCGACGCCCGGCCGCGTCCGGCGATGCCGGCCGCGCCCCGTGCGGAGCCGGCCGGTGCGAATCCCCCCGGTGCGCCAGGCCCGGGGCGGCCGGTCGATCCGCGCGAGGATCTGGCGCGGCAGATCGAGGAGTTCCTCTCCGGCCGGCGCCCCGCCACGCCGCCCCCCGCCGCGCCGCGCACGACGGCCACGCCACGGCCGGCGCCCGGTGGGCAGCCGGCGGCGGGCCGGGCGCAGCGGCCGGCGGGTGCGGCGTCTCCGGAGGGGAAGCCGGGAGCGAGGAAGCCGACCCCGGGTGCGGGTGGACGGGCGTCTCGCGTGCCGATCGCGCGACCCGCGACCGGCGCCGCGACGCCGATCGGCGGTCTCTCGACCCGGCACACCGACGTCGCCCGGCACGTGGAAGAGAGCTTCGGCCAAGGCGAACGGGCACCGCTGTCGGGTGCCACCCCCGCGGCGGTCGCACCGCTGCCCGCCGCGCCGGCGCCGACACCTGCGGCGGCGGAGTTGGTGGCGGCGCTCCGCGATCCGGCGACGCTGCGGCGGATGATCCTGGTGCGCGAGGTCCTCGATCGTCCGGTCGATCGGTGGTAGTCCGTCGGGCCGAGCGGTCGTCCCCCGAGTCGCTGGAGGCGTTGCCGATGGAACGGTCCGCCGTCGATCCGCGCCCGATCCGCACCGGCGTTGACGTGGTGGGTTGGATCGGCACGGGCATCATGGGCGGCTCGATGGCGACGCGCCTCCTCGCCGCCGGCCATCGCCTCGTCGTCCACACGCGCTCTCCCGACAAGGCCCGGTCGCTGCTCGATGCCGGCGCCCGTTGGGCGGCGACTCCGGCGGAGGCGGCCGCCGGCGCCGCGGCCACGTTCGTGATGGTCGGTCATCCGTCCGACGTCGACGCGGTGGTGTTCGGCGAGCAGGGGGTGTGCCGGGCGATCGCTCCGGGCACGACGCTGGTCGACCACACGACGAGCAGTCCGGCGCTGGCCGAACGGATCGCGGCCGCCGTCGCGGAACGTGGCGCCCGGAGCCTCGATGCCCCGGTGTCGGGTGGGGACCGCGGGGCGCGCGAGGGCACGTTGACGGTGATGGTGGGGGGAGACGATGCGGCTCGCGAGGCGGTGGCGCCGTGCTTCGCGGCGATCGCCGGCCGCGTGGTCGCCTGCGGCGGTCCGGGCAGTGGCCAGCGGACCAAACTCGTCAACCAGATCGCCATCGCGTCCGGCATGATCGGGATGTGCGAGGCGCTGCTGTTCGCGTCGCGCGCCGGTCTCGACCTCGAGACGACGCTGGCGGCCATCGGGAGCGGCGCCGCCGGGAGTTGGTCGCTTTCCAATCTCGCGCCGCGGATCCTCCGTGGCGATCTCGCCCCCGGATTCCTCGTCGAGCATTTCGTGAAGGACATGGGACTGGCCCTGGAGGAATGCCGGCGGATGGATCTGCGCCTCCCGGGGCTCGCACTCGCGGAGACGCTCTACCGGACGCTCGTCGAGCGCGGCCTCGGGCGGCTCGGCACGCAGGGGCTCGTGCTGGCGCTGGCGGAGCAAGCAGGCGTCAGGTGGGCGCCGGCGGGTGAACGCAGCCTTCCCGAAGCGCCCCGGCTTCCCGGCTAGATTCCCCCGAAAGGGTGGGCCGGTGCGCCGTCGAGGCGGTTGGTACCGTCCGGCGGAGAATCCGTCGAGCCGTCCCTTGAGCGGCGCGGGTCGCTGGTCTACAAGTCCGCTGGGGTGTCGCTTCGGCGGCCCTCCCGACGCGCGTAGACGAGGTCGCCCAAGCCTCGTCTACGCGCTCGTTTTTCCGGCGCGCTGGTTCGTCCGCCGCGCCGGTTTTCGACGCGCGTCCGCCGGTGGGCGTGTCGTTCCGGTCGCCGGGTCATCACGGATGAACGACCCACGCCAATCCGACCCCCGCGTTCGCGCGGTGCCGCCGGGACTGCCACGCGGGGCGTGGGTGGTGCTGGCGTGTTCCATGCTGTCGTGCGCCGCGGCCACCGAGCTGCCGGCGACGGTGCGCGTGGTGGCGGACCACACCTACCTGCGCAGCGGTCCCGGAGACGACTACTACCCCACCGAACGAGTCGGCCAGGGCGGCGCCGTCGAGGTCTGGGCGGTCGATGCCGGCGGATTCGCGGCCGTGCGGCCCGTCGAAGGCGCCTTCAGTTGGGTCCGTGAGGAGGACGTGCGCGTCGGCCAGGCGGCCCCGGCGGGCGATGGCCCGGAAGGCATCGGCGTCGTCGTCACCGACGGGGCGCTGGCGCGGGTCGGATCGCAACTCAACGATCTGCGGCATGTCGCCCAAGTGCGCCTCGAGGCAGGCGAGCGGGTGCGCGTGCTCGGCGGGGAGCGCATCGAGCGTGGCCGCCACGCCGGACGATGGCTGCGGATCGCGCCGCCGGCGGGAGAGTTCCGCTGGGTGCCGCTGGCCGACGTCGAGGCGCCGCCCGGCGTGGAGCCGGCCCGCTTGCCGGCGACACGCGCCGCCGACGAGGCGATCGCGGCGATCCGCGAGGCGGGGGCGGCGGTCGGTGCGGTGGTCGCGCAAGCGCGGGAACCGCTGCCCGCCGCCGCGAGTCCGGCCGCGGCGCCATCCCCGCTGGGCAGCATGGCCGACGCGCGCCGGCTGCTCGCCGGATGGTTGCCCCTCGGCACCGGTGTCATCGAGGGCAACGCGCCGCGCGCCGCCAGCGCTCCGGACGGCGCCCCAAGCGCCGACGAACTGGCCGACATCGACCTGGCGCTCTCCCTGGCGGTCACCGGCCCACCGGAGAGTTGGAACCTGGCGCCGCTGCGGGAGCGATTGCGTCTGGCGGCGGCGCGTTCGTCGGCGCCGTCCGACCGGATCCGCACCGAAGCGATCGACGCCCGGCTGGCGCGGTTCGAGGCGATCCAGGCGCGGCAGCATGCGCTCGCCGCGCCACCACCGTTGGCGGCTCCGGTCCGGATCGGCGGGATGTGGTCGAGTCTCGCCGGTTTGGGGACGCGCCCGATCCGTCCGGGAGTGATGCCGGGGGGCGCGCCCGCCGACGGTCAACCGACCTGGACGCCCGGCGAGGTCACCGAGTCCACCGGACGGCTCGCGACGGTGGTGTCGCGTCGGCCCGATGCCCCGCGCTATGCGATCGTCGACGAGAGCAACGCCGTGATCGCCTTCGTCGCCCCGCAACCCGGGCTCAATCTCGCGGCGCTGGTCGGTCAGCAGGTCACGGTGCGCGGCCCGCGCGGATACATGCCCGAGTACAAACGTCCCTATCTCGTCGCGTCGGAAGCCCGCCCGCGGATCGCCTCCGCCCCGGCCGAGGACGCCGGCACCCGGCGGTAGCGCGCCGCCGGGCGGCACCCGGGATCAACGGGTGGCGGCGCCGTCGGCCGGCAGCCAGCGTGCCGCCAGGCGTGCGGGCACCGCCGCCGTCGTGGCATCGTCGTCGGTCGTTCCCGCCGCGGTCGCCGCGCGGCGCGCGATCCGCGCCAGCGTGCGGCGATCCTCCTCGGGGGTGCGTGGCAGGCGTGCCGCGAGCCGCTCGATGCCGGCCGGGTTCTCCACCGCCGTGGCCGACAGCGTCTCGACGAACACGCCGATCTCGCGGAGGTTCATCGCCGCGCAGCGGACGATCAACGGCTGGAGCGTCCGCGTGACCAGTTCGAGCCCGACCCCGTCGACGTCGAGGAAGGCGTCGACGGTGAGCCGATGGCGGATCGCGCCGCTGACGACGGGATCCAAGGGCACGTGCCGCACGAGAATCACGCTCGTGCCCGACAACGGCTTCGGCGCCAGCGGGCCGGAATAACCGCCCCGTCCATGGAACAACAGCGTGCCGGAGTCCCCCCTGCGCTGCGCGTGCACCAGGCGCAGGACGCCGACGGTGCCGTAGCCGTCGGAGAGCCGCCACTGCCCCGGGCCGGCCGGATCGAGGGCGAGCTGGCTGATGCCGAGCGCCCGCCAGATGTCGACGATCACATCCGGTTTCTCCAGCGCGAAGTGGAGCAGGGCGCTGTCGCAGTCGAGGTCGGCGTGCGGGAGTCGCCGGTAGAGCGTGTGGCCGCGGACGCACGCCTCCACTTGCCGGCGCTGCGGCGGCGTGAGCTTGTCGAGCGGTATGTGGCCGATCGCGTCGCGTCGCGCGGCGCGTGACGAGCTGCCGCCGTCGGGGGCGAACCAACCGGGATCGTCGTGGCCGGCGCCGACGGCGACCGCCGCGAACCAAACCGCGACGAACCAACACCCGCGGAGGATCACCGATCCTGCCCCCCTTACCCGGTCCACGCCGATCACCGCGTTCCGCCGGAGCGTCCGGGGCCGGCCCGGCGGCTCCGGAGTTTTCGGCAGGTCGGCGGCGCCCGGACCAATCATTCCGCGGCCCGTGGCGACGCGGTCTTGCCCCGCCCACCCCGATCACCACCACGGTCCGAAAGTGGGTTTGGCCCGACCCCGCACCCTCCCTACCATCCGCCCCCCGATCGCTTCGATCCGACAGGATGCCGCATGACGAACGCTTCTCCCGCCGGTCGGCGGCCGGCCGGATGGCTCGGCCGTGGGCTCGTCGCCTGGACCCACGTCTGCCTGCGCGCCGGCGGCGTGGTGGTGATCCTCGCGGTCGCGTCGGCGGTGGCCGCGGGCCTGTGGACCGCACGGTCGCTCGGCTACAAGGTCAACCGTACCGACCTGCTCGATCCGGGCAGCGACTACGCCCGTCTGTGGACGGATTACGTCAGCGAGTTCGGCGAGCACGAGGACGCCGTCGTGGTCGTCGAGGGGCCGACCCGGGCGGTGGTGATCCGCGTCCTCGAGGAGGTGTCCGAGGAGGTGGCCCGCGACGGAACGCTGTTCAGCGCGGTCCTCCACCAGGTCGACCTGTCGCGGATCCGCTCGAAGGGGCTGCACTACCTGGCGGTCGCCGACCTCGAGGCGATCGACCGGTTCCTCGAGCGTGCCCAGCCGATCATCGACGGCGGCTGGTCGCAGCTCCGTGTGGGGACGATGGTCGGCGGATTGGCCAGTCAGTTGTCGCTTCCCGCCGGCGATGCCGCGGCCGGCGAGGAGCCGCCCGTGGCGGCGCTCGAACGCTATGTCGAATGCCTGCTCGACGGCCTCGAGGCGCGTCCCGGCGGTGAGCCGCGACGGGACGAGACGCGGTCTCCATGGCCGGGTATGCCGGGCTCCCTGTCGACGCTCCACGACCTCGCCAGCCAGCATCTTCTCGCCAAGGATGGCCGCCTCGGATTCGTCCTGCTGCGGCTCACCAAACAACCGGGCGGCTTCGCCGGCGCCTCGGAGGCGACCGACGAGCTGCGCCGCCTCATCCGCCTGGTGGCGACGCGCCACCCCGACGTCTCCATCGGACTCACCGGACTGCCGGTGATGGAGGACGACGAGATGCGATCGAGCCAGCAGTCGATGGTCTGGGCGAGCGTGCTGTCGATGATCGGCGTGATCGTGGTGATCATCGCCGGCTTCGGCGGTGTCCGTCACGCGCTGCTCGCCAACGGCGTGCTCTGCATCGGCATGGCCTGGGCCTTCGCCTGGGCGACCGCCACCGTGGGGCATCTCAACATCCTCAGCGTCACCTTCACCGTGACGATGATCGGCGTCGGGATCGACTACGGCACCTACTACGTCGGCCGCTACCTCGAGGCGCGCCGCCAGGGCCTCGATTGCGACGCCGCGCTCCTCGAGACGAGCGGCGCCGTCGGCCCCGGGATCCTCACCGGTGCCGTGACCACGTCGATCGCCTTCTTCTCGGCCGCGCTGACGAGCTTCGTCGGGGTCGCCGAGCTCGGGCTGATCGCCGGCGGCGGCATCCTGCTGTGTGCGGCCGCGGAATTGCTCGTACTCCCGGCGGTCCTCGCGATCGTCGACCGCAGCCCACTGGGACGGAGCATCCCCGAGCCGGTGCCCGTGCACACCTGGATCGCGCCGTTGCTGCGGCAACCGCGCTTCGTCGCCCTGGCGGTGGTCGCCGGCTCGCTCGCCGTCGCCTCCGGCCTCCACGACCTGGAGTACGACCACAACCTCCTCAACATGCAGCCCGAGGGGCTGGAGAGCGTCGCCGTCGAGAAGAAGCTCCTCGAGGAGTGCGACCAGAGCGTTTGGTACGCGCTGTCGATGGCCGATTCACGTGAACAGCTGCTGGAGCGAAAAGCCCGCCTGCTGGCGCTGCCGAGCGTCGAACGCGTCGACGAGATCGCCTCGCTGCTGCCCGGCGACGAGGATGTGAAGGGGCCGCTGATCGCCCGGATCCGCGCCCGCCTGGCGGCACTGCCCGAGCGGCCGCCGGAGATCCCGATCGACCGCGTGGACCAACTCGGCGAGACGCTCGCCTGGGCGCAGGCGGAGGCGTCTCGGCAGCCGGGGGCGCTGCGGACGGCCTGGTACCTGGAGCGGGCGCGGGACACGCTGCGGCGCATGGGGCCGGCCGAGTGCTACCACGCCCTGGCGTCGTTCCAGCAGTGGTCGGCGGGCGATCTCGTCAGCCGGCTGCACGGCCTGGCGGCGGTCTCCGACCCGGCGCCCCCGTCGCTCGGCGACCTGCCCCCCAATCTCGTCGATCGCTTCGTCGGCTCGACCGGCCGGCACCTGCTCAAGATCTACGGCCGGGGCGACATCTGGAATTTCCACGCCCTGGAACGATTCGTCGACGACGTACGCCGGGTCGACGACCGGGTCACCGGGCATCCGATCCAGGCCTACGAGGCGTCGTTGGAGATGAAGCACAGCTTCGAGCAGGCGGCGCTCTACGCGCTGGTGGTGATCCTCGTCGTGCTGTGGATCGATTTCCGCCACGTCGGCCACGCGCTGCTGGCGGCGGTGCCCTTGGCGCTGGGGATCGTGCAGACGCTCGGCCTGATGGGCCTGGTGGGCATCGATCTCAATCCGGCGAACCTGATCGGGATTCCCCTGATCCTGGGGATCGCCGTCGATTATGGGGTCCATATCGTCCACGACGCGCTCGAGCGCCCCGGCCCCTACATGATCAGCGCGTCGACGGCCAACGCGGTGCTCGTCGACGCCCTGACCACGATCCTCGGTTTCGGCGCGCTGATGGTCGCCAGCCACCGGGGGTTGGAGAGCCTGGGCAGGCTGCTGACGCTCGGCGTCACCACCTGCACCGTGACGTCGCTGGTGCTCGTGCCGGCGCTGTTGGTGCTGCTGCGTGGGCGGGCGGACGCCGACGCGACTTGCGGCGGTGAAGCGACCGCCGCGTGAGCCGGAAACGCCGTGGAGCGCCGAAAGCTCCCTTGTCCCGGCCCACCGAGGCGCGGTAGCTACCCGCCGGAGTCCCCCCGACACGAGCCCGGAGCCGTCATGACCGTCACCCCCGCGTCCGCACGCCAACGTGCCACCGTGTCGGTCGTCGTCGGTCTGGTCGGCCTGCTGGCGGCGCCCGCCGCCCTCCCCGCGGCCGAACTGCCGAGCCGCCCGGTGGCGGTCCGTTTCGAAGACCAGTTCCGCAATCGCCGCGACACCACGGCGCTCGTCGGCGACGTGGTGGTGCTGATCTTCGCGGAGCGCAACGGCGCGGAAGCGAGCCACGATCTCGGCCGCCGGCTCCATGTGCATTTCCATCCCACCGCCGCCAACGTGGAGGGACCGGAGTGGGGGCGCCAGCCGGTGATCGCGCTGCAGGGGTGGCCGGCCGACCGCAAGCCCCCCGACGTGCACGCCGTCGCCGTGGCATGCCTGCCGGAGATCCCGCGGGCGATCCATCCGGTGGTGCGGGCCCAGGTTCGCAAGGAATCACCGTTCGTGCCGGTGTGGCTCGACTTCGAGGGGGTGATGCCGCGGCAGTTCGGCATGGACGTCGGCGTCCCCAACGTGCTGCTGGTCGACACCCGCGGCCGCGGGCAGGGGGTCGTGCGCGGGCAGGTGGACGAACTGCGATACAAGGAATTGGTGACCGCCATCGACCGGCTGCGCCTGGCGGCGCTGGCGGCGCCCGGCATCACCCAGGCGGCGACCGGCGGGGTGCTGCCGGTATCGGGCACGAGGCCCGACAACGCGGCGGGGGCGGTGCTGCCAGCCGGCGGCGTCGCGGCGCCGCGGTGACGTGTCATACCCGGTGACGTGTCCGACCCGGTCACCGGCGGGCGCGGGCCCGTGTGATGGCGTTCCGTGGCGGCGCCCTGGGCCGGTCGGCCGTCAGGTGCGGTTCCGTTCCCGGAGCCGGCGGCTCGCCTCGGTGAGCGTCGCGCGCTCCGCGCTGGTGAGACTCCCTTCGCCCGAACGACTGATCTTCTCGAGGATCCGGTCGACGGCCTCCTGGAGTTTGTCGTCTTCGGCGGACCAGCGCCCCGCCGTCTTCGGTGGACCCGCGTCGGCGTCGTCGTCGCGATCCCCCGGTTCGAGCACGCGGAGGCGCGGCCGCCAGCGCCCCGGCCGGGCGGCGAGTTCGCCGATATTCCAACCGCGCCAGGCGTAGGCCAGCCCGAACAGCGCGCCGCCGATGTGGGCCACGTGGGCCACGTGGTCGCCGCCGGAGTAGGCGCCGTAGGCGTCCCAGCCGAGGTACATCAGCCCCAGCGCCCACGCGGGCATCGGCAGGACGCCGAACAGCAGCAACTCCATGTTCGGGTAGTGCCAGACGAACATGGAGTTGCTGCTGTTCGGC
>JBJSXB010000183.1:0-11727 GCA_046086245.1 Planctomycetaceae bacterium | reverse complement strand
CGCCGCCGGCGCGGCCGAGGGGTCGAAGTCGATCATGTGCGATGGCCTCGCCCGGCTTCCACCGTGAAACAGAAACATCTGTCGCGTCGCCGTCCGGAATCGTCGCGATGCTGCCGGGCGGAAGCAAGGCGGCAGCGCCGTCGCGGAACGGGAGCCGAGGGAGCCTCCGCCGCACGGCCCACTCCCAGTATAGTCGGACTGTCCGCTCCCCCCGCCCGCGAGCTGGCGATGCTCTCCCTCCGCTCCACCACCGATCCCGCCTGGGTCCACCGGGTCGCGGGCGCGATCGACGAACTGCTCGTCGACCACGCCCACTGCGAGAAGAAGGCCGCCGGCGTGGCGATGAACCTGCTGTTCGCGTACGTCGATCACACCGACTTGGCCCGGGAAATGACGTTGATCGTCAACGAGGAACTGGAACACTTCACGGCGGTCCTCGACCTCCTCGAGCGGCGCGGCATTCCCTTCCGCCGCCTCAGCCCGTCGAGCTACGGCCGGCGGCTCCACGAGTTGATCCGCGGCGACGAGCCGGGCCGCTCGATCGATCGCCTGCTCGTCGCCGGACTGATCGAGGCGAGGAGCTGCGAGCGCTTCGCCCTGCTCGCCGACCACGTGGCCGATGACGAACTGCGCCGCTTCTACCGCGGACTGTTCGAGTCGGAAGCACGGCACCATGCCACCTACGTGCGTCTCGCCTGCCAACGCGCCGCCGAGGACGTGGTCCGCGATCGGCTCACCGACTTGGCCGAGGCGGAGGCGACGATCATCGCCAACGGCGATCCCCTCGCGCGGATGCACAGTTGACCGGTGATGGCGGCACGGGGGGCGGCCGCGATCGCCCCCGACCTGCCCAGGACGGTGCGACCCCCCTGGAAGCCGACCCATGAGCAAGGCACCGACTGGGCCGTCAGGCCGGCACGGCGGCCGCGGCAGGACCGGCCTGGGGCGTGAAGAGTGGATCGCGATCGCGGCGCTGGCGGCGATCGCGGCCTGGGGTGGGCTGACCCTGGCCGGGTTGGGGGCGGTCCACGTGTCGAAAGGTTCCTGGGCGAGCCGACCGCTCACGGTCGCCGACCTTCCGCTGCTGTGCCTCCTTCTCGTCGGGGGCGGCGAGCTCGTCCGGGATCTCCTCGCCAAGGTCATGGCGGGCACGTTCGGTTCCGACCTCCTCGCCGGCATCTCGATCGTCACCAGCCTGCTCCTCGGGGAGTACCTGGCCGGCTGCCTGGTGGTGCTCATGCTCTCCGGTGGCGAAGCGCTCGAGGCCCGCGCGGTGAGCCGGGCGGGCGACGTGCTTGCGGCGCTGGCGCGACGGATGCCGCTGGTGGCCCATCGCCGTACCGCCGGCAGCCTTGCCGACGTGCCGCTGGAGGCGGTGGCCGTCGGCGACGATCTGGTGGTGCTGCCCCACGAGATCTGCCCGGTCGACGGCGTGGTCGTCGCGGGGCACGGGACGATGGACGAAAGCTACCTCACCGGTGAGCCCTACCGGATGGAGAAGGCGCCGGGCTCGGCGGTGCTCTCCGGGGCGATCAACGGCGAATCGGCCCTCGAGGTCCGCACCGAACGCGTCGCCGGCGACAGCCGCTACGCGAAGATCATGGACGTGCTCCGCTCCAGCCAGCAGCAGCGCCCGCGGCTGCGTCGGCTGGCCGACTCGCTCGGCGCCCTCTACACCCCCCTGGCGGTCGCCCTGGCGGTCGTCGCCTGGTGGTGGTCGGGGGATCCCGTACGGTTTCTCGCCGTGCTGGTGGTGGCGACCCCCTGCCCGCTGCTGATCGCCATTCCGGTGGCGATCATCGGCGCCGTATCGCTGGCGGCTCGGCGCGGGATCGTGATCCGCGACCCGTCGATCCTCGAACGGCTCGACCGCTGCCGGACAGCGATCTTCGACAAGACCGGCACCCTCACCTACGGCACGCCCCGGCTCACGGAGGTGGTGCCGCTGGCGGGGGCGTCGGCCGACGACGCCCTGGCGCTGGCGGCGAGCCTCGAGGTCTATTCGAAGCACCCGCTTGCCGCGGCCGTGGTGGCGGCGGGCCTGGAACGCGGGCTGCCGCGGCTGGCGGTCGGCGCCCTCGCCGAGAAACCGGGGCAGGGTCTTACCGGCACCGTTCAGGGGCCGGGCACCGTGGCCCGCGAAGTCACGATCACCAGCCGGCGCAAATACGATGCGGCCGACCCCGCCGTCAGCCTGCCGCCGCTCGAGGCGGGGCTCGAATGCGTCGTGGTGGTGGACGGTGTGGCGGCGGCGCTGCTCCGCTTCCGCGACGCGCCGCGCGCCGACGGGGCGACCTTCGTGGGGCACCTCGGCCCGGCCCACGGCCTGTCGCGCGTGATGCTGGTGTCGGGGGACAGGGAGAGCGAGGTCCGCTGGCTGGCCGACGTCGTCGGCATCCGCGAGGTCCACGCCGGCATCCAGCCCGAGGGCAAACTGGCACTCGTCCAGGAGGCGACGCGCGAAGCCCCGACGGTGTTCGTCGGCGACGGCATCAACGACGCTCCCGCCCTGGCGGCGGCGACCGTCGGCGTGGCGATGGGCACCGCCAGCGACGTCACCGGCGAGGCGGCGGGGGCGGTGGTGATGGATTCGTCGCTGGAGCGCGTCGACGAACTGTTCCACATCGCGCGGCGTTTGCGCCGCATCGCCCTGCAGAGCGCCGTCGGCGGGATGGCGGCGAGCCTCGTGGGAATGGCTGCCGCCGCCGCCGGTTGGCTCCCCCCGACCGCCGGGGCGCTGCTCCAGGAGGCGATCGACGTCGCCGCCGTCGTCAACGCCCTGCGGATGGCGTGGAGTTCGGGACGGCTGGCCGACTACTGACGGCGAGGCGGATCGCCGGAGTCGGCCGGATGGTCCGACTCCCGGCGGCACAGCCGGTCGAACGCCGCCAGCGCCGCCGCGCCGCCGGCCCACAGTGCCGCTCCGGCCAGGGCGCCGCTGACGATCGCCGCCGGGCCTCCCGCCGCCGCAGCCAGAGCGCAGGCCCCGGCGCTCGTCGCCAGCCCGGCCGATTCACCGGCGCGGCGGCACTCCCCGGCCGTCGCGCCGCGCTGGTGGGCGGTCCACTCGGCGACGAAAGCCGCCCCCTCGGCGGCGATCGCCGCCGGCACCAGCGTGCGGAGCGAGACCCGCGCGGTGGTGCAAAGCGCCGTGCGCACCGCCAAGCGCCGCGCGGGAACGGCGGCGAGGCGGGCGGCGATCGCCGCGGCCATCCGCGCGGCGACCGCACCGGTTCGGCCGACCAGGATCGCGCTTTGCGCGCTCTCGCGCCGGCCGGTGGCGCACCAGGTGGCGAAGTGCTCGCAATTGTCACCGAGGGGGCAATAGCCCGCGCGACCGACGGCGGCCTCGGCGCGGGCCGCCACCTCCGCCGGGCAAAACATCGCCGGGGGATCGACGACGCGCCGCACCGACGCTCCCCCGGCGAACGTGTCGAGGGTCGTCCGCACCACGCTGCCGCCGTCGAAGGGTCGGCCGGGATCGTGTGGTTGTGCGTGGGCCACCGTGCCGTCGCCGAGATCGATCCCGAAGTGTGTGTAGGCGGCGCCGCTGCCGCCCACACGGCGCCGCACCGCCAGTCGATCACCGCGTGCCATGGTGCGCCGCTCCCGTGTCGCCTCCGGTGGCCGATCACCCGGGGATCGGTGGATCGGCCACCAGTGGATCAGTACGACGCCGTTCCGATGCCGGTTCGGCGCCGGGACCGAGACGGCGGCGAAGGATCCGCCACGCAATCCCCGCCAGGACGGCCGACAGCATCGACAGCATCGCGGCGGGCTCCGGCACGACGACCAGCGCGTAGAGATCCTGGCGGATCCCGCCGCCGTTGTCCGACACCAGGAGCAGGGAACGGCTGCCATCGGCGAGCAGCGGTCCGAACGACATTCCCTCGAAATTCGACGGCGCCAGCGCCGAAAAACTCCGCTCCCAGAGCAGGGTCTTGGTGAGCGGCGTGAACCCGCCGGCGGCAAGAGTCGCGACATTCGACACGTCGCTGCCGCTGTCGATCTCGACGCCGTAGAGCCGCGAGCGGAAGCCGGGCACGGCGCCGCCGAATTCGCGCTCCAGCACCAACAGGGTGGCGGAGTCCCACGGCAGTACGTCGACCACGCCGCTGCGTTCCGCGGTGGTCAGGCTGCTCATCGCGGAGATCGGATCGGTGCGATAGGCCCACTGGCCGGCCGGGCCGAGCGTGGCGTCGAAGCGCTGGATGCGCACCCAGCTTCCCGCCGTGGTGCTCGACACCGGTCCGTCGGGCACGAGCGCCTCCTCGTTGGCGGTCCACAGCCCCCCGGCACCGAAGGCGAGGGCCTCGAGGCCGAAGTTGCCCTGCACGTTGGTCGGGGTGAAGATCGAAGGCACGGCCACCGGAGCGAGCGTGGCGCCGCCGACGGTGTCGAACTGCCCGATCGTCGAGGCCACCTCGTCGGCCACGAACACGCTCCCGGTGGCGGCGCGGTAGGCGATCCCCTCGGAGTCGCTGCCGAGGCCGGGCACGGCCAACGAGCCACTGACCGTCGCGCTGGCGATGCGTCCGGTAGCGCCGTCGATGGCGATGTCGAGGTGCCACACCGCCTTGGCGCCGTTGTCGCCGACGGCGAGGTAGCGGTTGCCACCGACGTGGGTGATGCCACTGAGTTCGGCGGCCCCGGTCGTGCCTCCCGGCAAGGGAACCACCCCCTGCCCAGGATCGACGATCATCGGAGCGGCAACCGCCCAGCCCGCCGGCAGAAAGACCGCCGCACAGCCCGCCGGCAGAAAGACCGCATAGCCCGCGACGATCAAGCGGAGCGGCCACGGGCGCGACGACCGACCGGGGAGGCATCCCATGCCGGCCACCGTATCAGACCGTGGCCAGCCCCGTCACTCGCCCCGGCGGCCCCGTCATTCGCCCCGGCGGCCCCGTCATTCGCCCCGGCGGCCCCGTCATTCGCCCCGGCGGCGCTGCCGGAAGTACTTCAGCCCCGGCAGGAAGAAACAGGCGGCGCTGACCGTGCCGAAGATCACGTGTTGGTAGTCGGGCACGAGGCACATCACCAGTGCCGTGACAAACAGCACCGCGGCCTGGATGTAGAACGCGCCGGAAAGGATGCCCGCCTTCGCAAAGAACACCACCCCCGCCAGCAGTGCCAGCACCGGCGAAAGACTGAGGACGGGAAGGCCGAGGAGGTCCTCGACCCAGAACAGCATCACGCTGCCGATCACCGTCCCTCCCCAGACGTGGGCGATCTGCCGCTCGATGGCCGTCACCGGGCCGGCACGGTGCCGCAGGGCCCAAAAAATCGGCGCCCACAGCGCCAACCCGCCCCCCCAGAGCACCAGGAACGGCCAGCGCTCCGTGACGCCCTGCCACGCCAGCACGTCGGTGATGATCGACAGTCCGAGCACGACCACCGAGTGCCACATCCACAACAGGCCCCAGTTTTCCAGGACCACGGCATGGTGCGTCTCGCGCAGCAATCGCGCGACGACATCGCCCAGGCCACCGCTCCGCGCCGCCACCGGATCGCCGGCGAGGAAGGCGCGGAGATCGTCGGCGAGCGCCGCGGCCGACGGATACCGAAGGTCCTGCGGTTTCTGCAGGCTCTTCAGCGCGATCAGCTCCAGGTCGCGATCGACGTCGCGACGGATCGAACGAGGCACCGGCGGATCGCTCTCGAGCACCGCCAGGAGGGTATCCATCGGGGTGGCGGCCTGGAACGGCGGTCGACCGGTGAGACACTGGTACAGAATCGCCCCCAGGCTCCACACGTCGCTGGTGGGGCCGACGTCGCCGCGGCTGCCGGCCGCCTGCTCCGGCGACATGTAGCACGGGGTGCCGAGAATCGCACCGGTGTGGGTGACCGAGCCGTCGTCCTCCAGACGCTTGGCGAGTCCGAAGTCCGACACGCGCGGCTGGCCGTCGACGTCGATGAGGATGTTCGAGGGCTTGAGGTCGCGGTGCAGCACGCCGTGATCATGCGCCGCTTGCACCGCGTCGGCGACCTCGACCAACAGCGCCGCGGCTTCGCGGGCCCCGAGCGGTCCGTCGGCGAGCCGGCGCGAGAGCGTCGTGCCGGCGACGTATTCCATCGTGTAGAAAGGGTGGCCATCCCACTCGCCCACCTCGTGGACGGCGACGATCCCGGGATGGGCGACGCGCGCCGCCGCCTCCGCTTCGCTGCGGAAGCGGGCGAGGTCGGCGCCGGTGGCCATGTCGCGGCGCAGGAGCATCTTCACCGCCACCGTGCGCGACAGGCTCCGTTGGGTGGCGCGGTACACCACCCCCATGCCGCCGCGGCCGATTTCCTCGTGGATCTCGTAGTTGCCGAACGTGGCCGGCAGCGGCGTCACTCCGGGCACGAACCGCCCCGCGCCGTCGTCGTCCCGTTCGGCCGCGCGTGCGCCGTCGCCGGGCCAGCGGGCGGGAGTGGGCGTCGGGGGATCGCCGCCGCCCGGCGGAACCGGCACGAACACCGTCGAGCGCTCCGCCACCGCCTCGGTGAGCATCATCGCGCCGAACAGTTCGCGCAGCTGACCGGCGAGATCGGGATGGCGGCCGACGAAGGCCTCGAGGCGCGCATGCGCGGTCGGCCCGCTGACAGCCGACAGTTCGTCGAGGATCTCGGCGAGGCGCGACTCCTGCTCCTCCGTCAGCGGGGCTTCGACGGCGCGGCGGTGTGGATCGCTTCGGGTGGCGGACATGGCGGTGCTGGATGTCGGGAGTCGCCGGCCTTCCGGTTGCCATCGTAGGCGTCCCGGGACGGCTGTCCGTGCCGTGGGGTCAGGCTCCGCCGTCGAGGAGCACGCGCAGCCGGCGCATCGCCCGCAGGTAGCGCATCCCGGCGGCGGGCTTCGACAGCCCGATCACCTCGGCCGCCTCCGCGGTGGAAAGATGCTCGAAGTGCCGCAGGAGCACGATCTGCCGGTCCTGCTCCTCGAGTTGGTCGACGGCGACGGAGAAACGCCGCTCGAGCTCGTGCCAGGTCGCCGCCGCGGCCGGCGTCAGTTCGCGGTCGGCCACCCCACCGAGGAGGTCATTCCCCGAGGCGTCGTCGTCGGCGGGGGCGGCGGCGATCGGCACCTCGCGGTCGACGCTGCGGTTGGCCGCGACACGGTGCCGTCGATGGGCGTCGATGAGCCGGTCACGGGCCATCTGCCGCAGCCACACCTGAAACGGCAGCACCGGATTGGCCAGGTAGTCGCCGAGCCGCCGATTGGCCTCGAGCATCACGTCCTGGACGATGTCGCTGGCATCGACGCGCCGCTGCACGCCACGGTCCATGCGTCGGTCGATGAGGCGGCGGATCGCCTCGCGGTGGCGCGCGAGGAGGCGGTTGATCGCGTCGTCGTCGCCCTGGCGGACGCGGTCGAGCAGCACGAGCGTCGGTTGGCCGTCCCCCGTCGCTCGTTCCGGCGCCGCACCCGAATCGGCGGAAGGCGTGCTCATGCCAGCATCTTACCAGCCCTTCGATCCCGCTCCCGCACCGCCCCGATCGGAATCAATCGCCGCGGCCGCGGCGTCACTTGCGGCTGTCTGCATCCACCGAGCGGGGCCGGGAGGCCCGGCGGCAGCCGTGGCCCGACCCGCGTGCGCGGTGCGTCCGACAGGGTCGCCGCACACCGGAAAGATCTCCCATCCGTTCCCGGTGGACATGCCTCGCCGGAACCGGGGCGGCGCGGCGTGACGGGTGTCTTCCCGGGCCGCGGAACGGCGCACCAATTGTCGCCGTCTTCACCGCCGGGAGAAACCGTGGACTTTTTTGACCACCCTCGGAACGTGATCCATAATCGCCGGCGGTCACCGGACAGACCGCTCCCTGCCGCAGCCCAGCGGCGGTCTCGAGCCAACGGATTGCCAAGTGACCCTGCCACGCGTGCCGCTGCGGCGATCGGCTGGAACGTCGGGGGCGTTCGGCGGCGTCCGCCGTGGTGTCGGGACGCCTTCCGCCCGCAGCGCGATTCGTCGTGCCGCGGGCTGGGCGCTTCATGCCTCCCCGGCGTTGCTGGCCGCCCTGTGCGCCATGGGCGCTGGGGCGCAGGGGCAGGTTCCGGCTCCGCTCCCGGCGATCGCCGTTCCCCCCCCGAGCCTCAATGGTTGGCGTCCGCTGGCGCTGCCGACGGCGGCGACGGTGGTGGTCGAGCGGCCCGAGTGGCCGCTCGCCCCGGAACCACCGCTGTCCCCGGCTGTCGCGCCCCCGCCGTCACCACTCGCCCCGTCGCCGCCCGCCGCTGTGCCGGCGCTCGCCGCGGCCGACGAATTGGTCGCCCGGGTCACCCAACTGCACGCCGAGCGGCGTTGGGCGGACCTCGTCGGCGTCTGCGAGACGGCCGCCCGGGTCGGATCGCTGCCACCCCCGGTCGCCGAGCGCTACGACCTGGCGAAGATCCACTGCGATCTCGCTCGGCGGCACGGCGAACAGACGTTCCGGCAGCGCGTCGCCGGTCTGTCCGAAGGCGACGGCCGTCGTGTCACCCACGAGGTGTTCGGCCGGATCGCGTCGCACCATGTCGACCAACCCGACTACCGCCGGATGGTGTTCCGCGGCTGCCGGGCCCTCGACGTCGCCATCGATGAGCCGCAGTTCGTGGCGCTCCACGCCCCGCAGGCGACCGCCGAGCGCCGGGCCCAGTACCGTGAACAGGTCGCCCGCCTCCTCTCCGGCCGCGCGATCGACACCCCGGCCGACGCCGAGACGGTCGCGGCGTGGGTCGCCCGGATCGGCCACTCCACGCTGGGGATCGCGCCGCCGGTGACGCTGCTGGAGTTCGCCGCGGCGGCGATGGGATCGCTCGACGAGTATTCCGCCTTCCTCACCACCGGCCAACTCGACGACCTGTACGCGCAGATCGAGGGCAACTTCGTCGGCCTCGGTGTCGAGTTGAAGGCTGCCGACGACGGGCTGCTGGTGGTCCACGTGATCGCGGGAAGTCCCGCGGAACGCGCCGGCTGCCGGCGCGGCGACCACATCGTGGCGGTGGACGGCCGACCGCTCGCCGGCCTGCATGTCGACGCCGCCGCCCAACTGCTCCAAGGGCCGGAGGGATCGCGGGTGGCACTGTCGATCGCCCGCGCAGGGCAGCCCGTGCAGGGGATGGTCGTCCGCCGCGAGCAGGTGGACGTGCCGAGCGTGGAGGACGTGCGGATCGTCGACGCGGCCGGGGGGATCGCCCACGTGCGGGTGTCGAGTTTCCAGAAGACGACGGCGTCCGACCTGCAACGGGCGCTGGAGCGCCTCGATGCCGCCGGGATGCGCGCCTTGGTGATCGACCTGCGGGGAAATCCGGGCGGGTTGCTCTCGGCGGCGGTGGATGTCGCCGACCTGTTCCTCGATCGTGGCCTGGTGGTCGCCACCCGCGGCCGCAGTCCGGAGGAGGATTTCAATTACACCGCGACGCGGGCGGGCACGTGGCGGATGCCGCTGGTGCTGCTCATCGACGGCGAGTCGGCCAGCTCGTCGGAAATCTTCGCCGGCGCGATCCGCGATCACGGGCGCGGCACGCTCGTCGGCAGCCGGAGCTTCGGCAAGGGATCGATCCAGGGCATTTTCCCCCTCGAGGTCGCCGGCGTCGGCATGCGGCTGACCACGGCGCGGTTCTTCTCGCCCACCGGTCAGCCCTACAGCCGGGTCGGCGTGCAGCCGCACGTCGAGGTCCGCGCGACGGCCCGTCCGGTGGGCGACGGGGTGGCGGCCGCTCCGTCGGGCCCGACCGCCGACGCCGCACTCGAGGCCGCCGTGGCCGTGGCCCGACGCTCTCTCGCGGGCAGCGGCCCGGTGGCGACCTTCGCCGACCGCTGACGCGGACCGGCGGCCGGTGCTTGAACGCGGTCCGACCGCCGGCTAGTCTCGCGGGGTCGCTGAGGCCGACAGCCCTGTCGCCCGACCCTTCTTCTGGCGGCGTTTTGGGCGGCGATCCGTTCCTCCCGGGAAGCGGGCACGCGGCGGAAGACGGTCAGCCGTCGCCGCCCGGGTGCCGCGCGTCGGGAAGGACGCTCGGCCGGCGGCGGGTGTTCGCCGTTGAGGCAGCGGTGAACCACCCGGAAACCAGTCGTCGTGGCACCGCCGGGCGGGGCGGCGTCGGGCGGCGGTGGTCGCATGCCAGTCGTCGGTCCACGGCGTGGCCGGGTCGGGTTGCTCCCGGCCGGTGCGCCGCCGGCCCGTCCACACCCCCCGCCGTCGGGTTCCGGGGACGTCGCGCCCCGCCCGCGGTCCAGTCCATGGAGAAAACCTCATGACCACCGCCCGCGCCAGCGCCATCGCCGCGATCAACACCTACAAGCCGAGCGGCCAGGCCTGGAACTTCCGCGAGACGCCGACCAGCGAGATCTTCGGCTCGAACGTCTTCAACGACGCGGTCATGAAGGATCGCCTGCCCAAGAGCGTCTACAAGGCGCTGCAGGCGACGATCAAGCAGGGGAAGCCGCTCGACCCGAGCATCGCCGACGCGGTCGCGCTGGCGATGAAGGACTGGGCGATCGAGAAGGGCGCGACGCACTACGCCCACGTCTTCTATCCGCTCACCGGCCTGACCGCCGAGAAGCACGACAGCTTCCTCACCCCGACCGGTGACGGCGAGGCGATCGCCGAATTCTCCGGCAAGGAACTCTGCCAGGGGGAGCCCGACGCGTCGAGCTTCCCGTCGGGCGGCCTCCGCGCCACCTTCGAGGCCCGCGGCTACACCGCCTGGGATCCCACCAGCCCGGCGTACATCCTCGACAACCCCAACGGGACGACGCTGTGCATCCCCACCGCCTTCTGCTCGTGGACCGGCGAGGCGCTCGACAAGAAGACGCCGCTCCTGCGCAGCATGCAGGCGATCGACAAGCAGGCGCGGCGGGTGCTCGCGCTGTTCGGGCACAAGGACGTCGGCCAGGTGGCCGCCTCGGCCGGCCCGGAGCAGGAATACTTCCTCATCGACCGCAATTTCTACTTCGCCCGGCCCGATCTGGTGATGGCCGGCCGCACGCTGTTCGGCGCCAAGCCGCCCAAGGGGCAGGAGTTCGAAGACCAGTACTTCGGGGCGATCCCCGAGCGGGTGCTGGCGTTCATGCTCGACGTCGAACGTGAACTTTACAAGCTCGGCGTGCCGGTGAAGACGCGCCACAACGAGGTGGCGCCCAGCCAGTACGAGATCGCCCCGGTCTACGAGAACGCCAACATCGCGACCGACCACCAGCAGTCGATCATGCAGACCCTCACCCGGGTCGCACAGAAGTACGGGATGACCTGCCTGCTGCACGAGAAACCGTTCGCGGGAATCAACGGCTCGGGTAAGCACGTCAACTGGTCGATCGGCTGCAAGCTCGGCAACCTTCTCGAGCCGGGGGAGACGCCGCACGCCAACATGCAGTTCCTGGTGTTCTGCGCCGCGGTGATCCGCGCCGTCCATCTCCACGCCGACCTGCTCCGCGCGGTGGTCGCCGCCAGCGGCAACGACCACCGTCTCGGCGCCAACGAGGCCCCGCCGGCGATCATCTCGATCTTCCTCGGCGAGCAGCTCGCCGACGTCTTCGAGCAGATCGAGAAGGGTCGGGCGACCACGTCGAAGAGCTCCGGCACGCTCACCGTCGGGGTCGACACCCTGCCGCCGCTCCCCAAGCACGCCGGCGACCGCAACCGCACCAGCCCGTTCGCCTTCACGGGCAACAAGTTCGAGTTCCGGGCGGTCGGAGCGAGCCAGTCGATCGCCGGCCCGCTGGTGGCCCTCAACACGATCGTCGCCGAGAGCCTCGACCACATCGCCAC
>JBJSXB010000182.1:0-20537 GCA_046086245.1 Planctomycetaceae bacterium | reverse complement strand
GGCGACGCTCGCCGACCAGGCAGTGTGGCGTGGGCTTTCGCCGTCGCCTCACTGACCGCGCTGGTTCCACCACAGGTTCGGTCGGTTCCCGTCGGCGCCGGCGCCGGCGCCATGGGTGGCGACGGCGAGATCAGGGTCGCCGTCGAAGTCGAAGTCGGCCACCTCGAGGGCGGGATGGGCGTGGCGGTCGCTCTCGAGCACGTGCGGGGTGAAACGCCCGCCGCCGCGGCCCTCGAACCACACCAGCGACGGTGACGGCCCCGCCGGCATCGTGCCCCGATCGACGTCGGCCGGCAGCCACGTCGACACCACCAGATCCGTGTCGCCGTCGCCGTCGAGGTCGGCGGCGCGCACCCGGTACGCGCCGGGGAGATCGGCGATCCGCCGCGGCACGAAGGCCAGGCCGTCGCGTTTCTCCAGCCACGTCACGCCGTGCCAGGGGGTAACCAAGCGGTTGTCGAAGGCGTCGCCGTGGGTGAGGAGGAGGTCGTCGTCGCCGTCGCCATCGACGTCGGCGCGGTCGATCGAACTCGATCCCAGCGCCAGGTCGTCGCCGCGCCACAGGGTATGGCGCTCGAAGCGTCCGTTCCCGCGATCGAGATACGCCGCCACGGTCTCGTGCTCCTGACCGAACAGGGCGACGATGTCGCGGCGCCCGTCGCCGTCGAGATCGGCGTCGACGGTGTCGACGGCGCCGCTGCGCTCGTCGAGCCGGCGCCGGACGGGTTGGGCGTCGGCGGCGGCTGGAAACGGAACCAACAGCAGGCTCCCGGTGCGCTGGTAGCCGAACTCGGCGACCACCACCCCCGCACCCGCCCCGCGGGCGCGCACCGCGGCGACCCGCCCGAGCCCCGCGACGAGATCGGTCGCACGCCAGCCCCCGGCGCCGGCGGAGGGTGTCAGATGGACGGCCCGCCCGAGGGCGTGATCGAAGCCGTCGGTGCTGCCGAGCTCGGCGACGAGCAACCCCGCGCCGTCGGGAAGAGGCTCGACGCGGCAGGGATGGCGGAGCGTTGCCAGCGGCGTCGCCGGACGTTCGGGATCGCACGGGTCGAGCGCCGCGACCTCGCCACGGAGCATGTCGGCGAACACCAACCGCGGTCCGTCGGGGAGTGCGACCGAGCGCACGTCGGCCGTCCCGGGGGCCGGGCCCGGCGGGGCGGCGATCGGCCGCGCCTCGAACCGCACTGGCGATACGGCCGACGACACCGGCAGTGCGACCGCGGGAAGCCGCTGCGGAGCCCGCTCGACGTACCAGCGGGTGACGGCGTTGATCGGCGGCGGATCGAGATCGACGCGGCCGGCGCGGGCGTGAAACTCGTAGGCCAGCCGGATGCGCGCGTGCCAGTCGGCCGCGCGGTAGCTGGCGGGCCGGGGCAGGGCATGGCAATCGCCGCAGAAGCGGGTGATCCGGTCGCCGAGCGCGGTGTCCGGATCCCCAGGCAACGCTTCCGCCGCGGCGATGCCGGCGAGGAAGACGAGGCACGCGGCGCCCCGGCATGCCCGCCGGCGTCGGCGACGGCCCCGTTCGACGTCGATCATCGCCGCACGCTCCTCCGCCCGGGCACGGCACGCTGGGGGCCACGCCGACGCGGAGGCTACCATGCCGGCGTCCGATCGCAGGCGCGACCGGACGGCACACCCGGGGCACGCCCACGATGGCGACACGAAACGGGCCGGCGACGCGGTTGGCCGCGGCGGCTGGCCGGCCGGCGGGGCGGGCGCCATCCCGATGGCGGCTGTCGGCGTTGGTCGGCGCGGGGCTGGTCGTCGCCGGCGGGCTGGCGCTCGGGCCCGGCGGAGGCGCGGGGGCGTGGTGCCTCTCGGCGGCGGCGACCCGCACCGCGGCGGACCGGTGGCACGCCGCGCGGGGTTGGCTCGACCGCGCGGCCTGGTGGCTGCCCGGCGATCCCCGCGTGGCCCTCGGCCGCGCCGCACTCGCCAGACGACAAGGGCACGCCGACGCGTGGGCGGAGGCGCTCGACGCCGCCCGGCGTGGCAACGCCGAACCCGCGCTCGTCGATCGCGAGCGGTCGCTGGCGGCCCTCTGGTCGGGCGCCGACTCCGACGGCCTCGACCGACGGATGGATCGCCTCGCCGCGGCGGGGGTTCCCGCGGCCGAGATCGCCGCCGGTGCCGTGGTCGGCAGCCTCGCGCGCGGCGATCGGCCGCGGGCCGCCCACCTCCTGGCCGCCATCACCGGCGAGCAGGCCGATCGACCGCTGGTCGATCTGCTCGCAGCCCGGATCGCCGCCGACGAAAGGGCATTCGCCGTCGCCGAGCGGCTGCTCCGCACCCTGCTCGGCGGTCATCCGGCCAACGATGCGGCCCATGAGGCACTCGTCGACGTGCTCGCGGGCGACGGCCGGCCCGACGACGCCCTCGCGGCGGCGGGAGACTGGCTCGCCCGGTCGCCTGGCGAGCCCACGGCGCTGGTCGCGGCGTCGCGCCTGCTGCGCCGCGCCGGCCGTGCCGACGAGGCCCTCGCGATTCTCGGGGCGGCAGGGTCCTCGCCGCCCCCCTTCGTGGTCCGCGAGCGGGCCGAGGTGACGTTGGAAACCGGCGATGCCGCCGCGGCGCTCGCGGGCATCGTGGCGCCGCCGACGACCGGCCGCGAATCACGGCAAGCCCCCTGGGAATCCCGTGGCACGGCGCTGGGACTGGCAGGGGAGCCGACCGCCGCCGACCACGTCTTCCGGACGGCCGATGCCCGGCGCAGCGGACGGACGGCACCGCCCGACGTGGCGGCCGACGACCCCTTCGCCCGACACTGCGGCGCCTGCCACGCCTCCGGTGACGAGCCGCGTGGAAGGGCCGCGCCCGATCTGTTCCCGCCGCCGCGCGACTTCCGCCGGGATGCGTTCCGGCTCGTCTCCGGACCCGACGGCCAACCCACGGCCGCGGACGTCGCCGCGGTCATCCGCGATGGCATACCCGGGGCGTCGATGCCGGCCTTCCCCCGACTCGACGCCGCGGTGGTGGATCGCTTGGTGGCGGCGGTGCTCGCCGCCCGCCCGTCACCCCGCGGCGCCGCGCGTTCGACGACGTTCCCGGGAGCGGCCGAGCTCGCGGCGGGCGACGCGGCGCGCGGGCGGGCCGAATATGCCGCCGCCGGCTGTGGCACCTGCCATGGTCCGGACGGCAGACCGCAGGCGCCACGCGCGCTGTTCGACGAGCATGGCGTGCCGAATCCGCCGCGCGATCTCGTCCACGACCCGTTCAAGGGGGGGCGGACCAGGACCGCGGTCGCGGCACGGCTGGCACTCGGGATGCCCGGGTCGGCGCACCCGGCGGTCGATCTGCCGCCGGACCGGCTCGCCGATCTGGTCGCCTGGGTCGTGTCGCTCGAAGGCAACCCGCGTGCCCAACGCGGCAATCACGACCGCCTGCGCGACGCCGATCCGGTGCCGTCGGGGCAGCCGGCGGCCGAGTCGCGCCCCGCGGCGGCCGGACGGCCGGCCACTGCGACGGGGCCATCGGCGTCGATCGGGCCGTTCAGCCGAACAGCGCCGTCAGCGCCTGCGCCTTGACCAACTCCCGGGGCTGGTTGAGGTGGTTGTAGACGATCGTCTCCGGCTCGATCCCGAACGCGTGGTAGATCGTGGCCAGCAACTGCGTGGGATGGACGGGATCCTCCAGCGGCGCCGAGGCGGTGGCGTCGCTGCGGCCGTGGACGTGCCCGCGACGGATGCCGGCGCCGGCGGCCAGGGCGGTGAAGCAGTAAGGCCAGTGATCGCGGCCGTCCGGAGTGTTGCTGTTGCCGGACGTACTCACCCCCTTCTGCGGCGACCGGCCGAACTCGCCGACCGCGACGACGAGCGTCTCGTCGAGCAGCCCGCGATCGTCCATGTCGGCGATGAAGGTCGCGAGTCCGGCATCGAGCATCGGGCCCGACTGATTCTTCATCCGGCCGTCGAGACCGGCGTGGTGGTCCCACGAGTGGTTGTCGGAATTGGCGACCTTGGGCCAGACCACCTCCACCACCCGCGTTCCCGCCTCGACGAGCCGCCGCGCCAGCAGCAGGCTCTGCCCGAACGTGTTCCGCCCGTAGGCGTCGCGGAGTGCCGCCGGCTCGCGGTCGAGCGCGAAGGCCTCCCGCGCGCGTCCGGAGATCACCAGATCGAGCGCCTGCTCGTAATAGGCGTCGAGTTTGTAGTCGGCCACCGCGCGGTCGATCTCGGGCATCGTGCGGTCGATCATCTCGCGCAGCCGCGCGCGGCGTTCGAGCCGTCGGGCGAAAACGTCGGTCCGCAGCTGAAGGTCGTCGATCCGGATCCGCCCCATCTTCTCCATGTCCATGTCGTCACCCTCGGGATAGAGGGTGTACGGATCGAAGTCGCGGCCGAGGAAGCCGGCCGTCCCTCCCTTGCCGACGACGTTGCTCTCCTGCAGCGGCCGCGGCAGCATCACGAAGGGGAGCATCGGCTCCTCCGACGGCTTGAGGCGGACGATGTTGGAGCCGAAGTTGGGAAAGTCCTTGGCGTTGGGAGGCTCGAGCTGGCCGGACGGACTCACCTTGTCGGTCGTGTAGCCGGTCATCATCTGGTAGATGGCGGCGGTATGGTTGAACAGACCGTTGGGTGTGTAGCCCATCGAGCGGATCATCGTGAAGCGGTCGTTGACCGCGGCAAGCTTCGGCAGGATTTCGGTGAACCGTACCCCCGGCAGCTTCGTCGGAATCGCCTGGAACGAACTGCGGACGTTGTCGGGCACGTTCTCCTTGGGATCCCACAGATCGAGATGGCTCGGACCGCCCTGGAGGTAGACCAGCACGACGCTCTTGGCACGGTTCCATCCGGGTACGCCGCCGACCGGCGCCGCCGAAGCCGCACGGAGCCGGAGCAGATTGGGCAACGACAGGCCGAACAGCCCCGCCGCTCCGGCGCGGAGCACCGCGCGGCGGCTCGTGCCGAGATTCGCGTCGCACAGATCCTTGCCGGGACGGCCGGGGATCACGAGCATGGCACTTCCTCCACGGGGCTGCGGGCGATGGGTGCGTTCACCCGGGTGACGAATCGGTGACGGACGGTTCAGTGATTGAAGAAAAACGCCGGTGAATTGATCAGCGCCCAGGCGAGATCCTGCACGGCGGTCAGCCGTCGGTCGGCGACCTGCCTCGTGCTCGCCTCGACGTCGGAGCGGAGCCGGAGGATCGCCGCATCGTCGGGCACGGGCCGTTCCGCGACGCCGATCGCCGCCGCCAGCGCCACCAGGCCGGGATCGGCGGGCAGCGGCTGCGTCGCCGCCGACAACTCGTCCGACAGCCGGCGCTGTTCGGGATCGCCGCGGCGGATGAGCCGCTCGATCTCCGCCACCACGCCGGGACCGCGATCGGCGCGCGGGATCGTCAGCAGGTCGGCGAGGGCCGCGGGGAGCCCGAGCGCCAGCGGGGCCGGGGAGTCGGTCACCGCGAGGCGGAACCGCCCGAGCTGAAACGTGCCGCCGGCGAACTTCTGGTCGATCGTCACGGTAACGATGGCCGGCCCCGGAAGCGCCACTCGCTCCTTGGTCTCGAACACCGCCCAATGCGATTCGGTGGTCCGTGGATGCACGGCCCATCCCTTGTCGCGGCTGCCGGCATCCTTGTCGATCGCCAGCGCCGCCCCCAGGTTCTGCTGCTCGAAGTCGGCACGCGCCCGGCCGAAATCGATCCGCACCTTGGCTTTCGGCTCGGCCACCGGCGCGACGTCGACGCTCACCTCGGTGACGACGAAATTGCCGTCGTCGGCCCGCCCGGCGCCGCCGCGCGGCAGCGACGGGTCGGCCAGCGACTCCAGCCGCAGCCCGGTGATCGCCCCGCCGGGGAGGCGGAAGGTGAGCGTGGTGGTTTCGTCGGCCCGCTTGCCGGA
Organism: Planctomycetaceae bacterium; assembly: GCA_046086245.1. GTDB lineage: Bacteria > Planctomycetota > Planctomycetia > Pirellulales > UBA1268 > F1-20-MAGs016. The sequence goes on along the minus strand of JBJSXB010000182.1, from coordinate 14,688 downwards.
CACGAGGATCGAGCCGTCGGCCTGCGGCACGAGCGTCGATCCGGCGCGCGACCGCGTCTTCACCGGCTCGAGCACGCGCCAGCGCGGCATGGCCGCGGCCTGCTCCTCGTAGCGGGCGAGCACCGCGGCGGGATCGGCATGCCATGCCTCGACCGCGGCCACCGCGGCGGCGATCCGCTCGGCACGCTTTCGCTCGAGATCGAGACGCGTCGGCTCGTAGGCCGCCGTCGCCGTGTCGAGCGCCGACCGGGCGGCGGTGATCCGCTCGCGGCGCTCCCGCTCCAACCCGGCGCGGCGGATCATCCAGGCCGCTTCGGCGACGGCCAGCTCGGCCGACACCGCCGCATGGTCCTCGAGGGTGGCGGCCATCGCGCCGCGCACGGCGTCGAGTTCCTCCGGTCGGCTGGGACGGTTGAGAATCCGCAGGAAGACCTCGTCCACCAGCCGCGCGTCGTCCGTCTCGGTGGCGGCCAGTTTCGCGAGATCGCTGCCGGGATCGGCGAGCACGTCGCCGACGGCGGGGCCGCTCACCAGCGCCATCACCGGGCCGAGCGACAGACCGGCGGACCGCTCGCACTCGCAGGCACTCTCCCGGGTCGGCCGGCCGAACGTCTGGAGGAACCCGCCGCCGAGCTGCGCCGACACGTCGGGCAGTTGCGCCGCGCGGGTGCCGACCGGATACCCCGCAAACCGGGACGGGGAGCCGACCGCGGTGTGGATCGCGTCGAACAGCGTCTCGGCCGGCAGCCGCCGCGGCAGGGCCCGGGAGAAGTTCACCCGGTCGTCGGCGTTCCACGGGCCGAGCGCGACCGACAGGCCGTAGGTGCGCGACGTGCAGATCTCGGCGATCAGCCGCCGGACGTCGAAACCACCTTCGATGAACGAGCGCGTGAGGTGTTCGAGCAGCGCGGGGTTGGTGGGCGGGTTCCCGGCGCGGATGTCGTCGATCGGGTCGATGATCCCGGTGCCGAAGAGGTAGCCCCAGATGCGGTTGACGTAACTCCGCGCGAAGTACGGGTTGTCGGCGGAGGTGATCCAGGCGGCGAGTCGCTGCCGGCGCGTGGCGTCGGGGGGCGCCTCGTGGCGGCACTCGAAGGGGAACTTGGGCGGCACCGCGCGGCCGGTCCGCTCGTGCGTCACCTCCCCCTCGGTGCGATCGACCACCACCTCCCACAGCGGTTTCGCCCCCTCCACCGCGCTGCCGCCGACCGTGCGATCCTTGCTCTCCGGGTCGCGGTCGAGCCCGACCTGCGCGAAAAAGGCGGCGGTCTCGTAGTACTGGTCCTGCGTCCAGCGCTCGAACGGATGGTCGTGGCACTTGTTGCAGTTGTAGCGCACGCCGAGGAACAGGTGGGTCGTGTTCTCCATCGTCGCCAGCGGATCGCGGAGGACCTTGAAGTAGCTGGCGGCGGGATGCTCACGATTGCTGCCGGCGGCGGTGAGGATCTCCCGCGCGAAGCGGTCGTAGGGGGTGTTGGCGGCGACATGGCCGCGGATCCAGTCGCGGAGCCCCTGGGCGCCCTCGGCACCGAGGAACTTCGGATTCACCTGGAGGAGGTCGGCCCACTTGTTGGTCCAGTGGTCCACGAACGCGTCGCTGCCCACCAACCGCGCCACCAACTCGGCGCGCTTGATTCGCGTGTCGCGCCGGTTGGCGAGGAATCGCCGCACCAGCGCCGGCGTCGGCGGGAGCCCGGTGAGGTCGAGCGACACGCGGCGCAGGAACTCCTCGTCGGCACACAGCGGCGCCGGCCCGATCTGCAGCGCCCGCCACTTTTCGGCGACCAATTCGTCGATCGGCCCCCATGCCTCGGGCGCCGCCCAGTGGAACCCGGAGCGGTCGCCCATCACGGTGAGCGTGACCGCGGCGTAGGCACCCTCGTAGCGGGCGAGGATCGGTGCCTCGCCGCGGCGCAGGGCGCTGACCAGACCGGTGCGGTCGGCGACCGCCACTTCGGTGTTGCCGCTCTCGAGGAACGCCTCGCGCGTGACGTCGCGGGTCGCCCCGTCGGCATAGCGGGCGACCACGCGGAATTGCTGGCGCCGTCCGGGCATGTCGATCACCGCGGCGCGCGGCTCGACGTCGATGCCGACGACGCGCGGGGCGGACGAGTCGAGCGGTGCCCCCCGCTCGATCCAGCGCCGCACCACCTGGTAGGCCGGCTCCTCGGGCCGGGTCAACTGCCCACCGGTGTGGGGCGCCGCCGCCGAGGCCTTGAGGAGCATCAGGCTGTCGTCGGGACTGGCGACGTTGACGCGCCGGCTGCCGTGATCGTCGGTGAGGGCGCGCACGTCGAACGTGGCGTCGTAGCCGCGGAGCGAGAGTTTGAAGCCGTTCTTCCCCTTGGCGGCGCCGTGGCAGGTGCCCTGGTTGCACCCCAGCCGCGAGAGGAGGGGATTGACGTCGCGGATGAAGTCGACCTCGGGCACGCTCCCCATCCCGGACACCGCCACCGGCAGGTCGACGGCCAGCGGCTCTCCCCCCGCACCGGCAGGCATCCAGGACACGCGCACCACGCCGCTGCCGTCCGCCGTCGGACGCACCAGGCCGCCGCCGCCGATCGCGACGGGTGCCGCGGTCGCTTCGAAACGCACGCTGCGCGTCAGATCGATCGAACGGCCATCGGCGAGACGGCCGCTGACCACCACCTGCGCCGCCGCGAACGGGCCGTCGAGCGCGACCGTGACGGGCGTGACGGCGATCGCCACCACCGGGGCCGGCGGCGCCGGTTCCGGGTCGGGCGACGGCTCCACGGGCCAGGGCAGGGGAAGGGGGCTCCCCGACGCCGCCCGCCGATCCTCCGCCGCCACGGCGAACGAGCGGCGCGGCTGCCCCCCGGCGGCGTCGAAGCAGCGGACGATGCCGTCGGCTCCGCCGACCGCCACCTCCGCACCGCCGGGGTGGAACGCGACGGCGTAGGCGATCGACCCGGGTATCTCGACACGGACCAGTTCGCGCGTCCCCTGGTCGCGGTAGTCGTCGAGCCGTTTCCATTCCTCGTCGCTGCGCTGCGTCCCCTTGCGCCGCGTCTCACCCGGAACCTTCGCCATCACGTCGAGAATCGGTTTGGGCACGTCGCCGTCGTAGTCGTAGCTGGCGATCACCAGTTCACCGCGCCCGTCGAGGCCGCCGGCGGTCGCGATCCGGCGGCCGTCGGCGGAAAACCGCACCGCCAGCGCCCGCCCGCTGATGGGGAACAGGGGAAAGATCAGGTTGGCGTCGTCGCCGATCACCCGGGGCGAGTGGCGATGGATGCGGTACACCCGCGGCGTGCCGTCGGCGCCGGCAGCCACCACCTGCTCGAGCGTCGGATGGCGGTCGACGGCCGCCAGACCACCGCGGAGCGCTCCGGGCGTGATCGAGGTCACGTTGTCGACGAACCGCTGCGTCGCCAGTTCCGTGAGCTTGACGGTCATGTCGCGGCCGACGGAGACGACGTGATCCCCCTTGGGCGAGAACACGGTGTCGAGCACCCAGTCTTCGTGCGCGCCCTGGAAAAGCACCTGCGCGCCCGTGGCGACGTCGATGGCACGCAGGGTGTTGTCGGTACAGCCGAAGGCGAACGTCTTGCCGTCGGGGCTCCAGGAACCGCCGAAGATGGTGTCGAACGTCACCGCCAGGCTCCGCACCAGGCGTCCCTCGGCGACGTTCCAGATCTGGACCTCACCGAGCCGCGCGGGGTTGCCGCCGGTGACGGCGAGGTGGACCCCGTCGGGCGAGAAGCGCACCCGCTCGATCCGCTCCGCGAGCCCGACGAGACGGCGCAGCGGCGTTGCCGGCGCGCCGTCTTTCGACACGTCGAACAGCAGCACCTCGTGGAAACCACTGACGGCGAGCAGGCGGCCGTCGGGGGCATAGTCGAGCGACGTGATCACCGGCTGCCGCGTGTAGACCGGTGGATGATCGGCATCGACCACCTGGCCCGCGCTGGCGGGAGTGTCGTCGACGGCACCGGCGGCGATCCAGCGCCGCAGCAGATCGATCTCGGCCGCCGTGAGCGGCTTCCCCTCGCGCGGCATGTCGGCGTGACCGGCGGCGTCGGGGGTCACGCGGCGGAGGATCTCCCCCGCGTCGGGTTGTCCCGGCACGACCGCCGCCGTGCCCGAATCACCCGGCACCAGGAGGCCGGCGACAGACGTCATCACCGCTCCCCCTTCGGCGCGGGCGGGCTGATGGCAGCCTTGGCAGCGGGCCTGGAGCAGCGGGCGAATCTGGCGGTGAAAACTCACTCCCGGGCCCTTCTGCGGGCCCGTGTCGGGGCTGTCGTCGGCGCCGGCGACGGGGGACCGGATCCCCCCCAGCAGGCAGGCCGCGAGCACCACGCCGAATGCAGCCGTCGCTCGTGTCATGCCACCCTCCGTCCAGGGGCCGGGCGGCTCACTCCCCCGTTCCCCCGGCGAAATCGTAGATCACCCCGCCGGACGACGCCAACCGGGCGCGGGCCGCGGCCGCCACGGGCCGGGCCGTCCGCCGGGAGGGTCAGTCGGCGATGTCGTCCACCACGACCTCGTCGAGCTCGGTCCCGTCCACGTCGCGGCGCAGCAGCATGTAGGCGGCGGTGGCGATCGCCCAGAAATACCCCCAGCCGAACGACCCGAGGACCGTCTCGAGGGCCTGCGACCAGAAGCGGATCGCGCGGGCGCCGAACGCCGCGGCGGCGTCCCCCGTCGCCAGCGACTCCAACAGCGATGCCGTGCGCGCGTGCCCCATGCCGAAACTGGCGGCCCACAGCGCCAGCCCGGCCGTCGCGTCGGCGAACAGCGCGGCGGCGGCCAACGCCGGAACGGCCACCGCGAGGGCGACGACGGTGTAGAAGCAGACGTGCAGCGGACGCTGATAGAGATAGGAGAAGGCGGTCGAGATCGCCTGGAAGCCGTCCCCGCGCTCCACGCCCACCGCCGCCACCATCAGCGGCCAGCCGACCACCACCCCGACGGCGAGGATCGCCAGCACCAGCCCGCCGGCGAGGATCAGCGGCCAGATGGCACCGGCCACGGCCAAACCCCAGTCGGCGCGCATCAGCACGCCGATCGCCATCGCCGGCACCGCCAGCGCGAGCATGCCGAGGAGCGTGAACAATGCGGCGTTGCTCGGCGCGGTCCAAAAGCGCGCGCCGTAGCCGAGCGCGGGCCCGACGCCGATCCGGTCCTCCCCGGCCAGGCGGAGGGCGACGGCGCGGGCGATGGCGGTCCCGAACAGCGACCAGACGACGACGAACCAGACCAGCCGCAGCGCCGCGCCACCGAGCGCCGCCAGGGTGCTCGTCGGGGCGAACAGCGTGATCGCCTGACTCACCGCCGCCGCGGCGGGCCCGGGGAGTTGGCGCACGATCGCCTCCAGCATCGATGCGCCGTCGAGGGGGCGCAGCAGCGTCGGCGCCTCGCGTGTGGCCAGTGGCGGCAGGGTATCGACGGCGGGCACGCCGAGTTTGTCGGCCAGCGCCCAGCCGGCCCACAGCGCGACTGCGCCGAGCGCCCCGAGGACGATGACCGTCGGCGAGAAGGCGGCGGCACCCGCACGAAACAGATGCCACCAGGCGAACGCGTCGCTCCACTGGATCTCGTGGACCACGCCGTCGCCACGGATCGCGCCCGCCGTGGCGGCGTCGCGCGCGGACGATTCCGGCGCCGCCACGCCGCCGATCGTGGCCGGCGCTTCCGCCGCGGAGGCAGCCGCGGCGGAAGCGGGCGATGGGGCGGCGGTCGCGAGCGGTTCGGCCGGGGGGGGGGAAGACGGTTCCGACATCGGCGGCGTGTTCCAGCAGTGACGCACGCCGTGCGCCCGACGGGCGGCCGGACGGTCGGCCGCGGCGGGAGTATACGTCGCACGCCGGCGACGGGGACGCCCCACCTGCGGCACATGGCCGCCCCGGGGTCCCGCCGCCATACGGCAAGCGATCGCACCCGCGCGAGAACCCGGCGGAGGCGGTCGCAGGGCGTCACCCGGCCGCGGAATCGTCGTCGGCGGGGGGCGGCGGCATCGCGCCCTGCTCGCCGTCCGCGTCGGCGTCGTCGTCGGCGTGCCGCTTCGTGTCGGGCACGGAATAGGACTCGTCGAGCCACCGCCCCAGATCGACCAGACGGCAGCGCTCGCCGCAAAACGGGGGCGAGGCCACCCTCAACAGGTCGACTTCGACGCTACACACCGGGCAACGCGGCATCGCTCTGGCTCCCCATGACCCGGCGCACGCCCATGATCCGGCGACGCGCCGGCTCGGTCGGGCGGCGCGGTCCCAAGGCCGACCGCCACGGCCGTGCAGGGCAGCCTGGCAGCGCCGTGCGAACGCTACTCGCTCCCACCCTTCGCCCCGCCCGCACCCTTGCCCCCTTCGCCCTTGCCGCCCGCCCCCTTGCCACCCTCGGCGGGCTTGGCGGGCGCATCGGCAGCGGCGGCTTTCTTGTAGGAGTCGCTGCGGTAGTCGGTCTTGTAGAAGCCGGAGCCCTTGAACATGATCGCGCCACCGGCACCGATCAGCCGCCGGAGTTTCCTCTTGCCGCACTTCGGACAGCTTTTCTTCACCGCGTCGGTCATCGACTGAAAGAGCTCGAAGGCGTGGCCACAGCCATCGCAGACGTAGTCGTAAGTCGGCATCTTCAGCCCTCCTTCGCGACGATGACCTGGGCGGGGCGGACGATCCTGTCGTGCAGCCGGTAGCCGCGGCTCGCCAGTCCGACCACGGTGCCCGGCGCCTGGCCCGCGACCACCTGCTCGAGGATCGCGTCGTGCACGGCGGGGTCGAACGGCTGGCCGATGGCTTCGATCGGACGGCACCCGTGCGCCTCGAGCACCTTCTCGATCTGTTGCGCCGTCATGCGGAAGCCGGCCTTGAGGCTGTCGACGTCGGCCGTGCGCTCCGACGCCTCGATCGCGCGCTGGACGTTGTCGAGCACGGGGAGCAGATCCCGGAGCAGATCGATCTCCCGGTAGCGCTGCGCGTCCTCGAATTCGCGGCGCGACCGGCGACGGAAGTTCTCCAACTCCGCCTGCGCGCGGAGGAGGCGGTCGCGGGCCTCGGCCAACTCCCCCACGGCCGAATCGGCGGCGGGTTCGGCGGTGGTGCCGTCGACGACCTTGCCGTCGTCCTCGAGCGGGAGGTCGTCGCGACCGTCGTCGCCGTGGGCCGTTCCGTCGGGGGTCATCGTTTCGGTTTCTCCCGGCCCCCCTCGGGGCGATCCTCTGGTGGTTCGGCCTGCGGCGCTGGCTCGACGCGGAAATACTCGGCCAGTCGGTCGAAGAAACCCGAGCGCTTCGGGCTGACGGATTTCTGTTCCTCGGCGGCCAACTCCCGCAGCAGTTGTTCGGCGCGGGAGGAGAGGTTCTTCGGCACCTCGACCTGCACGTGGACGTGCAGGTCGCCCACGCCACGGCCGCGCACCTCGGGCATCCCCAGGCCGCGCACCCGGATCACGTCGCCGGGCTGCGTGCCTCGTTTCAGTTCCAGCGGCCGGGGGCCGTCGAGGGTCGGCACCTCGACCATGGCCCCGAGGGCCGCCTGGCTGACGGTGACCGGCACCTCGCAGTGCAGGTCGCGCCCCTGACGGGCGAGAAACGGGTGCTCCTCGATCTCGATGACGACGTAGCAATCGCCCGGCGGCCCCCCGGCGCTCCCCGGCTCTCCCTCGCCGGCGAGGCGCACACGGACGTCGCTGTCGACACCGGCGGGGATCGGCAGCGGCCGCTCGACGTGCTCCTCGGTCAGCCCCTCGCCGCCACACTCCGGGCAGCGGTCGCGGATCACGCTCCCGCGCCCCTGGCAGGCGGGACAGGTGGTCTGCAGGCGGAACACGCCGGCCGACTGCACCACCTGCCCGCGCCCCGCGCAATAGTCGCACGGGGCGGGCGCCGACCCCTTCCGGGCGCCGCTGCCGTCACACGCCCCACAGGCTTCGTGGCGGTTGAAGGAGATCGTCTTCGTCACGCCGCGGGCGGCCTCGACGAGCGTGAGCGACACGGTGCAGAACACGTCGCGACCGGGTCGGGGCCGGGGGCCGCGCCGCTGGCCGCCACCGAACACACCGCCGCCGAAGATGTCGCCGAACGCCTCGAAGATGTCGGCGATGTCGTTGAATTCGTGCCGCCCCGCGCCCCCCTGGAGGCCGGCGTGCCCGAAGCGGTCGTACCGGGCCCGGAGGTCGTCGTCCGACAGCACCTCGAAGGCCCGGGCCGCCTCCTTGAAGCGTTCCGCAGCCTCGTCGCTGCCGGGGTTTTTATCGGGGTGAAAGCGGATCGCCAGTTTGCGGTAGGCGTCGGCGATCTGCGCGGTTGTCGCGCGCCGATCCACGCCGAGCACCTCGTAGTAGTCGCGGCTCTGGGGCATGGATGGGGCCATCGGAACCGCCCTGGCATGCCGGCGACTCCACGCCGACGACGCCGGTCGCGGGGAACCACCGGCACCTCGTCACCGGCACCTCATCACCGGCACCTCGTCACACCGGGCCCCGGCACCTGCTCGCGCCGGAAACCTTCTCACACCGCGCGCCGCTCACCGTCCTCCACCCGACCGAGGCCCGGCGCCCGTCCGCCGGACGCCGCCCCGATCGGCGAACGCGACGCCCTGCCGGCACCGTGCCGCGATCCCTCCCTCAGCGGACGGAACCCTCGGCGCGATGCTTCTTCGCATCGTCCTTGTCGAGATTGGTGACCAGGGCCTCGGTGGTGAGCAACAGGCCGGCGATGCTCGCGGCATTGGTGAGCGCCACGCGCACCACCTTCACCGGATCGATGATCCCGGCCTTGAGCATGTCGACGTACTCGCCCTTGTTCGCGTCGAACCCGATCGAGAGGTCCTTGCCAGCCACCTCGTCGGCGACGACCGACCCGTCGATGCCACCGTTCTCGGCGATTTGCCGGATCGGGGCCTCGAGCGCCGACAACACGATGTCGACGCCGATCTTCTCGTCACCCTTCGCCTGACCGCGCGCCTTCTCCACCGCCTCACGGCAGCGGAGCAGGGCCACGCCGCCTCCCGGAACGATGCCTTCCTCGACGGCGGCGCGGGTGGCGTGGAGGGCGTCTTCGACGCGCGCCTTCTTCTGCTTCATCTCGGCCTCGGTGCCGGCGCCGACCGAGACGATCGCCACGCCGCCGGTCAGCTTCGCGAGCCGCTCCTGAAGTTTCTCGCGGTCGTATTCGCTCTCGGTGGCGTCGAGCTGGTTGCGGATCTGCTGCACCCGTGCCTGGACGTCCGCCGGCTTGCCCGCCCCCTGGACGATCGTCGTCTCGTTCTTGTCGACGGTGATCGTCTTCGCCTTGCCCAGGTGGGACAGATCGAGGTTCTCGAGCTTGAGCCCGAGGTCCTCACTGATGAGCGTCCCACCGGTGAGCACGGCGATGTCACCGAGCATCGCCTTGCGCCGATCGCCGAAACCGGGTGCTTTCGCCGCACAGACGTTGAGCACCCCGCGCAGCTTGTTGACCACCAGCGCCGTCAGCGCGTCGCCGTCGACATCCTCGGCGATGATCAGCAGCGGCTTGCCCGACTGCGCGACCTTCTCGAGCAACGGCAGCAGATCGCGGAGATTGGAGATCTTCTTCTCGTGGATCAGGATCAGCGCGTCGGCGAGTTCGCAATCCATCTCGGCCGGCCGGTTGATGAAATAGGGCGACACGTAGCCCTTGTCGAACTGCATGCCGTCGACGAATCGGACGGTGGTCTCGGTGGTCTTGCCCTCCTCGACCGTGATCACGCCATCCTTGCCCACCTTCTTGAGCGCCTCGGCGAGCAGGTCGCCGATGGCGCGGTCGTTGTTGGCGCTGATCGCGCCGACCTGGGCGATCTCCTCGGGCCGCTCGACCCGCTTCGCCATCGCCCCGAGCCGCTCGACCGCCGCCGCCACGCCCTTCTCGATCCCACGGCGGACCGCGGTGGGGTTGCTGCCCGCGGCGACCATGCGGCTGCCGTCGCGGAAGATCGCACGGGCCAGCACCGTGGCGGTGGTGGTGCCGTCGCCGGCGAGGTCGGAGGTCTTCGAGGCCACCTCGTTGACCAGCTTCGCCCCCATGTTCTCGAACGGATCCTCGAGGTCGACCTCCTTGCTCACCGTGACGCCGTCCTTGGTCACGGTGGGACCGCCGAACGACTTGTCGATGATGACGTTGCGGCCGGTGGGGCCCATCGTCACCGCCACCGCTCCGGCGAGTTTCTCCACCCCCTTGAGCAGCTTGGCGCGGGCGTGGTCGTCGAACAGCAGTTGCTTGGGCACGAGTGGAATCTCCTCGGAGGGGATGCGGGAATCCGCTTCGCTCGGATCGGTTCGGGATGGGCTCGGTTGGGGGGTGGGCTGGCCGGCACGACCAGCGCCGTCACGGGCGGGAGGGGCGGCATCGGACCGCCCCGCCCGCGAGGGTCGGGATCCCGGCCGGCACTCAGCCGACCACCTTCGCGAGGATGTCGCTCTCGCGGAGGATCTTCACGTCGTGGCCGTCGACCTCGATGTCGCTGCCGGAGTACTTCCCGTAGATGACTTCGTCACCGACGGACACCGACAGGGCGGCCCGCAGTCCGCTCTCGAGGAGCTTGCCCGGGCCGAGCGCGACGACATGGCCACGCTGCGGCTTCTCCTTGGCGGTGTCGGGAAGCACGATCCCGCCCGCCGTGCGCTCCTCCGCCTCCACCGGCTCGACCACGACACGGTCGTCGAGGGGACGGATCTTCAGATTCTTCGCTGCCATGGAAACACCTCCACGAGGAAAGTCGGTCGAAAAAGGAAAGGTTCGTCACGCGGCCCGGCAGCCAGTCCCGGCGTCGGTCACATCATGCCGGGCATGCCACCCATGCCACCCATGCCACCGCCCATACCACCCATGCCGCCCATGCCACCGCCCATGCCGTGGTGGTCGTGATGATCGCCACCCGCCTCCTCCTCGGCCTTGGGGATCTCGGTGATGAGCGACTCGGTGGTGAGCAGGAGCGCGGCGACGCTGGCGGCGTTTTGCAGCGCCGTCCGGACCACCTTCGCCGGATCGATGACGCCCGCTGCCACGAGGTCGCAATACTCCTCCTTGTCGGCGTCGTATCCGTCGTTCTTGCCCTTCATGTGCCGCACCCGGTTGACCACCACGGGCCCGTCGATGCCGGCGTTGTCGGCGATCGCCTCGAGCGGGTAGCGGAGGGAGTTCTTCACGATCGACGCGCCGAGCTTCTCGTCCCCGTCGAGGTCGAGCTTCTCGATCGCCTTCTCGCTCCGCAGCAACGCGACTCCACCGCCCGGCACGATGCCCTCGGCGAGCGCGGCCTGCGTCGCGCTCTTGGCGTCTTCGATGAGCGCCTTGCGCTCCTTCATCTCGGTCTCCGTCGCGGCGCCGACGTTGATCTGGGCCACGCCGCCGGCGAGTTTCGCGAGCCGCTCCTGGAGCTTCTCCCGGTCGTATTCACTGTCGGTGTGCTCGATCTCGGCCCGGATCTGAGCGGCCCGTCCCTCGATCGCCGCCTTGGCGCCGGCACCGCTGACGATCGTCGCGTTCTCCGCCTCGACGATCACCTTCTTGGCCCGCCCCAGATCGGTGAGCTTGACGGCATCGAGGGCGATCCCCAGATCCTTGAAGATCGCTTGTCCGCCCGTGAGCACCGCCAGATCGCCGAGAATCGCCTTGCGTCGGTCGCCGTAGCCCGGTGCCTTCACGGCCACCGACTGGACGATGCCGCGCAGCTTGTTGACGACCAGCGTCGCCAGCGCCTCGCCCTCGACGTCCTCGGCGATCACGACGAGCGGCTTGCCCGACTTGCTCACCGCCTCGAGCAGCGGCACGAGGCTCTTCGCCGAGCTGATCTTCTCCTCGAACAGGAGGATGTAGGGGTTTTCCAATTCGCACACCTGGGCGTCGGTGTCGGTGACGAAGTGGGGGGAGAGGAATCCGCGATCGAACTGCATCCCCTCGACCACCTCGACGGTCGTCTCCGCCTGCTTGCCCTCCTCGACGGTGATCACGCCGTCCTTGCCCACCTTGAGGAACGCCTCCGCGAGCACGGCGCCGATCGTCGGATCGTTGTTGCCCGCGATCGTGGCGATCTGCGTGAGCTCTTTCCTGTTCTTCTCGTTGATCGGCGTCGCCATCGCGCCCACCGCCTTGGCGACGGCCTCGACCGCCTTGTGGATGCCGCGCGACAGCGCCATCGGATCGGCACCGGCGGCGATCAGCTTCAGCCCCTCGCGGAAGATCGCCTCGGCGAGCACCGTCGCGGTCGTCGTCCCGTCGCCGGCGACGTCGTTGGTCTTGCTCGCCGCCTCCTTCACCAACTGGGCGCCGAGGTTCTCGTAGGGGTCCTCGAGGTCGATGTCCTCGGCGACGGTCACGCCGTCCTTCGTCACCTTGGGCGAACCCCAGCCCTTGTCGAGCACCGCGTTGCGGCCACGGGGACCGAGCGTGCTCTTCACGGCGCGGGCGAGCTTGGAGACGCCGGCGAGCAGGGGCTGGCGGGCCTCGTCGTCGAACACCATTTGCTTGGCCACGGATGAACTCCTCCGGAAGACGGGGCGAAACGGGTCGCGATGGTCCGGCCCGACGGGGCCTGCCGGACGCGACGGCGGGAACACGAACGTTGAATTCGGACCGGGGCGGTGAGCCGATGCCTGCAGGGGATCCGGGCATCACGACGATCCGCGGGCGGGCGACCGCTCCCTCGCGGGAGGCCTCCACCCCGGACCCGTCCTGGCAGACGGCTTCCAACCGGACTCCCCCAGAGCAACCCCCGTGCCGAGAGCCTTCCGTACGCGGATGAGTGATCGAAAATGCGGTGAATCGGCTGGTTTCGACCAGCGTTCCCGATCGCCGTGCCCGGTGCCGTGCCGTTTTGGCAGTCTCGCGGGTGGCGCGGTCACGAGCAATCGGACCAGCCTGGTGCCCGACTCGGGCCTCCGTCGCCCCGGCCGGCGGTGAGCTACGCTCGATACGCCTCGCATTCTTCCCGGAGACCGATCGGAGCCATGGCGGAGCCAGTACGGGTCGGCATCATCGGGTTGGGAACGGTGGGCTCCGGCGCCTACCGGCTGCTCGTCGAGTCCGCTGATCACGTCGCCCGCCACGCCGGCCGCACCGTGACCGTGGCTCGCGTCGTGGTCCGCGACGTCCACCGGCCGCGGGCGGTGCCGGTACCGACCGGCCTGCTGACCACCGACCTCGACGCCATTCTCTCCGACCGCACGATCTCGGTGGCGGCGCTGCTGGTCGGCGGCCTCGAGCCGGCCCGGTCGATGATGATGGCCCTTCTGGAGAGCGGCAAGGACGTGGTCACCGCCAACAAGGCGCTGCTGGCGGAGCACGGGCCGGAGCTGTTCGAAGTGGCACGGCGGCGCGGACGGTCGATCGCCTTCGAGGCCGCGGTCGCGGGGGGCATCCCGATCGTCGCCGCGATCGGCGAGTGCCTCGCGGCCAATCGCATCGAGACCATCCGCGGCATTCTCAACGGCACGAGCAACTTCATCCTTTCGCGGATGGAGGAGGAGGGCAGCGACTACCACTCGGTGCTCCGGCTCGCCCAGGAGCAGGGCTACGCGGAAGCCGATCCGGCGATGGACGTCGATGGCACCGACGCCACGCAGAAACTCGCCCTCCTCACTCACCTCGCCTTCGGCACCTGGGTTCCGTGGCATCAGATCCCCCGGCGCGGCATCGAGGGGATCGATCTCGACCTGATGGCGACCGCCCGCGACCTCGGCTATCGGATCCGGCTGCTGGCGACCGCGTCGCGGGCGCGCGCGGCGGGCCCTGGTCAGGTCGCGCTCCGCGTCGCCCCGACGCTCGTCCGTGTCGGGACACCCCTCGCCGAGACGCGCGGCGCCTTCAACGCCGTGAGCCTCGTCGGCGACGCCGTCGGACGGATGTTCTTCCACGGGCTCGGCGCGGGGCAGATGCCCACCGCCTCCGCCGTCGTCGCCGACATCATCGACACGGTCGTCGGCCGGGCCGCGATCACCTTCCGCACCACCGGCATGCTCGAGCCCGACCTGCCCGCCCCGCGTGCCGCGGCCCCCGACGTGGTCGAGCGCGCCTTGCTCCGCTTCATCGTCGCCGACCGCCACGGCGTGCTCGCGCGGATCGCGGGCACGCTCGGCGAACGCGGGATCTCGATCGCTTCGGTCATCCAGCGCGAGGCCGACGACGCGACCGGCACCGTGCCGCTGGTGATCATGACTCACCGCTCGCCGGCCGCCTCGGTCGCCGCCGCCGTCGCCGCCATCGACCGCACCGACGTGGTGCGGGGGCCGAGCCACTGCCTCGCCGTCGTCGACGACTGACGTCCGCCGCACCGCGTTCCCGCGTGAGCCGCATGAAAACCCTGATCGTCATCCCCGACGGTGCCGCCGACGCCCCGCAGGACGCACTCGGGGGGCGCACCCCGCTGGCCGCCGCGCACACGCCGGCGCTCGATGCCTTGGCCGCCCGCGGGCTCGTCGGCCTCACCAACCACGTTCCCGACGCGCTGCCGCCCGGATCGGAAGTGGCGTGCATGAGCCTGCTCGGCTCCGATCCACTGGCGTGCTTCACCGGCCGCGCCCCGCTCGAGGCGGCGGCGCAGGGGATCGCGCTGGGTCCCGACGACTGGGCCGTGCGCTGCAACCTGGTCACGATCCGCGACGGCACCGATCCCGCCGCCGGTCCCGTGATGGAGGACTTCACCGCCGGGCACGTCTCGAGCACCGAAGCCCGCGACCTGCTCGCCGCGGCACAGGCCGGACTCGCCGCCGACT
>JBJSXB010000181.1:0-17097 GCA_046086245.1 Planctomycetaceae bacterium | reverse complement strand
CCGGTCTCGGGGAGTTGGTAGATCCGTTCGATCCCGGCGGCGTAGGCGGCGGTACCGTACTCGCCGAGATCCAACTGGGCGCTCCAGTCGCGAAGCGAATGGTGGAGACCCATGTCGTGCGCATCGAGGAAGGCGAGCGCCGCGGTATCGCGTTGGTCGATGGCCACCCCGCCGTCGACCGCCTCGATGAGCTGCCCGATCGTGGCGGTGTCATCCGGGTGGTAGTGAGCGTTGGGAATCGGCAGGAAGGCGTAGTGCGGCAACCGCGCCCGCAGCATCTACAAGCTGGTGCCGTCGTGGCGGATGTCGAGACTGCTCGTCTTGCAGACCACCGTGCCGGGCCCGATCGCCGCGAGGTAGCGGATCAGCAGCGAAGGTCGGTCGATCGAGAGGTCGGAGAAACTGATCGTCGCGCGCATGGCGTCGCTGCCGGCGGGAGGGGTGATTCCCCCGTTCTACCCGCGCGCCGCCGGTCGGCGCGGCGGCCGGCAAAACAGGCCTCGCGCCGCGGTGCGGCACGGTTTTTGGCGGGGTGACGGAGCGAGGAAATAATCGTCTCCGGGTCACGCTACCGGCCTCCGCACCCGCGCAGTCCCCCATGCCTACGATCGGTTTGGCTCTCTCCGGGGGTGGTTTCCGCGCCACGCTCCACCACCTCGGCGTGGTCCGCTACCTCCGCGACGCCGGCTGGCTACCGGCGGTGAGCGAGATCGCCTCGGTGTCGGGAGGGAGCATCCTCGCCGCCCACGTGGCGCTCAACTGGGATCGCTACTCCGGGTCGGACGCAGCCTTCGCCGAGGCGGCCGCCGAAGTGGTGCGGTTCGTACAGTTCGACGTCCGCAACCGCATCGTCCGGCGCCTGCCGCTGCTGTTCCCCTTTCGGGCGGCGGCGCGGTTCGCGGGGTTGGCGACCCGGGGTCTGGCGCCAGGTGACCTCCTCGAGCGCTACTACCGCGAGTTCCTCTTCGGCGACCGACGGCTGTTCGAACTCCCCGAACGTCCCGGCCTGCACGTCCTCGCCACCAACGTCAGCGACGGGGTGCTCGCCGTCTTCAATCGCGACGGTCTACACGTACAGAACCGTGACGGCGACGCCACCGACTCCTTCAAGCACGTGCCCGGCTGGACGGCACCGATCGCCAAGGTGGTGGCGGCCTCGAGCGCTTTCCCCGGCTTCTTTCCCCCGGTCGAGATCGTCGCCTCCGATCTCGGAGTCCGTGACGGACACTTTCCGCCGGAGTCGTTCACCGACGGCGGCGTGTACGACAATCTGGGTATCCGTGCGATCCGCTGGCTGCAGCACCGTCGGGAGGGCAAGCCGGATCTGGTGCTGGTGAGCGACGCCGGCAAGCCGTTCCAGATCCTCGGCGACGGTCCGCTCGGCTTCCTCGCGCAGTCGATCCGCGCCACCGACATCCTCTGGGACAGGGTGTGGCAGCTGGAACGTGAGAACTTCGGCAACCGCAACGGTTACCACTTCATGCCGATCACGCGCGTCGTCGCCAGGGACGAGGATCCTCACGCGCTGCCGCACGTCGTGCAGGCGGAGGTCGCGTCGATCCGCACCGATCTCGACCGCTTCAGTGATCTCGAAGTCAACGCCCTGGTGGGGCATGGCTACGAGGTGGCGCGGAGCGTGCACCGCCGGCTCGGCGATGGCACCCTCGGGCCCGTGGCGGAAGGGCCGCTGTGGATCCCCTGCCCCGGCACCGCCGATCCGCGCGGCGGGGCTGCGGCGGCCACCGGGACGGCCCGGATGGCGGGCACCAGCCCGACCACCCGGATCGCCGCCGAGTTGCGGCGTTCGGCGCGGCGCCGTACCTGGTCGACGCTGTTCGCGCCGGGCGACTGGCCGAGCTGGGTGTTTCTCGTGCTCGGCGTGCTGTTGTTCGTCGTCCTGCCGCTGCACGTGTGGCGCGTCAGCCACCATGCGCGGATGCTCACCAGCGTGATCGATTCGATCGCCAAGGGTGATCCCGACATCCGTCTCGTGCTCGATCTGGTGGAGAACGATCCACTCAAGGATTGGCGCACGTTGCCGATCATCCCGACCGACGACCTCGAGCCGGTGACGATCGACGGCATCGACGTGCTGGCGCGCAGCCGGATCGTCGATCTACGGAAGGCGTGGGTGGGGACGGGCACGCGCGACGGCAACGGCCTCGTGCAGATCCGTGACCGGATCACGGTGCGCGTTCACGAAGACGCCGCCGCGCCGCGCCTCGTGCTGCGGACGACCAACGTCGTCGCCGATCTCGAATACCGTCAGCGGGCCGACCAGCCGCCGATCGTGGTCCGCCGCGGCGCCGTCGAAGAGGATGGCCAGCGCGTGACGCGGTATGCGTTGAGTTGCGAATTGTCGGCGGTGCCGCGGGGAGTGCCGGTGCCGATCGAAGTGGCAATCCGGGTGCGCTATCCGCGCGCCCGGCCCGGGCGAATGCCGTTCGTCATCGAGCACCCCTGCGACGTGCTCACGACGTGGATGCTGTTTCCCGAGGACCATCCCTACCGCACGTACCGCCTGACGCGCTACCCACGGGGGCGTGAGTCGGAGGCGGAGCCGCTCACCGCCCGCTACACGATCGACCACCCCTACGGCACGCTCATCGGCTGGTCGGTCATCCAGCCCGACCCCGGCTCCGTCTACGAGTGCCGCTGGACCGGGGACTGAACCGGCGCGCGTCGACGGGCCGGCCGCGGCCACCGACAATCACCCCCGACAGTCGCGGCGGCGGCCGCGCGGCACGTGTGGGAGGGCGGGTGATGCGGGACCGCGGCACGGTGGCGAACGGAACGATCGGGCGGTGGCTGGTGGAGATCACGCGTGGCGCGCTGGTCGAGAGCCGCCATCGCGTGCTCGCCGCGGTGGTCACGGCGGCCGAGGGGGACGCGGCCCCGCACCCGGAGGCCGGCCCAGCGGTGTTCCCGCGATCGGCCGCCAAACCGATCCAGGCGCTGCCGATCCTCGCCAGCGGCGTTGCCGAGCGCTACGGTCTCGACGAGGCCGACGTGGCGCTGCTGGCCGCCTCGCACGGCGGCACCCCCCGCCACGTGGAACGGGTGGCCGGTATCCTCGCCCGCGCCGGCGCGAGTGCGGCCGATCTGCGCTGCGGCATTCATCCCCCCCTCGATCCCGAGGCGGCCGCCGAACTTGCGCGCCGCGGCGAGCGACCCACGCCTCTGCACAACAACTGCTCCGGCCAACACGCCGGCTTCGTGCTCTTCGCGCGGCATCTCGGCGTCGATCCCGCGGGCTACACCGATCTCGACCATCCGGTGCAGCGCGCGGTGAGCGACGCGCTGGCACGGCTCACCGACGGGGCTCCGCTGGACGTCGGGATCGACGGCTGCGGCATCCCCGCGCCGGCCGTCCCGCTCGAGAAGCTGGCGCGGGCGTTCGCGCGGCTGGCGGGAGGACGAGTCGATGGGCCACTCGCCGGGCCCGCCGCACGGCTCCTCGCGGCGATGGCCGCATGCCCCGATCTCGTCGCCGGGCCGGGCCGGTTCGACACCGTCGTGATGGAGGCGCTCGGCGGACGGGCGGTGGTGAAAGGGGGCGCCGAAGGCGTGCTCTGCGCCGCCTTGACGGCGACCGGCACGGGGATCGCGGTCAAGGCGGTCGATGGCACGGCACGTGCCGCGGAGGTGGTGATGGCGATGCTGCTCGCCCGCCACCTGTCCGGCCTGTCTGCTCCGGCAGCCGCGCTGCTCGCCGCCCGCGCCGCGCCGGTGGTGCGGAACGCCGCCGGCATGCCGGTGGGGGAAGTGCGCGTGACCGGGCCGGCCGCCGCCGACTGACAACGTCGCGCATCCGGGGCCCGCCTCGTCGTGGAGCCGTGAATCCGGTCCCGTGAGGCGCACCGCTCGGCAGGTGGATCCGGGCCGCGGACGGGATCCGGCCACGGGCTGCTAGGCGATCACTTCGAGGATCGGCCGGGCGGGGAGGACGCCGGTGAGTTTCTCCTGCAGTCCGCCGTGGAAGTAGGTGAGACGTCGGTGGTCGAGCCCCATGAGGTGGAGGATCGTGGCGTGGAGGTCGCGGAGATGGCGTGGATGCTCCACCGCCTTCTCGCCGATCTCGTCGGTCGCGCCGTAGGTCATTCCTCCCTTCACGCCGCCGCCGGCGAGGAAGTAGGTGAAGCCACGCGGATTGTGGTCACGGCCCCCGGGTTTGCCGCCGGTGTTGAACGTCTCCGACACCGGCATCCGGCCGAACTCCCCTCCCCAGACGACGAGCGTCGAATCGAGCAGTCCGCGGCGCGCCAAATCGTGGAGCAGTGCGGCGATCGGCTTGTCGATCTCGGGGCAGTGGAGACGGAGGTTTTCCTCGATGCCGTGATGGCCGTCCCAGGTGTTCTGTCCACCGGCCGGTCCCCCGCCCGAATAGATCTGCACGAAGCGGACGCCACGCTCGACGAGGCGCCGCGCCATCAGGCACTGCCGTCCGAATGTCGCGGGACCGAGTGCCAGCGGGTGCCAGTCGGGCTTGGGCTCGTCGAGCCCGTAGAGCGCGCGGGTTTCGGCGGTTTCGTCCGCCAGGTCGAGCGCCTCGGGAGCGGCCGACTGCATCGCGAACGCCAGTTCATAGGTGCGGATCCGGGCGGCCAGCTCGGAGGCGTGTTCCCGTCCGGCGCGATGGGCGGCGTTGAGGTGGTTGATCAGGTCGATACCACGTCGCTGAGCGGCGCGCGAGAGTCCCGGCGGCGGTGCGAATTCCCCGAGCGGGCTGCCGGTCGGACGGATGAGCGTGCCCTGGTAGGCGGCGGGCATGTAGCCGCTCGACCAATTGGGGGCTCCACCGGTCGGGCCACCGCGCGGGTCGAGCATGACGACGTAGCCGGGAAGGTCGGCGTTTTCCGTGCCGAGGCCGTAGGTCACCCACGAGCCGACCGAAGGGTGGCCCTGGAGAATCCGCCCGCAGTTGGCCTGGAGCACCGCACCGCCGTGGGCGAAGGAGTCGGTGTGGAGCGAGTGGACGAAGGCCAGCTTGTCGACGTGCCGGGCGAGGTGCGGCAGGGCGTCGGAACACCACAGTCCCGACTCGCCGTGGCGCGCGAAGGTGCGACGGCTCGCCTGGAGTACCGCCTTGGTCGTCGCCCCGATGCGAAACTCGTTGTCGATCGACTGTCCGTCGCGGGCCTGGAGCACGGGTTTGAAGTCGAACAGATCGATCGGCGACGGGCCCCCGAACATGAACAGGAAGATCACCGACCGGGCCCGTGGCACGCGCGGTGGGAGCCGCGGGGCCAGCGGGTCGGCGGCCGCGCTTTCCGCGGCGAGCAGCCGAGGAGCGGTCGTGCCGTCGCCGTCGAGGAGCGACAGCAGCGCCAACGATCCGAAGCCGGCGCCGGCGGCGGTGCAGAAATGGCGGCGCGATTCCGGGGTATGGTGCTCTGGGTTCATGGTGGCGACACCCGTCAATCCACGGTGATCGTCTCGCTGGTGCACAGCACCGCGTGGCAGAGCGCCTGCCAGGCGGCATCCGATCCGGCGCCGGCGGCGATCTCGCCGTCGACGAAGCGTTCGGCGGCGAGCGCCTCGTCGGCGGTCGGCCGGCGTTGGTACGCCAGCGCCCAGAGGCGGTCGATCATCGCCGCGGGCCTGCCGTCGGTGTCGTGATGCAAGCGGTTGCGAAGGCGGGCGGCCTGGGCGTGGACCCAACGATCGTTGAGCAGCGCCAGCGCCTGCGGCGCCGTGGTGGTGGTGGAGCGGACCGCCGTCGGCGCCGACGCCGTGGGGACGTCGAGCGCCTCGAGCAGCGGCCAGCGCAGCGCACGCCGCACGCCGAGAAACACGCTGCGACAGTCCTGCTCTTCCGGCGGGCTTTCGGGCCAGCGGAAGCTCGCCTGGTTGGCGGCGTCCTGTGCCCCTGCGGGGAGCGATGGATAGACGCTCGGCCCCGACGTCTTCGTGCCGAGGTGGCCGGCGATCGCCAGGAACGAGTCGCGGATCGCCTCGGCATCGAGCCGCCGCAGCGATTGCCGCCAGACATGCCGCGCCTCGGGATCGGCGGCCTGGGCCGCCGCCGACGTCGCGCGCGAGGTCATGCGGTAGGTGTCGCTGGTCATGATGATGCGGTGGAGGTGGTGGACCGACCAGCCGGAAGCGACGAATTCGGCGGCCAGAAAATCGAGCAGCGGCGCGTTGGTGGGCGCGGCCCCGGTGCGTCCGAAATCGTCGGGGGTGGCGACGATTCCAGTGCCGAAGTGGCGCTGCCAGACGCGGTTGGCCATCACCCGGGCCGACAGAGCCCGGCCCGGTCCGACGATCCACCGGGCCAGCGATACGCGCCTGCCGGACGAGCCGCCGATCGGCGCGATCGGCGCCGGCGCGTCGCCGAGGGGGACGAGGATCGCGGGCACGGTCGGTTCGACCCGCTCGCCGGGGGCGTGGATATCGCCGCGCTGCAGGACGAACGTCGCCGGCGGCTCGGCTTGTTCGACCGCCGCCAGCGCCATGCCCCCAACGCCGTCGTCGAGCGGCCGCTGGATCCGTCCACGGCCGCGCGAGCCCCCGCCGGTGTGCGGCATGCCGTAGGGTTCGACGCCCCGCAGGAAGGCGAGCAGGCCGTAGTAGTCGCGTTGCGACAGGGGATCGTATTTGTGGTCGTGGCAGCGCGCGCAGGAGACAGTGAGGCCGAGGAACACCGCGCCGATCGTGCCCAGGACGTCGTCGGCGTCGTCGAGGTCGGCCTGCGCGGCATTGGCAGGCTCGTCGTCCCACTGATGGAGGCGGAGGAATCCGGTGGCGATGAGCGTCCGGCGCCGCTCGTCGCCCGCCGGAAGTCCCTCGGCGTCGGCGAGCTCGTCGCCGGCGAGTTGTTCGACGACGAAGCGGTCGTACGGCCGGTCGGTGGCGAAGGCGTCGATCACGTAGTCGCGGTAGCGCCAGGCATCGGGCTTGTCGGAATCGCGCTCGTAGCCGTTGGTCTCCGCGTAGCGCACCCAGTCGAGCCAGTGGCGACCCCAGCGCTCGCCGTAGCGGCGCGCAGCGAGAAGCCCGTCGACGAGCTCCCGCCAAGCGGCCGGCGAGGGATCGGCCTCGAAGGCGGCTACCGACTCCGGCGTGGGAGGCAGGCCGTGGAGATCGAACGTCGCCCGACGCACGATTTCGCGCGGCGTCGCCGGCGGGCTCGGCGTCGGCGTGGGTGATCCCCGCAGCCCGTCGCGAACGAGCCGATCGATCGTCGCCGCGGCCGCGGGAGCGTCCCCCGCGGCGGCGGCCGGGGGCGCGAGCGGTTGGAACGCCCACCACGCCGCGTCGGCCGGCGTGATGGCGAACGGTCGCGCGCGGAGTGCCGAAGCGGCCGGCACGTCCGCCGCGCGCGGGTCGACGGCCCCGAGGGCGATCCAGGTGTCGAGGAGGCCGATCTCGGCGGGCGACAACGCCGCACCGGCGTCGGGCGGGGGCATCCGCTCGCGCGGATCGGTGCTGCGGACTCGCGCGAGCAGCCGACTGGCCGCCGGGTCGCCGGGCACGATCGCTCCCGAATCCTCCCAGCCGGCCCGGTCGGTGAGGCGCAGACCGGCCGCGGCGTCGGCCCCGGCGTGGCAGTCGACGCAGGCGCGCTCGAGCAGCGGCCGGATCCGGCTCTCGAAGAACGCCGCAGGTTCGTCACCGGCTGCGAGATGACTCGGCGTCAGCACCAGGATGGTGCCGACGAGACAACGCCGCGCCCGAGTCGTCGGCTGCCGATCGTGAAGTGTGCGCATGGAGAAACCCGCGGCTGCGCCGTCGAGGTCACTCGAGCAGCTTTTCCACCGCCGCCAGCCGCGCCGTCAGGTCCGCGACCGTCGCCGCGAGGCGATCGACGCGCTCGGCGAGTGCATCGACCATGCCCGGCACGGGCGCCGGGGTGGGCGCGGGCCGGGCGGCCGCGGCCGGCCGCAAGGCGACCGGGGCATCGTCGTCGTCATGCTGGACCGGGCCCGCGGCGGCGGCCGCCGCCATCACGAGGCCAAGCTGCGTCTTCACCTTCTCGAGCTTCTCCGGCGGCAGCAGGCCGTGCGTCAGCATCCGCCCGCGGCCCGGCGGCGACAGCCAGACCACCAGGCCCCGCGCGGCGAGTGCATCGAGATGGTTGCGGAGGAGCGTGAGGTCGGGAATCGGCTCCATCCGGCTGGCGCGGCCGCGGAGATCCCCCTCGCTTTGCTCGCCGCGCAAGAGCAGCTCCGCGAGGATCGCCGCCTGCGGGCCCTCGACGCCGATCCAGTCGCGGAGCAGGTGCCGGTAGCGCGGCACCCGGCCGCTGCCGAAGATCTCGGCAGCCGCGCCGATGGTGCGCAGGCTCTCCAGTGCCCGCCCCACCGCCTCCTCGTCGAGCGTCATCACCGGCTCACGGTTGCTCTTCTGGTTGCAGCCGTTGACCAGCGCCAACAGTGACAGCGGATATTGATCGGGGGTCGTCTTCGCCTTCTCCACGAGAACGCCGAGGACGCGGCGCTCGGCGGCGTCGAGCGGCCGCACCTTGCCGTACTGTTTCTCCTCCGCGCCGGTGTCGCTCATCGGGGGCTCCGGGGAATCGTGGCGGTCGTCACTCGTCGTGGTGCGGGCAGCCGGCCGGGGCGAACAGGGCGCTCGACTCCTCGCCGCGCGCCGCGACGTAGGCCACCAGATCGAGCACCTCGTCGCGCGACAACTTGTCGAGCAGCCCCTTGGGCATGATCGACACCGGCGACACCTTCCTGGCCTCGATCGACGCCTTGGGAATCTTCACCGGCTCGGCCCGGGAGACCGGATTCTCGACGAGCGAAAGCTCGGTCGGTGTCTCCGCGACCACCAGGCCGGTGAGCGTGCGGCCGTCGTCGGTCTGGACGGTGACGCTGCGGTACTTCTCGTCGATCCGCAGCGACGGGTCGAGGATGTGCCGGGCGATCTCCAGCGGCGTCATCTTCGCCTCGAGCTTCGCCAGTTCGGGACCGAACGCGTTGCCTTCGTCGCCGAGCTTGTGGCAAGCGACGCAGCTGGCGGTGCGGAACAACTCGCGGCCATGGACGAAACTCCGCCCCTTCTCGAGCGTCGCCACGCTCCCCTCGAGGTCGGCGAGCGTCCACTCGGTGCGCGGGCGGCGATCCTCGAGGAGGGCGTCCTTGATCACGAGCGGGTGGGCGGCGAGGTGGGCCGCCGGGTCGGCGAGATAGCCTTCGAGATCGTCCACCACGTAGAGCGCGCCGAACATCCGCCGCCAGTGCCCGGGATAGGTGCACACGTAGGGATAGACACCCGGCTCGGTGGGCGCCTCGAACGTGAGCCGCTGTGTCGCCTGGGGCTGGAGGAGACTGCTCGCTGCGAGGACGGCGGGATGCTCCGGCACGAATTGGCGTTTGGCGAACGCCGGCTCCTGTGCGTGCGCCTCGGCGGCTTCGCCCACCTCCTGCATCATCCCCGGGCGGGTGACGACGAAGTTGTGCGGCATCACGTCGGCGTTGGCGAGCACGAACAGCAACGGCTTGCCGGCCTGCACCGCGACCGTCTCGACGTCGTAGGCCATCCGCTCATAGACGGTGCCGATCCGCACCACGCGCACGCCGAGCGCCGCCAGCTCTGCCCGCCGCGCCTTCCCCTCGGCGGCGGGCAGGAGCGTCGTGAGCCGCTCGGCGAACTGCCAGGCGGCCAGCCCCGCGTCGCTCGAGCGCTCCTCCGCGGAGCGCTGCCGCAGATGACCGACGAGCGTGGCCACGAGATCGGCGGCGCCGTCGGCGGGCCACAGCGCCGGGGCGATCGTCGAGAGTGCCGCGATCGCGGCATCGCGGTCGGCATCGCGCCGCACGAAGGGGGCGACGCGGGTGAACACCTCCCCCTCCTTGCCGCGGACGCCGGCGAGCGCGACGAACGCCGCGCGGCGGATCGCGGCGGCGCTGCGTGCCGCGTCGCTGCCCAGCGCGATCTCGGCGGATCCGACCGGGGCCGGCTGCTTCTCGAGGGTGAACACCTCCTCGCGGGCGCCGTCGAGGACCTTGAGGGTGAAGTTCTTGAGCCGCTCGCCGAGGGCCCCTTCGCGGTTGTGGATCACGATCCGCTCGATCCGCGCGTCGCTCCCCAGATCGACCTCCCACCAGGGGTTGTCCGTTCCCTCCTGGGAGTGCGTCTGGCCCCCCTTCTCCCAGGCCGGGTGGGCGTTTCCGTCGATGGCCCGGGCGGCGTCGCCGCCGTTGGAGGTGTTTTTCTGCGACGCCTTGCCGCGGCGGGCGACGTTGTCGGCCCCGGCGAACACCTCGACCTCGGCGAGCGTCAATGTGCGCTGCTTGCCCGGCAGTTCGATCCGCACGAATCGCCCCACCGCGCCGGGTGCGGCGGCCGCCTCTCCTCCGGCGTCGAGGAGCGGAAGGATCCGCCCGTACAGCGCCGAGCGCACCGCGGGATCGGAGACCAGTGGCAGCGCCTCGACGAGATCGACCTGGCGGCGCTGGTCGGACGCCGCGAGGCTCCACGCCTTGGCGCTGGGATCGCCGTCGCCGGCGGCACGGGCGTCGATCGTCATCAAAGCGACGTAGCCGATCCGCCGCAGCACGGGCCGGCGGGCCGACGTCGCCAACCGTTCCATGTCGCCGCGCAGTTCGGCCAGCTCGCCCGCGGGACGCGCCAGCAGCACGCGGATCAGGTCGAACACCGTCGGCGAGTCGACATCGCCCTCCTGCTTGTCGAGGCGGTCGAGCGCCGTGGCGACGACCCGCACCACGCTCGTGCCGTCGGCCTTCGCCAACGCCTCGACCGCCTCGGTGCGGAGACGCTCGTCAAGGCCGGGCCGGAGGAGCATCTCGCGGTACAACGCCGGGCTGCGCGGCTCGTGGATCAGGTCGTCGGTGGAAAGGTTGCGATACAGCCAGCGCCGGCCGGCGTCGGTGGCCAGCGCCAGCGCCTGCCTGGCATCGCGCGCCTTGCGGAACTCCGGTTCGAGGACCCGCGCCGCCTCCTTCTTGACATAGTCCATCTGCCGGTCGGAGGGGAACTCGCCGGCGATCGCCAGGGCCTCGACCGCCTCCGGGACGCGCAGGAAGGTGGCCGTGCGCAGCGCCTCGAGGCGCACGCGCAGGCTCTCGTCGGCCGCGGCGCGGCGCACGAGATCGAGGCTGCCGGGCACGCGGTCGGCGATCGCCGCGAGGACGCGCATCGCCGCGGCCCGGGCGCGGGGCTCCTTCGATCCGAGCACCGCCTCGAGCAGCGGCACGTCGACCTGGTCGAAGTGGCGCAGCGTCCACAGGGCCTCCAGCCGCCGGTGCTCGAAGTCCGGCGCCGCCGTGTCGAGGCCGGCGAGCCAGGATTTCACCGCCGGCACGACCTCGGCTTCGGGGCGGCCGGCGAGTTCGAGTTTGGCACGGTAGCGCACACGGTCGATCGGATCGGCCAGGAGCGCGACCAGGTCGCGCACGCTCCGGCCCGCGATCGGCACCGGCGTGGCCGTCGGCTTGTCCTCCATCACCACGCGGTAGACGCGGCCGTGGAGCCGGTCGCGGCTCGGGTCGCGGAGGTTGTGCTGCATGTGGCCGATGATCGGGTTTTGCCAATCGGTGAAATAGATCGCGCCGTCGGGGCCGATCTCGAGGTCGGCGGGGCGGAAGTTGGGATCGCTCGACGACACGA
The DNA here is from genome assembly GCA_046086245.1 of Planctomycetaceae bacterium. Lineage (GTDB taxonomy): Bacteria > Planctomycetota > Planctomycetia > Pirellulales > UBA1268 > F1-20-MAGs016. Next base: position 5,517 of record JBJSXB010000181.1, on the reverse strand, counting down.
TCGGCTCGGCCTCGGTCGCCTCGGGATAGCTCCCGGCGCCTGTGGCCATCGTGTAACGGAGGATCCCCTGGAAGCCGATCACGTTGCCGACGAGCAGATTTCCCTGAAACTCGGCGGGAAAATGCGGGCTCGAGAGGAACTCGATCCCCGGGCAGGGTCGCGTCCGTTGCTGGTACACGCTCGGTGCGCCGGAGTGTTTGTCGAGACCGTCGAGCCGCGTGGAGAACACCGAGCCCCAGTAGGGCACGGCACCGGTGCCGTCGACGACGACGTCGTCGCCCCAGTGGTCGAAGGCGTGGCCGTGGGGATTGGCGAACGAGTAGGAGGTGTAGAGACCGAACTTGCCGGTCCGCGGCTCGTAGCGGAACACGGCGCCGTTGGCACAGCGCACCGGGGGGCCCCACGGCGTCTCGCTCTGGGTGTGGTGGAACGTGCCCTCCTGGAAATAAACGCTTCCGGCGGGATCGAAACAGAAGCTGTTGGCGGTGTGGTGGGTGTCCGCGGTATCGAGGCCGCCGATGATTCGCCGCTTGACGTCGTAGGCGTCGTCGCCGTCGGTGTCTTCCAGGTAGAGGATGTCGGGGCCCTGGGCGACGATCACCCCTTTGCCCCAAAACTCGAACCCGGTCGGGTTGTGAAGGTCGCCGGCGAACGTCTTCACCCGGTCGGTGCGGCCGTCGCCGTCGGCGTCCTCGAGGATCAGCAACTTGTCGTTCATCGGCTCGTCGGGGCGCCAGTGCGGGTAGGTCGGCCAGGCGGCGACCCACAGCCGCCCCTTGGTGTCGAAGGCCATCTGCACCGGATTGATGAGCTCGGGAAACATCCCCTCGTCGGCCACCAACTCGACCTTCATTCCCTGGTGGACGGTCATCTTTGCGATCGCCTCGCGCCCCGAGAGAAACTCGTGCTTGCCTCCTTCGAGCGGCCCGGGCTTGTTGGTCTTCACAGGGATCAGCTCCGGCAGACCGACGTCCTCGACGGGGGGCAGCGTGGCGGCGGGATCGCCGAGCGTGGCGCACGTCGCCCAGATCCGCCGGTCGCGGTTGGCGGTCTTCACGTCGAGGTAGTCGAGTTCGCGCTGACCGACCTCGTAGTTGGTCTGGCTGTCGAAGAACTTGAGCCATGCCCGGCCGCCGTACGTCGAATAGCCGTCGGTGACGCGGTAGCGGTTGAACCAGAAGAAGTTCTTGTCGATCACCGCCTCCCGGAGCCGCGCCAGCGCCTCCACGGACCGCGCGGGCGCCGCGCCGAACAGCGATTCGTCGATGATCCGGGAGATCTCGCGGTCGCCGCGTTCGTTGGGATGGATGCCGTCGGTCGTGAGCGGCTCCGGGAACTTCGCGTAGGCCTCGCGCGACGGCGTGAACAGGTCGACGCAGACGACGCCGGCCTTGTCGCATACCTCTTCGAGGGCTTTGGTGTAGAGGGCCAGGTGGGCGTCGTGGGCCTTGCCGTCGGGCCAGTGGGGCCGGCCGACGTCTTCATGGGCGATCGGTGAGAACATCACCAGCTTCGGCGGCGCGACGCCGTTGTAGTGCTGGGCGAGCGTGTGGCGGATGAACGCCTGGACGTGGCCACGGAACGCCTCCAGGCCCGCCGGGCCGGCATGGGCCTCGTTGGCGCCGAAGAAGGCGAAGATCACGTCGGCGCGGGTGCCGACCAGCTCGAAGCGGTTTTCGCGGACGAAGTCCTTCGTCGCCAGCGCGCCGGGATTGGGGATCGGCGCCGAGCCGGCGAGCCACTGGTCGGGGGTGCCGAAATCGGCGCTCCGCATCCGCTTCGCCGGATCGATCTCGTCGCCGTCGTAGGCGAGGTTGCGGATCACGAGCCGGTGCTTGGGGAAGCGGGAATGGAGCAGCGTTTCCAGCCATCCGCTGTGCTGCATCGCGTCGGCGACGCCGCCGCCGATGATGCAGATGTGGCTCCCCTCGGCCAGTTCCAGTCGCGCGGCGTCGGCCGGCGCCGTGCCGAGAAGGGTGAGGATTCCGGCCGCAATCACCGCTCTCGCCGACAACACCCGTCGCATGGATCGACTCCGCGGGACGCTCCGTCCGGACGCCGACCGCGGTCGTTCGGCGGCGGAGCGGCCGGGAAGTATACCGCCGCCCGGGTGACGATTTCGCGCCGCACGGCGGTCGGTGCCCCCGTCGTAGACTCTTCCACCCCCGCGACGATGGAGACGTCTCGATGACCCCGGAGCCAGCATCCGCGCCGTGCGACGCTCCGCCGGTAGGGTGGTACGCGTGGCGCGTCGCGGCGCGGATCGACTTCCTCGTCAACGTCCTCCTCAACGGGGCGATCGCCTGGTGGTTTTACGGCGCCGCCGAGCGGGTCGCCGTCGCCGGAGCGGCGTCGATGGAGTCGATGCTCGTGCCGATGGCCTTTTTCCTCGGCACGATCACCAGCGTGTTCGGCTGGTGGAACGCGATCCGCGAGCGGTGTGCCGGGCACGTCGCGCCGCCGCTGGCCGACTCCGCCGGGTGGTTCGGCCGAGCGCTCGCCGACGGCGTGGCGGCCGGCTCGATCGGCATGGCGGGAATGTGGCTCGTGCTTCGTGTCGTCGAGCGGATCGCGCCCAGCGCCACGCTGCCCGGATGGATCGCGGTGACGGCGATCGGTGCGGTCGCGGGAGCGTTCGGCTACCTGTTTCACGGCCGGGCAGTCGTGCGCGGCGGGCGCTTTCGCGCGATCATGGTTTGAGGATGCGCTCGAGCAGGCCGGCGTTTCGAACAGGCCGGCGGCGCCGCGGGGGTCTGTGACGGGATGTCGGTTCGTCATCGACGTCACGACGGTTCCTCGATTCGTGGGCGCGCGTGATCGATGGGTGTTGATCGCCCCCGAAGCGATCCCTCCAAGCCGGGAAGCGTGCGATGGAACGCTTGCGATCGGACACCCAGACGGAATTGGATCAGCTTCTGCGAGCACCCGCCCGTCGCGCCGTTCGTCGGCTGCCGACGGCCATTCAACCAGCCGTTCCCAGTGGATTCCCCGTGGGACTTGTGCCGGTGGCTAGCAGCCCGTGGCCACAGTCCATCCATGGCCTTTGGCCACTCGAAAAGCTGCGCTTTTCACGGGAGTTGCACTCCCGGCACCTCATCCCTGAGGTGCGGCAGGCTGTGTGTCCACAGCCTGCTAGCCGAAGAGGGCCCACGCCTGCCGTATCGTGACGAGGAGTCCCCAGGCCATCGGGGTGGCGACGAGAAGCCAGAATGCCACCAGCGCTGCCACGTCGACTCCCCGAGGCGGGGCTGTCGTCGCGGATAGCGTTGCCATGCCGTCGGCGACGCCGGACGATCGCCGTGCGGCTGTAGGGTGATTCGCATCGTCGCTGGCGTCGGCAGTCCGCGTGCCGCCCGGCACCGGGCGGACGAGGGCGTTGCAGACGAAGCCGGCGACGAGCATCCCTGCGAGCAGGTACATCGTCTGGTCATACGCCCGTCCCGCCGGCACACCGGCAGCGACCTGCTGCTTGTTGATCGAGTTGACGAGAACCGGCCCGAGGATCCCGGCGACGCTCCACGCCGTCAGCAGCCTGCCGTGGATCGCGCCGACGAACCGGGTGCCGAACAGGTCGGCCAGATAGGCGGGAATCGCGGCAAAGCCCCCGCCGTACATCGTGAGAATCAGGCAGAGGATCGCGCAGAAGAGCGGAATACTGCCCGACTGTCCGGCGGCGGGCACCGCGGCATAGCACGCCGCGCCGAGGAGGAAGAAGACGCCGTAGACGGTCTGGCGACCGAGCGTGTCGGAGAGCATCGACCAGAAGAACCGCCCCACGATGTTGAACAGGCTCAGCAGGCCGGTGAATCCGGCCGCCATCGCGGCAACGCGGCCGAGCTGGCCGGCGTCGAGCTGCTCGAACGGCACGTCCACGCCGAGCAGCCGCCCGCCGAAAACCTCCTGCAGCATCGGTGAGGCCATGCCGATCACGCCGATACCGGCCGAGACATTGAGGCAGAGCACGCCCCACAGAAGCCAGAATTGCGGGGTCCGGCAGGCTTCGCTGGCGGTCAGCGACCGGGCGGCCGACGCCGTGGCGGCCGCAGCGCCGCTCCAGCCCGGCGGCGTCCAGCCTTCCGGTGGCACGCGGTACGCCAGCGATCCCGTCATCATGAAGACGAAGTAGATCGCGGCCAGCACGAGAAACGTCTCCCACACGCCCACCGAGGCGGGCCCGGCGAAATGCTTCAACAGCCGGTCGGCGAGCGGCGAGCCGATCATCGCGCCGCCGCCAAATCCCATGATGGCCATGCCCGTCGCCATGCCCCGGCGGTCGGGAAACCACTTGATCAGCGTCGAGACCGGCGAGATGTAGCCGAGGCCCAGTCCGATGCCACCGATCACGCCGGAGCCGAGCCACAGGAGCCACAACTGGTGGCGGTACACCCCCACGGCCGAGAGCACCAGCCCGCCGCACCAGCAGCAGGTCGCCACCACGGCCGCCTTCCTCGGGCCCGCCTTCTCCAGCCAGGTGCCGAAGACCGCGGCGCTCGATCCCAGGAAGACGAAGAACAGCGTGTACATCCACCCCAGCAGCGGCTTGTCCCAGTCGCACGTCGTCGTCGTGAGCTTGTCGAGGAGCGTCATCCCGGCGGGGCAGGGGACCGATGCCGTGATCCCGACGGCCCTGGTCAGCGGCAACCAGAACACCGAGAAGCCATAGGCCATCCCGATGCAGAGGTGAATGCACAGTGCCGCCGGCGGCACCAGCCAGCGGTTGAATCCCGGGCCGGCGACGGTCCGTTCGCGGTCGAGGAGGGTAGAGAGCCGCATGCGGATCAGCGCCCGCTGCCAAGTCATGCCTCCCGCGGCCTTCACGGAGCCCCGGGGCAAACGCCGCCCACCACGTTGCATGTGTACCCGGGCCGGTCGCCCCGGCGGCTCCCCGCCGGCTCGGTGGCATCCGCGCTCCCGGCGCGCTCCCGGCTGTCGTGCCGGTCGCAAGCGCCATCACGTGCAAGATGTCCGACGAGTCGATTTCGGGAAACGGTGCCGGTCCGACGTCTGGGAGCGGGCGAAACTATCGGCACTGGCACGCGATCGTCAACCACATCCGTCAACGACGTCGTCATGGGAGGCGCGGCGAGAGCGCGGCGCGATGGCGGGCTCGCCCGGCGGTCAACACTTGCCGACGTGGCTTCGGCCGAACTATGCTCCCACTCTTTCCCGATCCGGCACGGCCGCCACCTCATGTCTTCGTGCTGCACGACGCGCCCGGCCTGGTCGACCGACCCGGCCCCCGATCTTGCGGCCATGGACGTCGCGGGGTTCGCCGCGGATATCGAGGCGTTGCGACGATCGGCCTACGCGACGATCTCCCACGCCGACTACCTCCACATGCGGCGGGTCGAGCGCATCGGCCGCCTGGCGACGCTCGTCGGCTACCTCACCGCGTGGCTGCCCCCCAACCCGCTGACCGCGGTGGCGCTGAGCCTCGGCCAGAGCACCCGCTGGCTGCTGGCCCACCACATCACGCACCGGGGCTACGACCGCATTCCCGGGATCCCCGCCCGCTAC
>JBJSXB010000180.1:0-3532 GCA_046086245.1 Planctomycetaceae bacterium | reverse complement strand
GAAGGAGAGTTGGGAGGAGGCGTTCCTCGCCAATCTCTCCGGGCAATCGATCGAGCGGGTGCTCGATCGGATCCGCACCGCCGACACCGTCGGCCTGTTCACCAGCGAGCAGTGGCCGCCGCCGGCGGTGGCCCGCGCCCTTCTCGACGACGGCATCGACTCGTTTCAGGCCTACGTCTGCGAGAACCTCGGCAGTCCTGACGAGCGTGTCACGCAGGGCAGCCTCGCCGACATCGCCGGCGATGCGTTCGGACCGCTCAACGTGATGATCCTGGTGCGCAAGCCGTCGGCGATCGACAGCCCGGGGCAGGTGGGCACGCGGCTGTTCGGGAACGCCGACGAAAGTTTCCTTCAATCGCGCCCCAAACGCGGTCTTCTCACTCCCGCGGAGGTTCGGTCACTGGCGCTGGCGGAACTGTCGCTCCGGCCCGACAGTGTGGTCTGGGACGTCGGTGCGGGCAGCGGATCGGTCGGGCTGGAGGCCGCCCGGATCGCCGCCGGCGGCCGGGTGTTCGCCATCGAGATGGATCCCGACGATCATCGGCTGATCCACGCCAACGCCGAGCGCTTCGGGGTGCGGAATCTCACCGCCGTGCTCGGCCGGGCGCCGGAGGCGTGGAAGACGCTGCCCGATCCCGACGCCGTCTACGTGGGGGGCAGCGGACGCGACGTGACGATGCTCGTCGAGGAGGCCTGGCAGCGGTTGGCGAAGCACGGCCGGCTCGTGACCGCCTGCCAGAGCATCGAGAATCTCGCCACCGTCCACGCGCTGCTCCGTGCCCGGTCGTCGGACGCCGCCTATTGGCTCGTGACGGTCGCCCGCGGCGTCGAGCAACTCGATCGGATCCGTTTCGAGTCGCTCAATCCGACGTTCCTCATCGCCGCGACGAAGCCCTGAGCGGGAGCGTGGCACCATGAACGGCGGGTCGACGGGTGGTTGGCGCTGGCGCGGCGCCGTGGAGTCGGCGAACGACCTTCCCCTCGACGTGATCGCGGTCGGCGCACACCCCGACGACGTCGAGATCGGCTGTGGTGGCACCCTCGCGCTGCTCGCCTCGCAGGGCTACTCCGTCGGCATCGTCGATCTCACCGACGGGGAGCCGACACCGCGGTCGAGCGGGCCGGACGAACGCCTCGCGGAGGCGGCCGCCGCGGCGCAGGTGCTCGGCGTCGCCCACCGCGAGCATCTCGGGTTTCCCAACCGGCGGTTGTTCGATTGCGTCGAGGCGCGGGTCGCGCTGGGGACGGTGTTTCGCCGCCACCGGCCGCGGGTGGTGCTCGGGATCGCCGCCAAGACGCCGCTCGCGTCGCCTGACCATGCCGCCGCGGTGGCGATCACCGAGGCGGCGGTGTTCTACGCGCGGCTCACGAAGTGGGACGACGCGTTCGGTGGGCTGCCGGTGCACACGGTGCCCAATCTCCTCGGCTACTTTCTGTTCGCCGGAATCCCCGACGCTCCGCCCGGCCATTGGCCGCTGGTGGTGGACATCGCCGGCCACGTCGACACCAAGCTGCGGGCGATCGGTTGTTACGCCTCCCAGTTCCCCCCGGAAAAGGCGCACGTCTTCGCACGGGTGCGGGCGATGGCCGAGACGGCCGGACTGATGGCGGGCTGCGCGGCGGGTGAGGTAGTCGTCGGCCCGCGAATGCCCTGTACGCTCGAGCCGATGCGGATGCTATTGCCGCGCGCTTGAGCCGCGGCGCGGTGGTGCGGACCCGCGCGGTCGGGGCGTGCGGAGGGCCGACCGGCCCCGCCCCCCGCGGTATCTCGCCAGCCTCTCCAGACCGCCCGCGTGGTCGCCGGCCGGTGCCCCCTCGATGTCCATTTTCCGGTCGGCACCCCCGCCGCGGGCCAGGGAAACGGCGGGGGGCGCGGCGGTGGTTAGCGCCGCCAGCGGGGTGCGGTTTTTCCTGCGGTGAGAGCCCGACACCCGAGGTGACATGCGATGGCGACGAATCGACGACTGGTCGGCGATACCGCCGGTGAAGCGGCCTCGACGATCATGCACGCCAACGGCCTCACCAGCGGGGTGTTCACCGACATGATGATCCGCCCCCGGGGCGCCGCCTCACCGGCCGCCGCCGGCGATGCCACTGCCACCGGGGCCCCGTGGATGGCCAAGGTGCTCGTGGCGGCCGGCCTCTACAACCTTCTGTGGGGCGCCGTCGCGATCGTCGCCCCGTCGTGGTGTTTTCGTGTCGTGGGGATGGAACCGCCGAATTATCCCGAATTATGGCAATGCATCGGGATGATCGTCGGCGTCTATGGCGTCGGCTATCTTGCGGCCGCCTCCGATCCTCTTCGGCACTGGCCGATCGTGCTGGTCGGACTCGCCGGCAAGATCCTCGGACCGATCGGGTTCGCCGGCGCGTTGGTCAGCGGCAGGTTTCCGTGGGCCTTCGGTTGGAACATCGTCACCAACGATCTTGTGTGGTGGATCCCTTTCGCCCTCATCCTTCTGGCGGCCCGGCGGGCGGTCGCCGACGGTGATTCCGCCGGCGGAAGGGATCGGCGTCGCGGGCGACGATCGTGAACCCGCCAGGAGCAGACGTGCCGCTCGTCGCCGACGTGATCGTCATCGGCGCCGGAATCGCCGGCCTCTGTGCCGCCACCGAGCTCGAACGCGCGGGTTTCTCGGTCGTCGTCGTCGACAAGGCACGGGGCGTCGGCGGGAGGATGGCGACGCGGCGCGTCGCCGATGCCATCTGCGACCACGGCGCGCAGTTTTTCACCGTCCGCGGTCGAGCTTTCGGTGGCATCGTCGCGGCGGCACACGCCGCGGGCGACGCGGTCGTGTGGTGTGACGGTTTCAGCCGCGCCGACACGGTGGCCGGCGCCGTCGAACCCGCCGCGGACGGCCATCCGCGATGGCGGGGCGCCCGCGGCATGACCGATCTCCCCAAGCGTCTCGCCGCCGGTCTCGGTGCGGACGCCGTGCGCACCGCGACGAAGGCAGTGGCGATCGGCTGCCAATCCGGGGGCGTCGCCGTCGAGGTGGAGTTGCCCGGCGGCGACCGCGCCGTGCTCGGCGCCGCCGCCGCCGTGGTGACCGCGCCGGTGCCGCAAGCGATCGACCTGTTCCATGCCGGTGGCTTGGACGCGGTCGCCGATCGCGCGGCGCTCGAGACGCTGGCGACGGTCAGCTACGACCCCTGCTTCGCGTTGCTGGCCGTGCTTCGTGCCGCGAGCCTCGTACCCCCGCCCGGTGCGATCCAGTTCGCGTCCGGCCCGGTGCGTTGGATCGCCGACAACCAGGCGAAGGGGATCACCTCCCGGCCCGCGCTCACGATCCACGCCTCGGGCGAATGGAGCCGGGAGCGGTTCGACGACGCGGCCGACGACGTCGCCGATGCCCTGCTCGCGTTGGCGGGCGCGTGGATCGACGGCGACCCCCGGAACGGCGTCGTCGAGTGGTCGCTGCAGCGGTGGAAGTTCGCGACCCCGACCACGATCCTGCCGACCCCTTTGGTGGCCGTGTCGAGCGATCCACCGGTGGTCTGCTGCGGTGACGCGTTCGCCGGGCCGCGGGTC
>JBJSXB010000179.1:0-3715 GCA_046086245.1 Planctomycetaceae bacterium | reverse complement strand
ACCGACCCGCGCGAGTTCATCGCCGGGTTCTCGAACGTGGGGATGGAGATCGACCTGGCGGGGCCCGGGGTGGGGGTGGTGTCCACGGTGCCGGGAGGCCTGGCGCCGATGAGCGGGACGTCGATGGCCAGTCCGGCGGTGGCGGCGATCGCGGCCCGGCTCCTCGCCGCCGATCGCGAGACGCTGCGGATGAAGCGGTCGCAGGAGCGGTCCGACGCGATCGCCCGCGCGGTGCTGACGGCGGGAGTCCGCCGCGGCTTTCCCCCGGCATTCGAGGGGAACGGCCTGCCGCTGCCATGACCGGCGGTGGAACAGATGCCGCCAATCCCCTCTCGGGAGGGGTTTTTCCGGGCCGGTGGCGTTTTTTCCGAACCAGCTACGCCTTATAGGGTGAGGGGTTTTCCTCTCGCCTGCCGCGCGGGTGCCCCGAGGGTTGCCTCTCGGACGCGGGGAGGACTGGCGCGTCGGTGATCGGCGTCGCACGTGGTGGTGCGGGAGCGGTTCGATGGCGAGTGTCGGCAGCACGATCGAGCGGCCGCGGCGGGATGACGCGGGCGTGGTCGGCCGCGTCGAGTGCGGCAAGCGATCCGGTGCCCTGCCTCCCGTGGGCGGCTGTGCGATCTGCGGACGGGCGACCGACGAGGTGGTGACGGTGCGCATGCACGGCGCGGCCGACTGCCCGGTGGCCACGCCGGACGCCGAGGGGATGCGGCGCGGGGTCTGGTCCCGCATCGGTCGATGGTTGCAGGCCGACGCACCACGCGCCGCGACGACGCTTCCGCCGGTCGGGCCCGCGATCGTCGACGTTCCGCTGCGGATGCACGCCGCCTGCTGGCACGCCCATCCGGAACGGGCCACGCCGCGGGGGCTGCGGATGCTCGTGCAGATCGTACCGCTCTACAACGAACTGCTCGCCGCGTATCCGAACGCCCGGCTCGAGGTCATCGAGCCTGCTGCCGGCTGACGGCCCGCGCAGCGATCACTTCCCCCGTGCGGCGAAGATCTCCGCCTCGGAGCGGCCCCACACGCGGACGGTGCCGTCGCCTCCCACGGTGAGCAACCATTCTCCGCCCGGATGAAAGGCGACGCTGTGCACGCGCCCCACGTGGCCGCGCAGCGTTGCCAACAGCGCGCCGTCCGTCGTGTCCCAGAGTCGCACGGCACCGTCGTCCGACCCCGTCACGAGGCGATCGCCGCGGGGTGACTCGGCGAACGCGACGACGGTGCCGTCGAGCCCGTCGATCTGGAGCGGCGGGCCGACCCCGGCGACATCGTGGATGCCAACGGTGTGGTCGATGGCGGCGCTGTACAGGCGACGGCCGTCGCCGGAAAAGGCGAGCGCCGTGACCTCGCCGGCATGAGCCTCGAGGAGACGGCTGCCGCCATCCACGGTGTCGGCCAGCACCACCTGGCCGCGGCTGCCGCCGACGGCGAACCGGCGGCCGTCGGGGGAAACCGCCAGGAGCGTCGTGCTTTGGAGCGACAGCGCGAAACGCTGCCGCGGTTCGCCGCCGCTGCGCGGCCAGATCGCCGCCGTGCCGCCGCGGCCCGCGCTGACCGCGACGAGCCCATCCGACACGAATGCCAGACCCCTCACCGGGGGGCCGCCGGCCTCGAATGCGATCGCCGCGCCGGTGCCGCCGACGACCCGCACGAGACGATCGGCACCGCTGGAGGCGACCAGGCCGTCGGCCGCCAGGTCGATCGCGGTCACGCCACCCGTGTGGAGGGCGAGATCGTCACCGGTGCCGCCGCCAATCGGGTCGTGGCGGATCACCCGGCCGTCGGCACCGCCGGTCGTGATCCGCGCACCGTCGGGCTGCCAAGCGAGGCACGTCACCGGGCCGTGATGGGGGGCCAGCGTGTGCAGCCGGGTGAGCGTGGCGGCGTCGTAGATGTCGATCGTGCCCGCGGCCGTCGCGGTGGCGAAGCGCTTCCCGTCGGGCGCGAACGAGGCCAACACGATCGGGACGTCGCCCGCGACGACCGTCGCGCCCCGTAACGCGGCGATGCCCCACAGACGCACCGTGCGATCCTTGCCCGCCGTGGCGAGCATGGATCCGGAGGGATCGATGGCGACACCCAGGATCGCGTCGGAGTGACCCTTCAAGACCCGGGTGCAGGCGCCCGTGGCCGGATCCCAGAGGCGCACCGTGCGATCGCCGCTGACGCTGGCCAAGCGCGCGCCGTCGGGGGTCCAGGCGAGCCCGGTGACGCGCCGCGTGTGGCCCTGCATGCGCGCTACCTCGTCGCCAGTGGCGGCGTCCCATACGATCGTGTGGCCCGCGCTCGAACCGCCAGCGACGCGCGTGCCGTCGGGGGACCACTCGAGCGCGGTCGTGCCCCCGGCGGGTTGCCGCGGCGCGGCGATCGTGGCGCCGTGCGTTACGTCCCAGAGGCGCACCAGGCCGTCACGGTCGGAGCTGGCCAGCACCCTTCCGTCGGGCGCGAAAGCGCCGGCCGTGACCGGCGACTGGTGTCCCAACAGACGGTGGAGCCGCCGTCCGCCGGTGGTCTCACGGATGTAGACCGACTTGTCGTCGCCAGCCGACATCAGGGCGGCGCCGTCGGGGGAGTAGCGGAGCACGCGGACGCGGAGCCTGTGACCGTCGAGATCCGCGATCCGGGCGAGACCCGGAACGTCCCACAGCGTGACGAGTCCGCGTGCGCCGGCGGTGGCGATCTGGCGGCCGTCGGGGCGCACCGCGAGCAGGACGATCCCGTCGTCCGACACCGGCACGCTGGCGATGACGCGCCCCTTCGGAAGGGCGTGGAGGGCGAGGGAGTCGGCCGTGGCGATCGCCACCCACGAACCGTCGGGCGCCGGGGCGGCGCAGGGGGCGAGGTGCCCGAGCCGGGAGAGATCGCGCGGAGGCGTTGCCGAGAAGACGAGCGCGGGTCCCGTGGGATCGGCGGCGGTGAGCCAACGCCCGTCGGGACTCCACTGGATGTCGGTCGGGGCGCTGTGGAGCAGACCGCCCAGCGCGCCGAGCGACTGGTCGATCTCCGGCCACAGGCAACGCAACTCGATCGGGAATCCGGCTCCGGGCCCGACGGAATCGGCACTCCGTTCGAAGCCCGCCAGCGCGGCGGTTTCGTGGAAGGCGCTGGTGGCGGCCGCGGTCGAGGAACCCGCGGCGAGATCGGCGAGGCGATACAGGCTGGCGATGAAGAGCTGCCGCCGGGCGTTGGCGGTCTCCCGGCGGGCCATCGTCAACCGTGTCTCGGCGAGTTCGAGCGCCTCGCCCTCCGCCCGCCGCGCCGCCGCCTCGGCGCGGCGGGACTGCTCGCTTCGCAGCGCGAGCACCGACACCGCTCCAACGGCGCCCAGCAGGGCGACGAATGCGAAGGCGATCGCCGCGGCGGCGACGGTGTGCCGGCGGGCGAAGCGCCGCAGCGCCTCCAGGGCCCGCGGCGGACTGGCGGCGATCGGCTCGCCGGCGAGGTGACGGCCGAGATCGGCTGCCAATTCATGGGCGCTCGAATAGCGCTCCTGAGGGTCCTTCCGCAGGCAGGTCGCCACGATGGTCGCCACGTCGCGCGGGATGTGGCGATCGATCCGCTGGAGCGATGGCGGTACCTCGCGTTCGACGATCGTGGCGACCTCGAACAACCCCTTCGCGGAGACGTCGTAGGGGGGCGCGCCGGCGAGGAGCTCGTGGAGGATGACGCCGAGCGAATAGACGTCGGATCGGGTGTCGACCGCCTGTGGATC
>JBJSXB010000178.1:0-14188 GCA_046086245.1 Planctomycetaceae bacterium | reverse complement strand
GGGGCGCCGGCCGGCCAGGCGGGATCCGCCGGAGGCGCCGGATCGACGGCGGCCAATGCCGGCGCGACCGGTGCCCAGGGGGCGGCCGCCGCCGGCATGGCCGGCGCCGCCGGCGGGCAGCCCCTCCCCGGCATGCTCGCCACGGGGGGCAGCGCCGCGGCCGCCTCCGCGACCGTGGGTGGCGGCGGCGCGGCATCCCTGTCGGCGACCCGCGGGAGCAACTGGGCCAGCTTCGCGTCGCGCGAGCGGCCGATCCCGATCACGCGCCCGGTGCGGATCGAATGCGCCGCCGACGAGTTCCGCATCCTCGAAGACGGCACGCGGCGGATCGAGAAGCGGGTGCCGATCCCCGGCGAGACCGCCGCGGCGGTCGATCCGTTGGTCGAGACGCTGCGCGCCAAGGTGGCCGACTGGGGGCTGGCGGGCGACCGGATGTATTGGAAGCCGCAACTGGTGCTCTCGGCGGCCGCGGGCGGAGCCGCGCGGCGCGACGACTTGCAGCGCCTCCTCGCCGATTCCGGGCTGGAGACGACCTCCGACGCGCGCGGCGACGAGATCCGCAATCTGCCCCCGGTGGGGCGGCCCGGATACGCCGCGGTGAACCCCTGAAGGAGCGACCGCCATGGCCCGTCCCCGCAGCGAGGAGATCTCCGCCGCCGGCCAGGACTCGTTCCTCGACGTCATCACCAACATCGTCGGGATCCTCGTGATCCTCGTGATGCTGGTCGGCGCGCGGGTGCAGCAGGCGGTGGGTGGGGCCGCCGCCGCCGACTCCCGGGCGGCGGAACTCTCCCGGGCGATCGCCGAGCTCGTGGGCACCACGATCACGCTCGAGAGCGAGGTGGACGACCTCGCCGGCCAGACCGGGGTCGTCGCCGCCGCCGCCGCGGAGGCGGCGCGGGCCAGGCTCGATCTCGCGACCGCCGTCTCGGCTTTGAACGTCGATCTCGACACCGCCCGGCGCGAGAGCGACGAGAGCACCGTCCGGGCCGCGGAAGCGGCCGCCCGCCGCGCGGCACTCGAGGAGGAACTGCGGAAGACGCACCTCGAGGCCGAAGGTCTCGCCCACGCCGCCGCCACCGTCACCCGCGAGGTCCTCGCCTACCCGACACCGATCGGCCGCACCGTGTCGGGGGAGGAACTCCATTTCCGGCTCGCCGCCGGGCGGATCGCTTACGTGCCGCTCACCGAATTGTTCGAGCTCGCCAAGAGCCAGACGCGCCGTGCCGGCACGTCGCTGGCGTCGCTCGCGACGCGGATCGAGTCGGTGGGGCCGATCGAGCAGTTCGGTCTCGATTACGTGCTCGAGGCCCGTGTCGATCAGGCCCGCGGCCAAGTGCTCATCCGCTCGCGGGAATGGGTCATCCGTCCGGTGGGGGAAACGATCGGTGAGACGCCGGCGGAGGCGCTCGCCGCGGGTTCGCGCTTCCGGCGCGTGATCGCCGGCATGACGCCGGAGACGACCGTCACGCTCTGGACCTACCCCGACAGCTTCGACGTGTTTCGTGACATGCGCGCCGAGTTGCATCGCCTCGGCTTGCCCACCGCCGGCCGCCCGTTGCCCGAAGGGGCGCCGATCGGAGGGTCGGCCGAGGGAAGCAAATCGGTCGTCCACTGAGCGAGTGGCGGCACCGCGTGCGGGCCAGCCACCCCGCCGCGGGCCACAGCCGAGCGCCACCGTCGGCGGCCGAGCGCGGTCGGTCAGGCGGTGGCGGCACGGATCCCGGCAGCGATCGCTGCAAGCAGGACGTCGAGCTCGTCGGCAGTGATGCACAGGGGCGGCACCACCGCCACCACGTCGCCGAGCGGTCGCACCAGCACGCCGTGCCGGCGCGCCTCGTGGCAGGCGCGGGCGCCGCGGCGTTCCTGCCAGGGATAGGGTGTGCGTCGCGTGCGGTCGGCGACCAACTCGATGCCGGCGAGCAGGCCGCACTGCCGCACCGCACCGACGTGCTCCAGCGCGGCGATCCGAGCGAGGTGCTCCGCCAGCCGCGCGGCGAGGGCGGGGAGCCGATCGAGTACCCGTTCGTCGTCGAAGATCGCCAGCGACTCCAGCGCCACCGCCGCCGCCAGGGGATTGCCGCCATAGGTGTGCCCGTGGAAGAAGGTGCGGCGGTCGCCGTGCGTGCCGAGGAAGGCGTTCCACACGCGTTCGGTGGTGAGTGTGGCGGCCATCGGCAGGTAGCCGGCGGTAAGCCCCTTGGCGAGGCAGAGGAAGTCGGGTGACACCCCCTCGTGCTCGCAGGCGAACAGCCGCCCGGTGCGGCCGAACCCCGTCGCCACCTCGTCGAGGATCATGAACACGTCGTGTTCGGCCGTGATCCGGCGCACGGCGGCGAGGAAGCCGGGCGGATGGACGAGGATTCCGCCGGCAGCCTGCACCAGCGGCTCCATCACCACCGCCGCGATCGAATCCCCCTCGGCGGCCAGCAGGGTTTCGAGGCGCGCCAGGCACTCCGCCGCCGGTACCGTCGGCACGCCGGCGATCGGGGCCGCCGACGGCACCGGCAACCGGATCGCCTCGAAGGTGAGCGGGGCGAACAGATCGGTGAACCGATCGACGCCGCCGACGCCGACTGCCCCGAGCGTGTCGCCATGGTAGGCGTCGGCGAGCGCGACGAACCGGCGTCGGCCGGGCCGCGGTGGATCGGATTGCAGCCAATACTGGAACGCCATCTTGAGCGCGGCTTCGATGGCGGTCGAGCCGTCGTCGGAGAAGAAAACCTTCTCCAGTCCATCCGGAGCCACCTCCACCATCCGCCGGGCGAGGGCGACCGTGGTCGGGTTGGAGAGGCCGAGATTCGTGGTGTGCGCCACCCGGCCAATCTGCGCTGCCAGCGCCGCATCGAGGCGTGGATGGCGATGGCCATGGACGTTGCACCACATGCTCGCCGAGCCGTCGATGTAGCGACGGCCGTCGGTATCGACGAGCCACACCCCTTCACCGCGCTCGATGAGGAGCGGTTCGTACTCCTGCATCTGCGTGAAGGCGTGCCAGACGTGCGCGCGATCCCACCGGGCGAGGTCGTTCCCGGCCATGGGGCGTGTGGGCGGCCGGCCGGCCGCCGGCGACACGACAGGGTCGATGATGGGCATGCCGGAGTGTACCCGCCGCCGTGCTCCCTCCCACCGGTCACCCACGGGCGCCGCCCGTCGACGGTCGCCCGCGGGTGATCCGCGCGGATCATGATCGCGGGGGCGAACGCCGCCGCAGGCCGACCGCGCCGAGCGCCGCGCCGAGGGCCGCCAGCACGACGCCCCCTGGTTCGGGCACGACGACGAGATCGACACCAGCGATTTGCGCGGAGTTGATCTCCCAATTGATCGGCCAGTCCGGCGTCGGCTCCGTGGCGCTCCCCGGGACTTGCAGCTGCATCACGTAGCGGAACTGGATGAAGTCTCCGGGCCCGAACGTGTACGGGGGAAACGCGAGCGTCACGGTCGTGTCGTGGTGGTCTTTGGTGGCAAAGCCCTCGCTCGTGTCGACGAACGCCGCGACGGATGACGAGGCGGTGCCGGTCGGGAGCATCGTGTCCCAGACCAGCGGTGGTGTGGGCTCTGCCGGAAAGACGTACTCCGGCACATGATGGTTGGAGTTGCCGCTGAAATCGGCGGTGGGGATGCCGCCGTCCCTCCAGTCGCTCCCGTTGATGCTCACCTGGACCTGCCCGAGCGCCGCGGGGATCGATCCGGTTTCCATGGTGACGTACGGAAAGTTGAAGCGGTGCGTGAGTGTCATCCGGACCTCGTCCTGCCCGGTGTCGTCGACGCGGAAATACGGGCTCAACAGCGCGGTCGCCGCGACCGGCACGTCGGTGGCCTGCCGGGTGTGCCATCCCCCCTCGTTCGCGCTGTTCCCACCAGTCCACTCCCACATCGTCGACGACGTGGCGGAGGTGACGACGCCCGAGGTGTCGAAGTTCATCACCGTCCATCCGACCCCTGGGTTGGCGTTGAATGGATAGGTGAAGTTGTTCGCCGCTGCCGTCGACATGACGAGAGCGACGAGCGTCGGGAATGCGATCATTGGGACCATGCGTCGGACAGCCATCGCAGATCTCTCCGGGAGATAACGGCTTCGAGGTTGGCATCCATCGCCGGACGCGCGGCCGCCATGGTGGCTGGCCGCGGCACGGGATCGCCGTGCGTGTGGAACCACGGTCCGCGAAGGCGGCGCGCCGTGGTGCGGATGCGGGCGACACGGCGGCTCGGGTGCGTCCACGACACCCCCGGCGGCCCGTCTCCCGGCGACCAGCGCTGACGCCCCGGGGTGCAGGCACCCGCGAGGCCTCCGCGACGGCCAACTGTTCGCCGCCTGGCGACGGCAGGCAACGGCGGGGATTCCGCGGCGGATCCCACCGCCGGACACCCGCGCGTTCCCGGCGACCGGCCCGGCGACCGTCAGCCGCGCGGCGCCGTCGGCGGGATGGTGACCGGTGTGCCCACGGTCACGGCCAGTTTCGCGGCGGCACTCCCCCGCACCACGGCCGCCTCGATGCATCCCTGCGAGCCCACGAGGGCGACGACCGTGCCCGGTTCGGCGTCGCCGTAGGTGCGCACCAGCGTCCGCACATGGTGTGGTCCGACCAGGAGCGACCCGGCCGCCACCACCGCCCGCCAGAGGGACGCCGGCAGGTTGGTGATGGCGTTGCCGAAGGCATCGACGTGGATCACCGCACCGTGCCAGCAGCCATCGCGCTCGAACGGCCGTGCCAGCGGCAAGGTCAGCAATGCCGGCACGGGCTCGCCCAGTGTGGAGGGATCGGCGCCTTCGAGGATTCGGACGGCGGCCGGGGCGAGCACGTCGCGGCCGTGGAAGGTGCTCGAGGCGGCGGCGGGCACGTCGATCCGCCGCGCGGCGGTGAGTCCGTGCCGGTCGATCGCCAGGGAGAGCACGCCGTTGTCGGGCGCGACGAAGGTCTGCACGCCGATCCGCGCCCAGACCAGGCGGCGGGCGGTGCCGACTCCTGGATCCACCACCACGACGTGGAGCGAGTCGGGCGGGAACGTGAAGCAGGTCTGCGCGACGATCCACGCCGCGGCGGCGACGTCGTGCCGGGGCAGGTCATGGCCGATGTCGACGAGCGTCACCGGCGTCGGCGCGTGCAGGAGTCGACCCTTCAGTTCGGCCACGTAGACACTGCCGGAGCCGAAGTCGGTGGCGAGCGTCACGATCCGTGGTCGGCCGGACGTGGTACCGGGCATGGAACACCCCGCGCGGAGAAGGCGCGATCATGACCCGCGGATCAAACGCAGGGCCGTCTCCCTGACCTTCGCCGGGTTCACGTTGGGGTTCTTCTTCCGCGCCTGCCCGATGAGCCCGGCGGCGGCCTGCTCCTTGCCCCCCTGGACGTCGGCGACGATCTTCGGATTGGCCGCCAGCACATCGCGTACGAGCGCTTCGAGGTCGTCGTCGCTGACGGCCGCGATGCCGAGGGCATCGACCGCGGCCGCCACGTCGGCGGGCGCGGCGAGCCGGCCCAACGCGAGCAAGCCGGCGAAAATCTCCCGGCCGCGGGCGGTATCGAAATCACCGCGCGCGACCCGCCTGATCAGGTCCGCCAGCGCCTCCGGGCCGACCGGAAAGGTGCCGATCGTGCCGCCGCGCTCGTTGATGGTGCGGAGCACGTCCTGTTGGAGCCAGTTAGCGGCCGGTTTCCCCTCCCCTACCAGCCGCGCGACGGATTCGAAGTAGGCGACCACGTCACGTCCCTGGGCGACGATCACGGCGGCGTCGGCGGGGGGAATCGACCAGGTGGCGGCCAGCGCCGCGCGCAGCGCCGTCGGCGGCTCGCCCATCGCCGCGCGGATCGCCGTCAACTCGTCGGCCGAGACGGTCACCGGCACCAGGTCGGGGTCGGGGAAGTAGCGGTAGTCGCTCGATTCCTCCTTGTGCCGCTGCCCGCGGGTGATGCCGGCGGCGTCGTCCCAGCCCCGCGTCTGTTTGGGCGCACCGCCCATCTCCACGCCCGTGCGCTGCCACTGCTCCCACTGGCGGGCGGTTTCGTAGGCCAGCGCGCGTTCCACGGAGCGGAAGCTGTTCATGTTCTTGATCTCCACGATCGGCGTCTTGGCGGTGCCGCCGCCGGACCGCGGGACGTGGAGGTTGACGTTGGCGTCGACGCGCAGGCTGCCCTCTTGCATGTTGCAGTCGCTGACGCCGAGGTAGACCAACAGGAGTTTCAATTCGTTGAGCCAAGCGCGGGCCTCCTGCGGGCTCCGCAGGTCGGGCTGGGTGACGATCTCCACCAGGGGCGTGCCGGCGCGGTTGAGATCGATGCGGCTGTCGGCGGTGCCGCTCGTCTCGTCATGCATGCTCTTGCCGGCATCCTCCTCGAGGTGCACCCGGATGATCCCCACGCGCCGTGGTGCGAACGCCCCCTTCGGATCGACCACCTCCAGCACGCCGTCCGTCGAGAACGGCAGGTCGTACTGGCTGATCTGATAACCCTTGGGAAGGTCTGGGTAGTAGTAGTTCTTGCGGTCCCACTTCGTGAACGGCGCGATGGTGCAGTCGAGTGCCAAGGCCGCCCGCAAGGCGAGCTGGAAGGCGGTGCGGTTCATCACCGGCAGCGATCCCGGCAAGCCGAGACACACCGGGCAGACCTGCGTGTTGGGGGGAGCGCCGAACGCGGTCGGGCATCCGCAGAACAGCTTCGTCCGCGTGAGCAGTTGGACGTGGACCTCGAGCCCGATGACGGTGGTGAACGGCGGGGCGTCGGCGGCGTCAGGCATGGACCCGGTCCTGGGCGTGGCGGTGCGAAACGGCGTTCGGCGCGGGGGATCGTTCGATCGTCATCGGTGCCGCGATCACGAGGCGGCCAACGGGGGGCGGCGGCGATGCCAGTCGGTGAGACGCTGGAAGCGATCGGCGGCGCGGAGCAGCAGCGGCTCCGACAGCGCCGGCCCCTGGAGCTGGAAGCCGACCGGCAAGCCGCCCTTGGTGAATCCGCACGGAAAGGAAATCGCCGCGATGCCGGCGAGATTGGTGGCGACGGTGTACATGTCGACCAGGTACATCGCCAGCGGATCGCCCGTCTTCTCGCCGAGGCGGAAGGCGGGCGTCGCCGATACCGGGCCGCCGATCACGTCCACCCGTTCGAAGGCGTCGAGAAAGTCCTGACGGATGAGCCGGCGGACCCGCAGCGCCTTGGCGTAGTAGGCGTCGTAGTAGCCGGCCGAGAGGGCGTAGGTGCCCAGCATGATGCGCCGCTTTACCTCGGGGCCGAAGCCTTCGGCGCGGCTGCGGGAATACATTTCCACCAGCGGTGATTCGAACGCCCTGCCGGCACCGCCCGCGGCGGCGGCACGGTGGCCGTAGTGGGCGCCGTCGTACCGCGCGAGATTGCTCGACGCCTCGCAGGGGGCCACGACGTAATAGGTGGCCACGCCGTACCGCGCGTGAGGCAATTCGACGTCGTGGATGGTCGCTCCCGCCGCTTCGAACACGGCGAACGCCTCCTCCACCCCGCGTGCCACCTCGGGATCGAGTCCCTCGGCGAAATGCGCGGCGACGCGGCCGATGCGCAGCCCGGCGAGCGGTTGGTCGAGCAGTTGGGTGTACGGCGGCACCGGTGTGTCGAGCGACGTCGAGTCACCGGGATCGTGACCGGCGATCGTCTCCATCAGCAGACCGCAGTCGGCGGCGGACCGGCACATCGGCCCGATCTGGTCGAGGCTCGATGCGAACGCGATCAGGCCGCGTCGGCTCACCCGGCCGTAGGTCGGCTTGAGGCCGGTGATGCCGCACAGTCCCGCCGGCTGCCGGATCGATCCGCCCGTGTCGGACCCGAGGGCCGCCGGCGCCATGTCGGCCGCGATCGCGGCGGCCGATCCGCCACTCGATCCACCCGGGGCGCGGTCGAGATCCCAGGGGTTGCGGA
This sequence comes from Planctomycetaceae bacterium, assembly GCA_046086245.1. Classification (GTDB taxonomy): domain Bacteria; phylum Planctomycetota; class Planctomycetia; order Pirellulales; family UBA1268; genus F1-20-MAGs016. The sequence continues at coordinate 6,305 of JBJSXB010000178.1, read as the reverse complement.
CCGGTCCGAACGCGGAGTTCTCGTTCGAGCCCCCCATCGCGAACTCGTCCATGTTGGTCTTGCCGACGATCACCGCGTCGGCGCGGCGCAATCGGGCGACGACGTCGGCGTCGTACGGCGGACGGTATCCGGCCAGCATCCGCGACGCACAGGTGGTCGGAAGGTCGGCGGTGCAGAGCACGTCCTTGACCGCGACCGGCAGCCCGGCCAGCGCGCCGAGCCGTTGCCCGGCCCTGCGCCGCCGGTCGATGTCGGCGGCGGTCGCCAGCGCGCCGGCACGATCGACGGCGAGAAAGGCGTTGATCGAGCCGTCGAAGGCGGCGATCCGGTCGAGAAACGCGGTCGTGATCCGTTCCGCGGAAAGATCGCCGCGGTGCACCGCGGCGACGATGTCCTGACTGGAAAGTTCGGTGTTGTGCATCGCTCGGGCCGGAGGGATCGTGGGGGCGACGGACGCGGGAAGCGGGTGGGGTAGGGCGATGTCGTCATCCCCGATCCGGGCAACGGGGCGTCACGACGATCCGGTCTCCCCGAGCACCGCCGGCACGAGGAAGCATTCGCCATCGTGTCGGGGAGCCGACTGCAGGGCCGAGGCGGTGGACAGGCAGGCGTGCGGCTGGTCGTCGCGAAACACGTTGCGCGTGTCGAGCGGATGAGCGAGCGGCTCGACGGCGCTGGTGTCGAGTTCCTCCAGTTGCGACACGAAGCCGACGATCGTCGTCAATTCGCGCGTCAAGGCCTCGAGCTGGGCGTCGGGCAGGGCCAGGCGGGCGAGGCCAGCGACCTTGCCGACATCGGCGGCGGAAAGACCCATGGGTGGGATCCGTGGAGAATCGGGCGTGGGATGACCTGCGTGACGGCGGCAATGACGACACGTCTGTCGCCGTGCGGGAGCGGCGGTGCGCGGCGAGAAGGCTTGGGCCGGCGGGCGAACCGTTCCTCGTGGCCGCGGTGCCTCCTCGTGGCCGCAGTGCCGGCCGGCGGTGGCCCCGGCTTCACTGGTGCCGCCGCAGCCCTCTTGGCCCCGCGCCGCACCGTGGCCCGCCGCCCATCGTGCATGAGGACCATCGTGCATGAGGAGTCGTGCAGCGGGAACCGTGCTTCGGGCACTCTGCTTCAAGGCCGGGCCCGCGGACCCGACGGCACGACGTCATCCGCGGTGGTCTTTGGCTTCTCGACCGTCGGGAGGCGGAACGGCTTTTGTTTGACCAGTTTCGTGACCTTGCCGGAGCGAATGCATTGGGTGCAGACGAGCAGCGACGTGCTCGTGCCCTGCCCCACCGTCACCCGGAGACGCTGGAGGTTCGGCTTGAACTTCCGCCGCGAGATGCCGGTGACCTTCGTCCCCACGCCGCCGAGGTATTTCGCCTTGCCGCGGATCGTGACGGTGTTCCCCATGGAGAACCCCTTGCCGCAGACCTCGCAGGAACGTGCCACGGTAGACCAGCCTGTTCGAATGGGGTGAGGAACGCCGACCAACGACCCGAAAACGAACCGCAAAGTGTAGCGTTTGGGGCGTTTTTCGCAAGCCTGACCGGAGGCGTGTGGCGGCGCATCGCCGCCGGGCCGCCATGGCGTCAGGTGCCGTCCGCCGGCAGTGGCGGTCGGTCCGTGGTGATCATCGCGGCGAATCAGCCGAGGAGCCGCACGACGGCTTCGTGGATCCGGCCGTTCGTGGCGACACCGTCGCCGCCGTCGATCCGCGAACGCCCGCTCCAGTCGCTGAACCGCCCTCCCGCCTCCGCGACCACCACCTCGACGGCGGCGGCGTCCCAGGGGTTCATGAGCGGATCGATCATCGCTTCGGCGCGACCGGTGGCGACCAGCAGGTAGCCGTACCCGTCGCCCCAGGTGCGCACGATCTGAAACGCCTCCTCGATACCGGCCCGGGCAGACGCGCCGGCCAGCGGGTCGGCGCGTCGCACGAACGACGTGAAGTCGCTGGAGCAGGCCAGGGAGGATCGGAGCGTCTCGCGCTGCGACACGCGCGCCCGAGTCGGCGACCCGCTACCCACCGCGTGCCACGCGCCACCGTCGCGTGCCGCGTACACCACCTCGTCGAGCGCGGGAATCACCACGACGCCCAGCACCCCGACGCCGTGACGCCGGCAGCCCACGAGCGTCGCCCACAGCGGGACGCCGCGGATGAAGGATTTGGTGCCGTCGATCGGATCGACGACCCATTCGTAACCGCTGCTCCCGTCGACCGCGCCGAATTCCTCGCCGAGAAAGCCGTCGCGCGGGAAGCGCGTGAGCAACGCCTCGCGGAGCGACGTCTCCGCTTCGCGGTCAGCCGCCGTGACGGGCGAGCGATCCCCTTTCAATTCGACGAGGAGGGCCGCATCGCCGAACCGCCGGAGCGCGGCCCGACCGGCGGCCAACGCCGCGTCGAGCCCAGCCTGGAGACGGTCGCCGACCCCCCGGTCGGCAGCGTCGCCCGACGACCCGTTCATCGAACGGGTTCTCTCGACAGGGAGTCGGCGCCCCGCGATGCGTCCGAGAAGTTGGCAGGCGGGCCCGTGGCAGGGTCGGCGCCCGGCGGACCATCGGCCGATGCCGGAAGTGGCGCGTCCTGACTCGTCCACAACGAGATCCACAACAACAGTCCCGCGCCGATCACCAGCCAGCTGTCGGCCAGGTTGAAGACCGGCCAATCAATCCACCCGGGAAGCTGAAAGTGGATCCAGTCCCGAACCGCGACGACCGGCGATCCGGCGCGCGATGCGGGTTCGTGCCACACCAGGCCGGGGAGGCCGAGGCGGTCGAAAAGGTTGCCGAGGATGCCGCCGGTGATCAGACCCAGCGCGGCGATCAGGCTGGCGTTGGCCCGTGTCCCCGGTCGGGCGACCATGGCGAGGATCCCGAGGATCGCCAGCACGGAGATCGCGGCGAACAACACCCCCATCCCCTGCCCCAGGCCGAACAACGCCCCTTCGTTGAGGTTGGTCTCGAGCGCGAGGATGCCGGGGACGATCTCGATCGCCGCCTGCTGCCGCGGCATGCCAAGCCGCGCGAACACCAGGTGCTTGGAGATCAGGTCGGCGCACGCGGCGACCGCGGCGATGCCGACAAACAGCAGCCAGCCTGACGCACGAGCGACCATGCCGCGATCCTCCCCGCACCACCGGCACCGTCACGGCACGCACACGACAAGCCGTCGAGATCGAGCAGTCGACTGCTCGTTGCCCCCCGCCGGCTGGTCGCGTTCCCGCATGGGGAGCGCGCCGTTGCGTCATCCACTCGCTTCGAGCCGCCCGCCACTCTCCGCCCGCCACTCTCAGCCGGTGACCACGTGTATCCGCCGGTGACCGCGCTGCCCGCCGTCATGCCGTTCACTCAGGCCGGCTGGCGATCCGGGAACCACAACGGTCGAGCGGGCCGACTGGCTTGCCACCGACAACGACGACTGTTGCTGTTGGATTGAAACGAGCGACGGACCCTTTTTGTCGCGACTCTGGCTCGCCACAACGATGGTGGTTGTAACGACCAAGCGCAGCGTTGTCGCGTGTTGCACACCTTGCACCACCGCAAGGTCCGAACTGCGGGACGAATTCCCCGGTGTGTGCACGGATGATCATCCGATTGGCTCACCCACCAGGGTGGGTTCCGGGCGTACCGATGCCGATCGACACTCGTGTCGCTCCACGATCGGCCCTCCACGCCTCCCTGCGGCGGAACCCCGCTCAACATCTCCGTGCGCGGCCGGAGATTTGGGCCTGTCGCCACTGCCTGCTGGCCAGGCTGCTGCCGAGTGCTGGTGTCGTGAGTCGAAAGTTCATTTCGATTCACGACACGACATTTCCGGCCTTGCAGGCCGGGAATCAAACAATTTCCAGTGTCATGAACTTCTAGTTCAGGACACTCGTCGAGGACGTATCGGGATGATTGCCGCGACTGTCATTATGCCCGCTTTTAATGCCGAACGCTACATTCATGATGCTATTTCATCCGTTCAGGCTCAAACGTATGCCAACCATGAATTGCTTATCATTGATGATGGCTCCACTGATCAAACATGTTCTATTGTCGCGAATGCGTCCGAACGAGATCGACGCATACGGTTGATCACAGGCACCCATCAGGGCGTTTCGAGGGCGCGGAACAGGGGATTGGATGAGGCACGCGGAAGGTGGATAAGTTTTCTCGACGCTGATGATCTTTGGCAGCCAAATCGCTTGGCCCGGCATATTGACATCCTGAGTTCCTTGTCCGATGTGTCTGTTGTGTGTGGGCAGGTGCTTGTATTTGAATCTCTCGGACGTGATTGTGAACCGTCATCGAATTCGGATCACGTCACGCTATTGGGTGCTTATCTGTCAGCCGCAACATTTCAGCGTTCTGCAATCGAGTTGATTGGTCGGTTCGATACGACGCTTGAAGCCAGTGAGGACCTTGACTTTTTTCTTCGAGTCCATGAAGCGGGTCTTTTGTTTCACATCGATCACGCTGTTGCATTGCTCCATCGTCGGCATCAATCGAATATGACGCGGGATATCCACTTTACAAATCAGAATGTGATGCGTGCGCTGGCCAAGTCTCTGAACAGACGTCGTCAGCCGGGGTTTGTAATGCCGAGCACGCCTTTTCCGCTTCAAACATCTCGCGCTGATCTTGCGATTTCACCCGCGCAAGTCGGAAAGCCGAGGGGGTTCCAGTGACAGGTCCATCCGGCATTTCCGTGGGTCATCGCGGCGGGCGCAGCCTCCGCTCGGGCTCTGCAGAGGGGGACGCCCCCCGCGCCTTTGCCCTCGCATCGACCCGCAGCCAGGGGTGACGGGCCGATGCGAGGGCGACGGCGGAGGGGGCTTCGACGGCCCTGTCATGGGAATGCCGGCATGTCGTCTCCTGTCATCCACCCACAAAGATCCCGGATGGACCAAAAATCTTTGGCGGACTTCGGGCGGGTTCTGCGCCTGTTCTCTCCTGAGGGCCGTTTTGCCGCCACCGGGCGGCGACCGCCTCCTGTTCCGCCCCCTCAGGATCCGCTCCTGCAAGCACCGTCCCCGTCGCGACCGCAAGGCCGCCGACGGCAATCAAACCGGCCCTGTGGCGCGGAGCGGTTCGCTCTGCGCCTTGTGCCGGTGGTGCATGCGCGGGATCGAGGGGGCGACGCGCCCTCTTGGTCGCGCCTGGCGGATTGCGCGTGGCGTGTCTGACGTCGTCTCGGGGAGCGGGCCTCTGCACCGCTTCACCCCGGAGACACCCATGACCACCTGACACCCGCCTGCCGCGCTGCTGCGCGCCTGGAGATCCCGCGCCCTGACTGCCCATGCGGTCGCGGCCGGCCCCCGGGAGCCAGTCCAGCAGCCCCACACCCGACCGAACGCCGCTCGACCAAGCGGCGCCGAATGGCCGGCCATGCCGGTGCCCGCGCACCTGCAGCCCCGTACGCCCGCGCCCGGAGACCACGAGATGACACCGACACCCCTCCCGCCCGACAGCGACCCGCGACCGGTGCCCCGGCTCGCACGAGCCGCCAAGCCGCCGCCATGCATCAGCCGATCGCCCGCGCGTGCAGGGCCGCCGTCACCGCAACGCCCACCGCCAAGCGGATGCCCGCGACGTGGATGCCCGCGACGTGGATGCCCGCAAGGCGGATTCCACCCGCGCACGTCGCCACCGCGCGGTGATCCCGTAAGCAACGCGCCTGCGCGCGCCCAACCACCGCCCATGAGCCACCAGGCCGCGGGCCCGCCGCGACACCGTCGGCCCCTGGACTCCCATTCCAGGGACCCGCGAAGCCCCTCCGCCGTCGCCCTCGCATCGGCCCGTCGCCACTGCAACCGGGTCGATGCGAGGGCAAAGGCGCGAGGGGCGCCCCCTCTGCAGAGCCCGAGCGGAGGCTTCCCGCCATGAACACAAAAGAACAATCGCGTTCCCGCCATCCCCCGTGGCCCGGTGCCCTCGGTAATCCACCGCGGCACTTGCGCCGCCCCCGCGCCCGCGCCTCGCCATTCATCGGCCGACCGCGGCCGACGGCAGCGCCGCGCGCGGGACCAGCCAGCCCCGCGAGACCAGATCACCTCGTGCGGCAATCACCGCGACGAGGCCCGAACGACGTTCCCGAGCAGCACACGAGAGCGCACGTGCGCTCTCCTGGGCTGCGCCTCAATCCGCATGCGCGACTTACTTCGTGTCTTTGAAGTTCAGCCTTTGAGGAGGATGTCATATGACGAAGTTCTTTTCGCTCCAGTGTGGTCGCGCTGCGATTCGCAGCCGCGGCCTCCGAGCTGCGCTGTTGGCTTTGATGGGCGCGACACTCGCGGTCGCAACGACGGCCCACGCCGTCACCCAGTCAATCGTGA
>JBJSXB010000177.1:0-4858 GCA_046086245.1 Planctomycetaceae bacterium | reverse complement strand
CCGGCCATCCACATCGTGAAGCAGCGCGGATGGTGGTCGCGGCCGTAGTTCTCCCGGGAGAGGCCCCCCTGCGAATAGACCGTCCGGCCGAACTCGCCCCCCCAGATGATCAGCGTGCTGTCGAGCAGGCCGCGGCTCTTGAGGTCCTGGACGAGGCCGTGGCAGGCCTGGTCGATGTCCTTGCACTGCATCGGCAGCCGGACGGACACGTTGGCGTGGGTGTCCCAGTTGTTGAGGTAGACCTGCACGAAGCGCGTGCCGCGCTCGACCAGGCGCCGCGCCATCAGCACCGTGTTGGCGAACGTGCCGGGCTTCTTCGCCTCCTCGCCGTAGAGTGCGAACGTGCTCTCCGGCTCGGTGGCGATGTTCGCCAGGTCGGGGACGCTGGTCTGCATCCGGAACGCCATCTCGTACTGGGCGATGCGGGTGCGCGTCTCGGGGTCGCCGATCCGCTCGAGCGTGCGTTGATTGAGTGCCGCCAGGCCGTCGAGCGTCGTCCGCCGCACGCCGGCGGGGACGCCGGCGGGGTTGTTGATGTAGAGGATCGGGTCGCCGGCCGAGCGGAAGCTGACACCGGAGTATTCGCCGGGGAGGTAGCCGCTCGACCAGAGCCGCGCGCCGATCGCCTGGACCTGCTCGGTGTTGGTCGGCTTCGCCACGAGCACCACGAACGTCGGCAGGTCCTGGTTGAGCGAGCCGAGGCCGTAGGCCGTCCACGCGCCGAGGCACGGCCGGCCGTGGAGCTGGTTGCCGGTCTGCATGTAGGTGATCGCCGGCTCGTGGTTGATCGCCTCGGTGTGCATCGTGCGGATGAAGCACATCTGGTCGACCATGCTCGCCGTGTGCGGGAGCAACTCGGTGACCCACATGCCGCTCTGACCGTGCCGCGCGAACGTGAATTTCGACGGTGCGATCGGGAAGCGCTTCTGCCCGGAGGTCATCGTCGTCAGCCGCTGGCCATTGCGGACGCTCTCGGGAAGGTCCTTGTCGTACCAGTCGTTCATCACCGGCTTGTAGTCGTAGAGATCCATCTGCGGAGGGCCACCCACCATGTGCAGATAGATCACCTGCTTCGCCCGGGGGGCGAAATGGGGCCCGATCGCCCCCGGTACCCGCTCGACGCCGTCCGCCCCGGATCCACTCGTCGCACCCCGCGCCGGGCCCTCGGCCGCCAGCGCCGCCAGCGACAGCCCGCCGAGCAGGTGGCTGCCGCGCTCGAAGAAGCGCCGTCGGGTGAGCGACAGGCCCAGTTCGGCCAGCGGGCGGGGAAACGGCGGCATCGGATCGATCTCCTGCGGCGGGGCGTTCACGGGCGGGGAAGTGGCTCCCCCGTCACTTGCAGAGAACCTCGTCGAGATTCAACAGCTCGTTGGCGAGCATCGTCCAGGCGGCGAGCTTCACGGTGTCGGGCAGGCGCGGCTTCGTGTCGCCCACCGATACCAGCGCCCGGGCGTCGTCGGCATGGGCCGCGTAGTGGGCCTCGAGGTCGGCGAGCGACTTGGTGACGATCGCCAGCTCGTCGGGCGTCAGCGGCCGGGCGAGGAGGCGACGGGCGATGAAATCGATCCTCGCTTCGTCGCTGGTGCCGCCGATTTCGAAGGCGCGGTCGGCCAGGGCCCGAGCCGCCTCGATGAACTGGGGGTCGTTGAGCGTGACCAGCGCCTGCAGCGGCGTGTTGGTGCGCTCGCGGCGGATCGTGCAGGTCTCGCGCGACGGGGCGTTGAAGATCTCCATCGAGGCCGGGGGCGCGGTGCGCTTCCAGAACCAGTACATGCTCTTGCGATACAACGCGTCGCCGCTGTCGCGTTTGTAGGTCTGGGTGTTACCTCCCATCGACACCGCCTCCCAGACGCCGTCGGGCTGGTAGGGTTTCACGCTCGGCCCGCCGATCTGCCGCACCAGCAGGCCGGCGGCGGCCAAGGCGTAATCGCGCACCATCTCGGCGTCCATGCGGAAGCGCGGGCCGCGCGAGAGCAGGCGGTTGGCGTTGTCCTTGGCCAGCTTGTCGGGGGTCGTCGCCGCCGACTGTCGGTAGGCGGCGCTGGTGACCATCAGCTTGAAGAATTGCTTCACGTCCCATCCGCTGTCACGGAACTCGAGCGCCAACCAATCGAGCAGCTCGGGGTGGCTGGGCAGCTCACCGGACACGCCCAGGTCGGCGCTGGTGCGCACCAGCCCGGTGCCGAACACCTCCTGCCAGAAGCGGTTCACGGTCGTCCGCGCCGTGAGCGGATGCTCCGGAAGGAACAACCACCGCGCTAGCCCGAGCCGGTTGCGCGGCGCGCCCTCGGGGAGCGGCGGGAGGATGTCGGGGGTGTCGGGCTGGACCTCGTCGGTGCGCTTGTCGTATTCGCCGCGCGCGAGCACGTACGCCTTGGCCGGCTCCGGCTTCTCTTTCATCACGTGGGCGACGGTGCCGCGGCGGCGCAGTTCCGTCTGCTCCGCCTCGAGGGCCGCGACCCGCGCCGTGGCGGCCTGGAACGGTGGGTCGGCGCTGGCGAGCCACCAGTCGTAGAAGCTGCCTGCGGCGGCCGGCCGTTCGGCGGGCGGCAGGCGTACGATCTCCTCGAGCGCACCACCGCGGGCCAGCCCCTCGACCTCGCCTCCGGCCAGGGCGCGGCCCCACAGCGCCAGCCCCGCCACGCCGACGCCGTGCGCCGGCGAGCCGGGTGAACGGCTGCCGAGGGTGAACGGCACCGTGGTACGGATCGTGTTCTTCTTGAAGGCGCTGGTGTCGGTGTTGGTCGCTTGTGCCTTGCCGCCGTAGTAGACCTTCACCCCCTCCGGCCGACCGCTGCCGTCGGACGTGATCGTGACGAACGACCAGGTGTCGGCCGGGAGTTGGTCCTTGGCGACGACCTTCATCGCGTCGTCGGGCCAGGAGTGGACCATGTGCATCCCCACCCGGCGCCCCTGGATCCACACGTCCCAGCCGCGGTAGGCCTGGGAATCGTCCATCCGCGCGGCCAACGCGTAGCTGGTGTCGTTGGCGGGTGGCCGCACCCAGAACGACACGCTGAACGGCTGGTCGTGCTCGAAGTCGCCGACGGCGGGCAATTCCGCCGCCTTGCCCGCGAGCGTGACGCCAGCGCGGCCGGCGGGCCCCGGCTGCCAGGAGATACCCGGCGCCAGCGGCAGGTCGGTCTCCTTGCCGCCGATCTTCACCCGCGTCAATGCCCCCTGCCCCTCCGCCAACGCGAGTTCGGCCAGCGGGGTGTCCTGCGGCAGGAGGCGGGCGATCGTGGCCGCGTCGGCGGCGCCGATCCAGGCGTCGAACTCCGGCCGCGCCGCCTCCTTTCGCGCCGCGACCGTGTCGCGCGCGGCGGGCAGTTCATGCTGCAACGCCGTGAACCGCGGCAGATCGTCGGGCCGTGGCACGGGCACCACCGGCGGCGTGTCGTGGACGTTGCCGTCCATCGCCGGCTGGGTGGTGTTGTTGAAGAACGCCGACAGTTCGTAGAACTCGCGCGCCGACAGTGGGTCGAACTTGTGGTTGTGGCAGACGGCGCAGCCGGTGGTGATCCCGAGCCAGACCGCCGCCGTCGTCTCGGTGCGGTCGCGGCAGTAGAGCACGCGGTATTCCTCGTCGATCGCCCCGCCCTCACTGGTGGTGATGTTGCAGCGGTTGAAGCCGCTGGCGATCTGGTTGTCGAGCTTCTCCTCGTCGGGGAGCGACGGGTTCTCGGCGTTCACCAGATCGCCGGCGAGTTGGAGGATGGTGAAGCGATCGAAGGGCAGGTTGCGGTTGAAGGCCTGCGTCACCCACTGACGGTAGGCCCACTGTTCGCGGAAGTTGTCGATGTGGATCCCGTTGGTGTCGCCGTAGCGCGCGTAGTCGAGCCAGTGGCGGGCGCGGTGCTCGCCCCAGTCGAGGGTGGCGAGCAACCGGTCGACGTATTGCTCGTAGGCATCGGGCGCGCGGTCGGCGACGAACGCCTCGACGAGGACCGGCTCGGGGGGGAGCCCGGTGAGATCGAGGGCGACACGCCGTGCGAGCGTGCGCCTGTCGGCCTCGGGGGCCGGGGCGAGCCCCTCCGCCTCGAGCCGGGCGAGGATGAAGCGGTCGATCGGGTTTCGCACCCAGGCTTCGTTGCCGACAGCGGGCAAGTCCGGCCGGACCGGCGGGATATAGGACCAGTGGGGCTGGTAGGCAGCCCCTTCCTTGACCCAGCGCGTGAGGGTCGCTTTCTGCTCGGCCGAGAGCGGCTTCTTCATTGCCGGCGGCGGCATCACCAGATCGGGGTCGTCGGAGCAGATCCGGTCGAGCATCGCCGACGAGTCGGGGTCGCCCGGCACGATCGCCCCCGATTCCACCGCCGCGTCGCGCTGGTCGAGGCGGAGGTCGGCCTTGCGGCTGGCACTGTCGGCCCCGTGGCAGGCGAAGCAGTGCTCGACCAGGATCGGGCGGACGTCGCGGTTGTAGGCGAGGGGCGCGGGGTCGGTCGCGCCGGCGGCCGGGAGGCCGGCCACGAGCCCGAGCCCAACGAAGCGGACCACGGACAACGCACGCGGGCGACGGATCATCGGCAGGGTCTCCGACGGGCGGCAGGGCCGGCTGACGCCGGCGAAACCCTGAAATGATACCACCCTCGAGGTGGCCTTCCGCCCCCGAAACCTGCCCCGCTGCGCCCGGTTTTGCAGGCGAGAGGGGTGGATTTCGGGTCGGCCCATGCCGCGCCGCGATCGCGTTGGCTGAAGCCGGAGACGACCTCGGATACCCTCGGCAAGACTCTCGTCGCTCTCCCGAGTGCCATCTCCGGCCACACCGGGGGGGCCGTTCCTCGCCGCGGCCGTAGCCATGAACGCCACCACGCTCGCCCGCTACCTCGTCGGCGACGCGGCGGCGATCCGCGTTGTC
>JBJSXB010000176.1:0-14936 GCA_046086245.1 Planctomycetaceae bacterium | reverse complement strand
CCGGAGCTTACTGGGTGAGTGTCGAAGTAGTTGCGTGGCAACGGTGGCAGCAGTCGGCGACGAAAGGCTCGATTTGCTGGCGATTGGCGGCAGGCCGGTGAGGTCGAACGTGACTCGGGGGCGGTGGGGGGGGGCGGTCTGTCGGGCGTTGAGGTCGCGGAAGTCGATGTGGCGTCCGAACCCGGTTAGCTACATGTCGATCACGCCCTTGCCGCCGGTTTGAAATCGCGAATTTTTTGCCGTTGGAACCGGTCCGGTTGGGGCTGGCGAGTGACCACGGAAACGAAAAGGCCGGCCAGGGGTGGGAGCCTCTGGCCGGCCGGATGGGTGGGTTTTTTGTTCTGGCGTTCAGCGCGCCATCATCATGACTTTGGGGGTCGTGTTGGGCCTGGTTTCGAGGGGTTTTGCGAGCGCCCGGGTGTCTCGGAAACGTTGCTTTTCCCACGTCGTTGCAGTGGCTGGCGGACTGAACTGCGCGCCGATTTTCGGCATCAATTGGGAGACGGCGAGGATCTGGAGCAGCGTGATGAGTGCAGCGAGGAGAAAGGGAAGCGCCTGATTCGGGTTTTTTGCGGTCGACATTGAGCCCATCCTTTCGAGGGCTGGTTGCGGGTGGCATCGTGCCGGGGTAGCGTCCTCGCCTTCATTCTCCCATGGGTTGGGTCCGCTCACCTCATTGAGTTTTGGTTAGCGGTGTTCGGAGCGTGTTTTTTGTGCACGCTTTTCTGCACGGCGGGCGGGTGGATCGTGGACAATGGCAGCGGGAGACGTGTGATGAGCGAGCGTGAATACCTGACGACGCGCGAGGTTGCCGATCTGGCGCGGCTGAGTACGCGGCGCCTGGCTGAGCTGCGTCTGAACGGCACCGGGCCGCGGTTCGTTCGCACTACCGCGAACCGCACCGGGAAGGCGCTGTACCGGGCCGCGGACGTGCACCGTTGGCTGCGTCGCAACGCCGAGCAATTCGACCGCCAATTGAAGGCGTCGCGATCTGGCGGCTAGGGTCTGCAAGGAGCACGAATCCCAAGGGGCTGCGGCGAGTTCTGTTTGTCGATGGAGCTGGTGAGCGTCGCACTATCCACCTCGGCCGTCTGCCGCAGAAAGCAGCCGAGGCAATCCAGCGTCGCGTGGAAGAGTTGAACGCGAACCGGATCGCTGGCGTGTCGAACTCCACCGAGCTGGCGTCGTGGCTGCGTGGCGTGCCCGAGGCGCTCCACGCCAAGCTGGCGCGAGTCGGCCTTGCGGAGCAACGCGCCGCCATGGTGGTGCGCACGGTGGGCGAGCTGCTGACGACGTTCGAGCAACGCGCCGTCGTGAAGCCTGCGACCCGCAAGGCGTACAAGCAGACGCTGGATAGCTTGAGGAAGTTCCTCGAAGCCGAGACGGCCCTCCAGGCCGTCACTGCGGAGAGGGCCGACGCGTGGCGGCAGTGGATCGCCAGCGACACCGCCACAGTGACCCGCAGGCGCGGCACGACCGACAACCGCCTGTCGCCGGCCACCTGCGCCAACGCATGTTCGTGGCGCGCACGGTGTTCCGCAAGGCCGTGCGATGGGGATGGATCGCCAAGAGCCCGTTCGACGGTGTTCACGCAGGCTCCCAGGCGAACCCCTCGCGAGCGTTCTACGTCTCCACCGAGGCCACCGCTGCGATCCTGGAACGCTGCCCGGATGCCGAGTGGCGGGCCGTCGTCGCCTTGTCGCGGTACGCCGGCCTGAGGTGCCCCAGCGAGCTGGCGTCGCTGACCTGGGCGGATGTCGATTGGGAATCGGGTCGCCTGACTGTTCGAGCGAGCAAGACCGACCACCACGGCAGTGGCCACGCGGTTCGCCATGTTCCGATCTGCCCTGGGTTGCGGTCGATCCTGGAGGCGTCGTTCGAGCAAGCCCCGAGGGCTCCACGCTCGTCGTCCCGCGAGTGGGCCATGGTGGCGTCAACCTGCGGACGACGTTTGAGAAGATCATCGCGCGGGCCGGGCTCGTGCCGTGGCCGAGGCTGTTCCAGAACCTACGCTCGTCGTGCGAGACGGACTGGGTGGAGATGTACCCTGCTCACGAGGTGGCCGCGTGGATGGGCCACTCGCCTGCTGTCGCCGCGCGGCACTACCTCCAGCGTCGTGACCACCACTTTCGTGATGTCGTCACCAACGGGCTGAGAGGCGACGCGCAATCCGACGCGCGCGGCGCACAAAATCGAACGCAGCAGGCACCCGCACGGAATCGCACGGAATCGCAGCAGTCGCCGGAAGATGATGCCCTGCTTGGCTTTCTGCGAAGCGTTGCGGCATCGTGCGACGAATTGAACAACTGTTCAATGGGCGATATAGGACTCGAACCTATGACCCCTAGCTTGTCGAGCTAGTGCTCTAACCAACTGAGCTAATCGCCCCACGTCGTTCTGTGAGGAGTGTCCCGCCGCGGTCGGCCGGCGTCAAGCGTGAGTCAGGCCGCCGCGAGGAAGGTCTCGAGCCAGCGGATCGCCAGATCGAGCGCCTCCGGCGGCAGCGTGTGGCCCGCGCGGTGGTTGAACAAGCCCAGCCGCGGCGGCTCCGCCCCGAGGCGCGCGACCTCGACGGCGCGGGCGATGAAGGGCCCGGAACGAGCGCCGTCGGCGGCGCCCGGGCCGTCCTCGCCGGCGAGGATCACCAGCGCCCGCGGTACGACCAGCGCCAGCAGTTCGTGATGGTCGTGGCCGAACGCCGGATCCCGGACCTGGGCGCCGAGATACCAGGGATCGTGCCAGTTGGAAAAGCCGACGCCGATCCCCCCCTCGCTGAACACCGTCGCCTGCACGCGCTCGTCGAACGCCGCCAAGTAGAGCGCCTCCTTGGCGCCGAGCGAATGGCCAAAGGCGCCGAGGCGCGTGCGATCGACCCCCGGCACGGCCGTGAGGATGTCGATGGCGCGAGAGGCGTCGTGCAGCATCTTCCGCATCCCGGTGGCGCCGGGATGCCGCGCGGCCAAGCGACGCACGCTGCCCGCCGTGTCGAGCCGATGCTCGGCGGTCGTGTTCCACAGGCAGCAGCGCGGGGCGAGAACGACGAACCCGCGCCGCACCAGATCGACGCCGGTGGCCCGGTCCGGTCGGCCGGCGATCCCCGCCACCTCGTCGCTGCTCTCGGCGACGGTGGGATGAAAGACCACGACGGCCGGCCGCGGGCCGCGCGGCGGGAGGGCGGGTTCGAGGAGCCAGGCTTCGATCGTCTCGTCGGGCTCCGTGCGGTAGGAGACGAGCCGACGCACGTGCCCGTCGGCAGCCTCCTCGCGCACCACCGCGAACGAGTCGTCCACCGGATCGACATGCCACGGGCCGAGCAGTTCGAGCCACGCATCGCTGAGTTGGCGCCGCCGCTCGAGCCACGCCGGCCAGTCGGCGATCGGTGCGGCGTCGGTCCGCTCGAGCAGCGACGGCGGCGCCGTGACGACGGCTCCCGGCGGCGGCACCTCGACGGCGGCGCGGAGATCGGCCTCGTCGCCGCGCGCCCCACGCGCCGCGCCGGCCGAGGCGCCAAGCAGCGCGCCGAGGCACTCGCGGCGGGTGGGAAGCCCGTGGCCGGCCGTGGCCGCCGATGGCGTCACGCGGCCGAGGGACCCGCTTTTCGTACCGGCGCCGACGATCTCGTCGCCGCTGCTTTGACACATGGCGTGCGAAGCCCCGCTCATCATCGGGTGGTGCGTGCCGCCGCGGGTCACTTCGTCACCGGCTCCTCCTCCGGCGATACCGCGGCGGTCCGCGGGGTGGCGATCGCCGCCAGGCGACGGGCGACGACGTCCTTGAGCGACGAGAGCCACCAGGCGTCGAGCGACTGCTGCAGACCCACCATCGCGTCCTGGTGCGTGGGAAAGGCGCGGAGCCGCTCCACCAGCGGCATGAACAGCTGCCCGTCGCCGGCCAGTGCCGTGCCCAGGTCGCGGGCCGCGTCGTCGTCGATCCCGCGGAGTACCGCCACGAGCACGTCTTCCAGGCCCGCCGGCCCGAGGGCCGCCGTGAGCGGATAACAATCGGTGTGGAAGGCGACCATCGAGAGCCGCTCCTGACCGCGGCGCGCGAGGGTCGCCGCTAGCGGCGGCATCGGGCAGACGGTGGCGGCGATCGCGTGCGCCAGTGGACCGTGGTCCCGCGCGCCCATGAACAGCGTCACTTCCTCGAGCGCCGCCGGGCTGCCGACCGCGGCACAGGCGCCGGTCCGTACCAGCGCCATCGGCCAGCTGTCGTGGTCCCAGACGCGCTCGGCGAGGCGCCACGCGAAGGCCGCCGCCTGGCGCGTGAGCGGAGGTTTGCCGCCGCCGGCCGGTTCGCCGGCGGGCACCACCAGATCATCGGTCGCCGCGGGAGTGGTGACGGCGGCGATCCAGGCGGCGAGCTGGCGGTCGGCGCGGGCGAGCGCCTCGTCGAGAAGGCATTTCCGCGCCGCGGTCGCGACGACGCGCGCGGCGCGTTCCCAGGTGGCGCGGTCGTCACCGACCGGTCCGAAGGTGTGGGCGAGGCGCTCGCAGGCGGCAGCCACCTCGGCCGAAAGGAGAAACTCGACCGCCGTGGAGAGGGGGCGGGTGGCGTCGGCGCGGTCGGGGCCGGCGGCGGCGGTGAGCCGCGCGACATCGTCGGCGAGGGCGCCCGGCCGGGCGGAAAGGGTCAGCCGCGCTTGCTTCGTGACCACCGACACCGGGCGGCCGGTGGGGCCGTCGAAGCGGACGACGAAGCCCTCGTCGTCGGTGACGATCAACTCCTCTCCCTCCCAGCGCGTTTGCGGGCGACCCTCGTGGAGCAGCGCCAGCCAGGCGACCGGGTCGAGGTTCAGTTCGAGGCCGAAGCCGGGGCGAATGTCGCCGCCGGCGCTCATCCCCATGCCGAGCGCGAGATGACGCGTGAAGGTGCGGGGGGAGGCGGCGCCCGCAGCGCCGGCGGCGGGGGGCGGGTGGCGATCCAGCGAGAGGCCGAGCGAGGCGGTGATGCGCCCGGTGAGCGGCAGCGCGACGTCGAAACGACCGGTGCCGCCGGGAGGCAGGAGGCGGAGTTCGCGCTCGAGGACGACGAAGCCACACGCGTCTGGTCCGGCGGCCGGCGCCGTGACGACCAACCCCGCCGTGCCCGAGACCACCAACCGCGCCGACGGCATCGCCCCGGGCGGCGGCTCCTCGGCGGTGGCGAGCGTGAGCTCGGCGACGAGGTCGGTGCCGCCGGCGAGCGCCGCGGCGATCCAGTCGCGGCCGCGCAGCAGCGTCTCCTCCTCGCGCGACAGCGGCCGCCGGAGCGGCAGCAGGGGCGGGTATTCCTCGAGCGTGAACCGGGCCACCGCCGCCGCGGGATCGAGCGGATCGACGCGCAGCTCCACCTCCTGGCGGAGGAAGCGGCCCGAACCCCGCAGCCGCTCCTGCCATGCGCGGCGATCGCGGTCGGTGACCGGAGTGCCGGGAGTGATGCCGAGCCACGCCGTCAGCTCGTCGTGTTTCGTCGTCGCCCCGGGGGCGACCTCGACCCGTGTGAGGCGCACCTTCGGCGGTAGCGCGCCGACGGTGACGGCGAGCGTGGCGTTGCCTTCGCCCTGGTCGATCCGCACGGCGACCGGCCCGGCCTCGCGCGACGGCTTCGCGCCGAATGCCAGGGCCCACAGGCCGCCGGCGCGCCGCTCGCTCGGCGGTGCGAGACCGACGTACCCCTCGTCGCGGAGGAAGCCCACGCAGGCGGCCCGGGCACGGCGGAGCGTCGTCTCGTCGCAGGGAGCGGGGCCGGAGGGGGGCCAGATCGGCGCGGTGGTGCCGCGGCCGGTCGCGGGGTCGTGGCCGGCGCGATCGCCCGGCGCGGTGGTGAGCGTCTCCACCAGCCGGCGCGCGACGTCGTCGGGAAGGCCGCTGACCGTCACCGGCCCCGCCTCGAAGCGCGGGCCCTCGGCGACCGAGAGCACGACGCGCTCGCGGCCGTCGGCGTGCTCGACGGACGCGCCGACCAGCGCCGTGGGGAACCCGGCCCGGAACATCGTCTGCTCCGCCTTCCGCTCCAGCGCCCGGAGGTAGGCGTCGCGGCTGGCGGTGGGGCGCGTGAACCACACCAATTCGTCGTCGGCGGCCAGCGGCCGCGCGAGGCGCTCGGGCTCGATCGTCGTCAGGCCGCGGACCTCGATCCGGTCGGGCGCCCCCAGCCCGCCGACGGTCTCGGCGTGCGCCGCCGGCGCGGCACCGAGCAACCGGGCACCGAGCAGCGCGGCACCGACGAGCCAGGCATCGAGCAGCGGGGCATCGCGGCGGGGCGAGCGACGAGCGGGTGGCGGGCAGGGCCAGGGAGACGGCATCGGCGAAGCCCTCGACGGCGGTGCGCGGCCAATGGCGCGATCGAGTCGGATCGGCCCGGGAGGTCGGCGGCGGGGGGCGGGACGGTAGCAGCCCGCGCGGGCCGGGTGAATGCCGTCCGCGCGCGGCGCCGCGGTCGTGCCGACCGGCCTTGTGGGGCGGCGCCGGCGGCGGGGATACTGCCCCGCCTGCTCGCTTTCCCTGGTCCATCCGCCCTCCTCGCCACCGATCCCGCCATGCCCACCGTTCGTTTCCCCGATGGCGCCGTCCACGAAGCCGCCCCGCGCTCGCGCCTCGCTGAACTCGTCGCCGCGGTCCTTCCCGGTGGAGCGGGCAAGGGCAAGCAGCGGCCGATCGCCGCCGTCGTCGATGGCCGGACGGTCGGCCTCGATACCCCGCTGCCCGAAGGCGGGGAGGTGGCGGTGGAGTGGCTCCGCGCCGGCGACGCCCGCGCGCTTCCGGTGATGCGCCACTCGGCAGCCCACGTGATGGCGCGGGCGGTGATGCGCCTGTTTCCCGGTGTGGAGCTCGCCTTCGGCCCGACGACGGGCGAGGGCTTCTACTACGACATGCGCGCCGGGCGGCCGATCACCGACGACGATCTGCCGGCGATCGAGGAGGAGATGCGGCGCATCATCGCCGCCGACGAGGCCTTCGAACGCGTCGAGGTGCCGCGCGAGAAGGCGGTGGAGATCGTCCGCGGCCTCGACCAGCCGCTCAAGGCGGAGCACATCGAGACCGGGCTGGCCGACCACGGCACATTGTCGTTCTACCGGCAGGGGGAGTTCGTCGATCTGTGCCGCGGTCCGCACGTGCCCAGCCCGGGGTGCATCGGCGCCTTCAAGCTCACGAGCATCGCCGGTGCCTACTGGAAGGGAGATGCCGCCAACGCCCAGCTCCAGCGACTCTACGGCACCGCCTGGTTCGCCCAGGCCGATCTCGACGCCCACCTGGCGCGGCTCGAGGAGGCGCGGAAGCGCGACCACCGCGTACTCGGCAAGCAGCTCGATCTGTTCACCACCAGCCCGCTGGTCGGCTCGGGGCTGATCCTCTGGATGCCCAAGGGGGCGCTGGTGCGGAGCACGCTCGAGGCGTTGGTGCGCGAGGAGCTCGCCGCGCGCGGCTACCAGGCGGTCTACACGCCGCACATCGGCAAGATCGACCTCTACAAGACCTCCGGCCACTATCCCTACTACGCCGACAGCCAGTTCAAGCCGATCGTGATGCACGAGGAGGAGCAGTACCTCCTCAAGCCGATGAACTGCCCGCACCACACGATGATCTACAAGGCGCGGCCGCGGAGCTACAAGGATCTGCCGCTGCGGCTGGCGGAGTTCGGCACCGTCTACCGCTACGAGCAGTCGGGCGAGCTCGGCGGGCTGACGCGCGTGCGCGGCTTCACCCAGGACGACGCCCACATCTTCTGCACCCCCGATCAGGTGGAAGGGGAGATCGAGGGCTGCATCGACTTCACCCTCAAGGTGCTCCGCAGCCTCGCGTTCGAGAACTTCGCCGTCCGCCTCGGATTCCGCGATCCGACCAGCGACAAGTACGTCGGTCCGCCCGAGCGCTGGGCGGAGGCCGAGGGGGCGATCGAGCGCGTCGCGCGGCGGATGAACCTTCCCGGCTGCGAGCCGGAGCCGGGGGAGGCGGCCTTTTACGGACCGAAGATCGACTTCGTGATCCACGATTCGCTCGGCCGCAAGTGGCAGCTCGGCACGGTCCAGCTCGACTACAACCTGCCGAGCGCCGAACGCTTCGACTGCGAATACGTCGGCGCCGACAACGGCCGCCACAAGCCGGTGATGATCCACCGGGCGCCGCTGGGGAGCCTGGAGCGGTTCGTGGGGGTGCTCATCGAGCACTTCGCCGGTGCCTTTCCGCTGTGGCTCGCCCCCGAGCAGGTGCGGGTGATCCCGGTGAGCGAGAAGAGCGAGGCCTACGCCAAGGCGGTGCAGGCGCGCCTCGAGGCGGCCGGACTGCGCACCGGGCTCGACCTCGCCGCCGAGAAACTCGGGGCGAAGATCCGCATGGCGCAGCTCGAATTGATCCCGATGATGGTCGTCTGCGGGCCGCGCGACGAGGCGGCCGGCACCGTGAGCCTGCGCGACCGGCTCGACGGCGATCTGGGCGCGATGAGCCTCGAGGCGGCGGTCGAGCGGCTCCGCGAGGAGAATCTCGCGCGCACGGTGCGCCACGCCCCCAAGCCGCTGGCGTTCGTGCCGGCCGATGCGTCTGCTGACGGGGCCGACTACTGACGACCCGGCCGCCCGCCGCCCCACACGCCGTCATGCCGCGCTGGATCCTCCTCGAGCACACCGCCGCCCCCGACGACCCGGCGGGCCGGCACTTCGACCTCCTCGTCGAGGAGGGGGAGTCGTGCCGCAGCTGGCGCCTGGCGGCGATTCCCGTGGCCGACGGCGCTTCCGTACCCGCCGTGGCGATCGCCCCGCACCGCCTGGCCTGGCTCGACCATCGCTCCGGCCCCGTGTCGGGAGGAAGGGGCTTCGCCCGACGCGTCGCCGCCGGCGACTGCGTGATCCGCGCCGACGCGGCACCCGCCGCCGGCGCCTTTCGCTGGCGGATCGAGTTCGCTGGCGACGTGCTTTGCGGCACGCTCGTCATCGACAGCGTCGGCGACCAGGCGCCGGTCGGGCCCGCAGCAGCCGGCCGGGCGCGCCTCGTCGGCGGGGCCTGACGGCTCGAGCGGCGGCTCGAACGCCGGCGCGCCGACGGTGCGGCGAAGCGGCGGCCGCCGAGCGGTATCATGGCCCGCGGGTGCCGGCGCCGCGTCGCGCCGGGCCGATGTCGTGCCCCGGGGAACGGAGTTCATGAAGCCGCGCGAAGTGCTCGCCCTGTGCCGCGAGAAGGAAGTCAAGGCGGTCGACTTGCGGTTCGCCGATTTCCTCGGCGCGTGGCAGCACCTCACGATCCCGGTGGGCAAGCTCGAGGAAGACGTGTTCGAGGACGGGCTCGGATTCGACGGCTCGAGCATCCGTGGCTGGCAGGCGATCCATGAGAGCGACATGCTCCTGGTGCCGGTGCCGGAATCGGCCGTCGTCGATCCCTTCGCGGCCCTGCCGACGCTCGCGCTGATCTGCTCGATCCAGGATCCGATCACGCGCGAGGATTACTCGCGCGACCCGCGGCACGTGGCCCGCAAGGCGACCAACTACCTGCGCAGCACCGGGATCGCCGACACCTGCTTCATCGGCCCCGAGGCGGAGTTCTTCGTCTTCGACGACGTCCGCTTCGACCAAAACGCGCACGAGGGCTACTACCACGTCGATTCCGCCGAGGGGGAGTGGCGGCGGGGGCGCGACGAGCGCCCCAATCTCGGCGGCAAGCTGCGCCACAAGCAGGGCTATTTCCCCTGCCCTCCGGCCGACGGCCTCATGGACCTGCGCAACGAGATGATGCAGACGATGATCCAGTGCGGGATCGACGTCGAGGCGCAGCACCACGAAGTGGCGACGGGCGGCCAGTGCGAGATCGACATGCGCTATCAGGACCTGGTGCGCATGGCCGACCAGGTGTGCCACTACAAGTACGTCGTCCGCAACGTCGCGCGGCGGCACGGCAAGACCGCCACGTTCATGCCCAAGCCGCTCCACGGCGACAACGGCTCGGGGATGCACACCCACCTCTCGCTGTGGCGCGACGGCCAGCCGCTGTTCGCGGGCACGGGCTACGCCGGGCTGTCGGACACGGGGCTGTACGCGATCGGCGGCATCCTCCGCCACGCCCCGGCGCTGCTCGCGCTGACCAACCCCACCACCAACAGCTACAAGCGGCTCGTGCCCGGCTTCGAGGCGCCGGTGAACCTCGCCTACTCGCAGCGCAACCGCTCCGCCGCCTGCCGGATCCCGATGGTGTCGGCCAACCCGCGCACCAAGCGCGTGGAGTTCCGCTGTCCCGACGCGATGGCCAACCCCTACTTCGCCTTCGCGGCGATCCTCATGGCGGCGATCGACGGCATCCAGAACAAGTTCCACCCGGGCGATCCGCTCGACACCGACCTCTACGAGCTCTCGCCGGCCCAGCGCGCCTGTGTGCCGCAGGCCCCGCGCGCGCTCGACGAGGCACTCGACGCCCTGGAGCGCGACCACGATTTCCTGCTCCGCGGCGACGTCTTCACCGACGACGTCATCGCCACCTGGCTGGCCCACAAGCGCGAGCAGGAGATCGCGCCGTTGCGTCTGCGGCCGCATCCCTACGAGTTCTGTCTCTACTACGACGCCTGACTGCGTTGCCGGGCCGCGCGGTCGCCTCGGCCGGTGCCGGGCGACCTATGGAGCGACGTGGTGCGGGGGTACACTCCGGAAATGATACGGTGGTGTCTTTTCCGGGCGGTCGCGTGCGCCGTGCCGTTGGCGGCGGTGGCGCTGACGGGCGTGGCGCGGGCCGAGGAGGCCGTCGACTACTCGCGCGACATCCAGCCCATCTTGGCGCGGCGCTGCTTCGCCTGCCACGGCCCCGACACGCAGGAGGCCGGGCTGCGGCTCGATCAGGCCGCCGCGGCGACGGCGCCGCTCGATTCGGGCGCCGTGGCGGTGGTGCCGCGCGACCCGGCCGCCAGCGCCATCCTCGCGCGGATCACCAGCGACGACCCCGCGCTGCGCATGCCGCCGGAAGGGCCGCGCGTCTCCGCCGGCCAGGTCGAGGCGCTGCGGCGGTGGATCGAGGCGGGGGCGGAATGGCGGCAGCACTGGGCGTTTCGCCCGTTGGTCCGGCCACCGGTGCCGGCGGTGCCCGGGGTCGATCATCCGATCGACGCCTTCGTGCGCGACTCGCTCGCGCGGCGCGACTTCCCGGTACCGCCGGAGGCCGACCGCGCGGTGCTCATCCGCCGGGCGAGCTTCGGCCTCACTGGCCTGCCCCCCGACGCGGCCGACCGGGCCGCGTTCCTCGCCGACGACTCGCCGCAGGCCTGGGAGCGCGTCGTCGATCGTCTCCTCGCCAGCCCGCACCACGGCGAGCACCAGGCGCGGCACTGGCTCGATCTGGTGCGCTATGCCGACACCAACAGCTTCGAGCGCGACGGCCCCAAGCCGCATGCCTGGCGCTACCGCGATTACGTGATCCGTGCCTTCAACGACGACAAGCCATTCGACCGTTTCACCCTCGAGCAACTCGCTGGCGACGAGCAGCTCGAGCCGTCGCCCGACGACCTGATCGCCACCGGCTACTACCGCCTCGGCCTCTGGGACGACGAGCCCGCCGACCGTCTCCAGGCGCGATACGACTGGCTCGACGACCTCGTCGCCACCACCGGGCAGGTGTGGCTCGGCCTGACGATCAATTGCGCGCGTTGCCACGACCACAAGATCGATCCCCTCCCGCAGCGCGACTACTACGCCCTGCTCGCCTATTTCCACAACGTCACGCCGATGGGCAACGGTGGCGACCAGATCGAGCGGCCGCTGTTCCCCGACGCCGCTGCCCGACGCGACCACGAGGCGCGGGTCGCCGATCTCGACCGCCGGCGCGACGCGGCACAGGCGGCGGTGACGGCGCTGGAGACCCGGTTCCGCACGCGGCTCGAGGCGGAAGGCGGGGGCAGCTCCGCGGGAGGCGACATCGACGATCTCGCCTTCCGTTTCTACCGCGACACCTGGGAACGCCTCCCCGACTTCGACAGCCTCAAGCCGGAGGACCGCGGCACGCTGCCGGCCGGGTTGTTCGACATCGCCGCGGCGCCGTCGCTGCGGCCCGACCATTTCGGCTACGTGTTCACCGGCTTCCTCAAGGTGCCGGCCGACGGCGACTACACCTTCGCGCTCGATTCCGACGACGGCTCGCGGCTGACGCTCGGCGGTGCCACGGTCGTCGAGCATGACGGCATCCATGGCGAGGGAAGCCCGCGCGTGGCGACGGTGCGCCTCGCCGCCGGCCGCGTGCCGCTGCGGCTCGACTATTTCCAGGGGGCGCAGGGCAAGGGCCTCACCGTCACCTGGTCGGGGCCCGGGTTCGTCGCACGGCGGCTGTCGGCGCCGCCGCGAACGGGGCGCGGGCGGAAGAAGGAAGCGGAGCTGGCGGCGGCGATCAAGGCCGACGGCGTGCGGATCCTCGGGGCGGAGGGAAAAGCCGACTACGACGACAAGGTGGCGGCGCTCGAGGCGCTCAAGCGCGAGCAGGTGCCGGTCGACATGGGGCTGGTGGTCAGCGAGAACGGCCGCGAGGCTCCCGAGACCTTCCTCTTCTCCCGCGGCAATCCCCACGTGCCGCGCGACCGCGTCGAACCGGGGGTGCCGGCGATCCTCGGTGCCGCGGCGCCGGCGATCGTGCCGCCCGCCGACGGGGTCGCGTCGAGCGGCCGGCGCACGGCGCTGGCGCGTTGGCTCGTCTCCCCCGACAACCCGCTCACGGCGCGCGTGCTGGCCAATCGCCTCTGGCAGCACCATTTCGGCCGCGGACTGGTGCGGTCGAGCAGCAACTTCGGGATGATGGGGGACGCCCCCACCCATCCCGAACTGCTCGATTGGTTGGCGAGCGAATTGGTGGCGGGGGGTTGGAGGCTCAAGCGGATCCACCGCCTCATCGTCACCAGCGCCGCCTACCGCGCCTCCTCGCGTGGCCACGCCGAGGC
Organism: Planctomycetaceae bacterium; assembly: GCA_046086245.1. GTDB lineage: Bacteria > Planctomycetota > Planctomycetia > Pirellulales > UBA1268 > F1-20-MAGs016. The sequence continues at coordinate 2,063 of JBJSXB010000176.1, read as the reverse complement.
GCTCGCCGCCGATCCGCTCAACGACGCGCTGTGGCGCTTCGACATGCGACGGCTCGCGGCGGAGGAACTGCGCGACGCGATCCACGTCGCCAGCGGCGCGTTCAACCCGAAGATGTTCGGGCCCGGCGTCTACCCCGAAATCCCCGCCGAGGTGCTCGCCACGCAGTCGCGGCCGGGCAGCGGCTGGGGCGACTCACCGCCGGAGGAGGAGGCACGGCGCAGCGTCTACATCCACGTGAAGCGCTCGTTGCTCACGCCGCTGCTGGCCGATTTCGACCTCGCCGACACCGACACCTCCTGCCCGGTGCGCTTCGTGACCACCCAGCCGACGCAGAGCCTGGGGATGATGAACGGCGCCTTTCTCCACCGGCAATCGCGCGCCTTCGCCGCCCGGGTGCGGCGCGAGGCGGGGGGGCCCGACGCCGCCGACGAGCGCGGCATGGTGCGGCGAGCGATCGAGGTGGCCTTCGCCCGGCCGGCGACCGCCGACGAGATCGATCGTGGTGTGGCGCTCGTCGATGCGCTCGAGACGCACGACGGCGTCGGCCCGGGCCGGGCGATCGAGCTCTACTGCCTCTTGCTGCTCAACGCCAACGAGTTCTGCTACCTCGACTGAAGGTCGGAGACACCGCCATGCCGAGCGACCGCCACCGACGGCCCGCGTTCTGCCGACGCACGCGTCGCGAATACCTCTGGGAGGCGGGAGCGGGCTTCACGGGGCTGGCGCTGGCCGGGCTGCTCGACGGCGGCTTCCTCGCCCGCCAGGCGCGCGGCGCCGACGGCGTGACGCCGTTCGTCAATCCGCTGGCCGCGAAGCCGCCCCACTTCGCCCCCAAGGCGAAGAGCGTGATCTTCCTGTTCATGTACGGCGGTCCGAGCCACGTCGATACCTTCGACCACAAACCGAAGCTCTACGGACTCGACGGGCAGACGATCGAGGTGAAGACGAAGGGGCGTGGCGGCGAGAAGAACCAGGGGCGCGTCGTCGGGCCGAAGTGGGAGTTCCACCCCCACGGCGAGTGCGGCAAGATGGTCTCGTCGCTGTTTCCCCACGTCGCCCGGCACGTCGACAAGATCGCCTTCCTCCACTCGATGACGGCCGACTCACCGATCCACGGCTCGGCGATGCTGCAGATGAACTCGGGCAAGATCCAGTCCGGGGCGCCGTGCCTCGGCTCGTGGGTCAACTACGGCCTCGGCAGCGAGAACGACAACCTCCCCGGGTTCGTCGTGATGCTCGACCCGACCGGCGGGCCGATCTCCGGCGCGAAGAACTGGTCGAGCGGCTTCATGCCGGCGACCTACCAGGGCACGATCCTCCGCAGCAAAGGGGCGCCGATCCTCGACCTCGCCCCGCCCGACGATTTCCCCCTGGCGGCGCAGCGCACGTTTCTCGACGGCCTGCGCGACGTGAACACCGCCCACCTGCTCCCGCGCGGCGACAACAGCGAGCTGGCCGCGCGGATCGCCGCCTACGAGCTGGCCTGGAAGATGCAGGAGCACGCCCCCGAGGCGGTCGATCTGGCGCGGGAGACGGCCGAGACGCGGGCGCTGTACGGGCTCGACGACCCGCGCACCGCCGATTTCGGCCGCCGCTGCCTGCTCGCGCGGCGGCTGGTGGAGCGCGGGGTGCGCTTCGTGCAGCTCTACTCCGGCGGCGCCCACAACGACGACAACTGGGATGCCCACGGCGACCTGAAGAAGAACCACGACTTCCATGCCGGCAACACCGACCGCCCGATCGCGGCGCTGCTCGAGGATCTCGAGCGCACCGGCCTGCTCGACGAGACGCTCGTGATCTGGGGAGGCGAGTTCGGGCGGCAGCCGACGGCCGAATACGCCGAGGGCACGGGCCGCGACCACAATGCCTTCGGGTTCACGATGTGGATGGCCGGCGGCGGCATCAAGGGGGGCGTGAGCGGGGGGTAGACCGACGAACTCGGGTCGGCGGCGATCGCGCCGGTCGAGGGGGAGAAGCCCGGCTTCCACGTGCGCCGCTTGCACGCCACCGTGCTCCACTGCCTGGGGATCGATCCGAACCGGTTGAGTTACTTTTTCGGCGG
>JBJSXB010000175.1:0-3770 GCA_046086245.1 Planctomycetaceae bacterium | reverse complement strand
GGTTGCTGACCGGGTTGATGGGACGGCGGATGCGGGCCGTGAGCAGGCTGAGGCCCCATCATGGGCGCGCCGTGCGGCGCGGGAGCGGCGTGATTCGGAGCGCCAGAACCACTCTGCAGACCGGGATCACGATGCCCGGGGCCCGACGGGATCATCCCCGGGCCCAGCGGCTGGCCCGGCACCACCTGCCAGCGCCTCGCCATCGGCGGCGAAAAAGGCTGGCCAGAAAAGCCTCCGGGAGCAATGCCTCGGGCAGCATGGCCTGGCGCCACCTGGCCCGGCACCACGGTCCCCGGCATGCCGGGACCCGGCGGTGTCATCATCGGATGGGGACGGCTCGCTCCCATCCGCGCCTCGATGCGCCCCAGGCGGCCGAGGATCTCGTCGAGTTTCCGCGTCACGTCCTGATGTGGATCGCGCTGTTGCGCGTCGTGGACCGGCGGTGCGGCGTGCTGCGGCGGCGGTGCGACGCGCCGACCGGGGCCGCGGTGGTCGGCCCGCGGATGCACGGGAGCGACGTGCCCGGGGTCCCGTTGATGCCCGGGCTGGCCTTGACGCTCGGGTGGGCCACGCCGCGGGCTGCGGTGCTCCGGCGCACCATGCTCTGGCCCATCATGCTGCGGGCCGGCATGCTCGGCTCGTGCCCCACTGGCAGGCCCCTGCGGCTGCCGCGGAGGCATGCCTTCCGGCCGCGCGGGGCGATCCTCGGGACGACGGGCCGCTTCGGGAGCGGGCCGTCCGCGCTCGGCGCCCCGATCCCCACTCCGGTCACCCGGCCCCGCCTCACGATCGCGCCGCGGGCGATCATCCGCGCCGCGAGCTGGCCGCTGGTCAGTCCGACTCTCCCGACCGTCGGTGCGATGGTCGTTCTGGGCCATGAGCACGGCGGAGGTCAACCAGCCGCTCACCTGCTCCTTCACATCGGTTTGCACATCCGTGGTCGCCGCCCGGGCACCGGCCAGTGAACCACCGAGGCCGGCCGCCACCAGCAGCGCCGCCAGCCACCTCCCATGATCGATGCGCATCGCGGAATCTCCAGAAGGAACTTTCCCCGCCTCACGCCAACCGCCGTCGCCACCGGGCCCTCCGCCTCCTCGAGGACGGACTGCCTCGAGAAAGGGCTCTCGGGAGGACGGGTCCCCCGGTCGGGAGTATCGTACCCACACCGCCCGTCGGCCGCCTGCCGACCCACGTCACGCCATCATGAACGCCCCCGCCACGAGGAAGTTCCGCGATCCGGCCCTCGTCGACTGCGGCGCGGGTCGGCGCCTCGACCGGCTCGGCGGCGTGCTGGTGGATTGGCCATGTGCCGCCGCCGCCGGTCCGCAGGGTGATCCGGCGGCCTGGAAGGAGGCCGGGGTCGTTCACGCTGCGGCAGTCCGCGGCGGGCCGGCGGCGTGGACGTTTCGTGCCGATCCCCCCGTGCCGTGGCGGGTGTCGATGCCGATCGGCGCCGCGACGATCACGCTCGAGGTCCGGCCGGCTGCGTCGGGGCAGGTCGGGCTGTTCCTCGAGCAACTCTCCCAGTGGCGTTGGATGGCCGCGCGCCTCGCGCCGGGGGCGCGGGTGCTGTCGCTGTTCGCCCATTCGGGCGCCGCGACACTCGCCGCCGCGGTTGCCGGCGCGGCGGTGGTGAGTGTCGATGCCTCCCGGCAGGCGACGGCACTGGCCCGGCGCAATGCCGCCGCCTCGGAGTTGACGGACCGACCGATCGCCTGGATCGAGGACGACGCCCGCAAGACGGTCGCCCGCCTGCGGCGCCGCGGCGAGTCGTTCGACGCGGTCGTGCTCGACCCGCCGTCGTGGGGGCACGGCACCAAGGGGGAGGCGTTCGCGATCGACCGGGATCTGCCGCCGCTGCTCGGCGAGGTGGCGCGACTCTTGCCCGCGGCGGGCGGCGGCTTGGTACTGGTCACCTGCCACTCGCCACGCTGGCCCGCCACGCGGCTGCGCGATGCGCTCGCCGCGGCGTTGGCGGGGTCCGCGCGCCCGGCGCCGCGCATCGCCACGGGGCCTCTGGGTCTCACCGCCGAATCAGGCCGGCGACTGCCGCTGGGGGTGTTCGCGCGCTGGGTCGCCGACCCGCCGCCATGATGACCGCCCATGGCGTGGTGCCGCGCCGCGCGGCAGACTGCGCCCGCCCCCGCTCCCACCGCGCATGACCAGCGAACCGATCACCAGCGCCTCCAATCCGCGCATCACCGCCGCGGCCCGCCTCCGCGACGCGCGCCAGCGACGCGACAGCGGTCTGACGCTCGTCGACGGCCGCCGCGAGATCGCGCGTGCCGTCGCCGCCGGGGTGGAGATCGTCGAGGTGTTCGTCACCGCCGCCGGCGCGACCGGCGATTGGCTCGCGCCGCTCGCGGCCGCGGGCGCGCGCCTCACACCCGTGGCCGGGGCGGCGTTCGCGAAGGTGGCCTACGGCGACCGTGACGAGGGCTGCGTGGCGGTGGTCCGCTTTCAGGGTCGGGCGATCGAAGCGGTCGATTTCCCCGTCGACCGCGCGCTGTTGGTCGTGGAGGGCATCGAAAAACCCGGCAACCTCGGCGCCATCCTCCGCACCGTCGACGCCGCCGGTCTGGGCGGCGTGATCGCCTGCGGACCGGGTACCGATCCCACCAATCCGGCGGTGATCCGCGCGAGCCTGGGCACAGTGTTCTCGGTGCCGTTGGCCTGCGGCACCACCGCCGCGGCGATCGCCGCCTGCATCGCGAGCGGACGGCGCGTGGTGGCGGCGATGCCCGAGGGGCGCGTCGCCTGGCACGAGGCCGATCTCACCGGCGCGCCGGTCATCCTCCTGGGGAGCGAGGCCCACGGGATCGACCCCGCCTGGCAGGCCGCCGCGAGCGGCGGCCGCCTGCGCCTCGACACCGTGCGTCTGCCGATGCACGGCATCGCCGACAGCCTGAACGTCGCCGCCACCGCGGCGGTGCTGGCCTACGAACACCGGCGGCAACTCGATGCCCGACGGTCGACCGTGCCTCCGGAGCATCGCGCGCCATGAACACCGAGCCCGAGTCGTCCGCCGATCCGTTCGCATCGCTGACCGCCGCCGCACGCGAGGGTTTGCCCGCCGCCTTCGCCCATCTCGCCGCGTCGCTCACGGCGCGGCGCCGCTGGCACGCGCTGTTCGACGCCCGGCTGCTCGAGGCCCGGTATCGGCTCGGCCTGCCTCTTTCCGGTGACCTCGCCACGGCGCCGCCCGCCGCACGCTCCGCGCTCGAGGAGGCGTCGCTCGCCGCCTGCCACGAGGTGGGCTGGCCGCTTCTCGATGAGGGACGGGTGGCGGCGGGGTGGATGTACCTCCGCGCCGCCGCGGAGCCGGCCGACGTCGCGGCGGCGCTGGCAAGGGTCGCCGACCGCCTCGCGTCGTCCGCCGACGGGAGCGATGCCGTCGCCGACGAATCGCTCCAGGAGTTGATCCAGGTCGCGCTGTGGGAAGGGGTCGATCCGGCGCTCGGCCTGAAGATCCTGCTGGCCCGTTCCGGCACCTGCAACACGATCACCGCCTACGAACAAGCGGTCTCGCGCCTGCCTGCCGCACGACAGCAACCAGCGGCGCGGCTGCTGGTGGACCATCTCCACCATCACGTCGCCGAGTCGCTGGCCGGCGATCTCCACCGCCGCGGCCTCCGCACCGACGACTCGGTGCCGGGCGGTAGTGCGCCGATCGCCGCGCTCGTGGCGGCCGCGAACGGCCTCGACGACGGGTCGATCCACGTCGATGTCTCGCATCTGCAGTCGGTGCTGCGGATCGCGCGCGTGTGCGG
>JBJSXB010000174.1:0-14606 GCA_046086245.1 Planctomycetaceae bacterium | reverse complement strand
GCGGCGGCTGCCGCCGGCCGTCGTTCATGGAATTCCGCTCCTGCCTGTCGCCGTCGTGCAACGCCCCGGCGGCCCCCGCCTGCGGCGTGGAGTGCGGCGGCTGCGACACCTGCGGCCCGGCCGCGGCGGCCCCCTGCTGCGACTCCGGCGCGGTCATCCACTGACCCCGCCGCCGGCCCCGGCCGGGCCCGCGCGGCGGCCTCCGGGAACGGGGCGCGGCCCGGCCTATAATGCCGGGTTCCCGCCCCCCGGAGCCGCCATGTTCGAGTCCCTCTCCACCGCGCTGTCAGGCGCCCTCACCGCGCTGCGCGGGCGCGGCAAGCTCACCGAGTCGAACATCCGCGAGGGCCTCTCCGCGGTGCGGACGGCGCTCTTGGAGGCCGACGTCGCCTACGACGTCGTCGACGGCTTCCTCGACCGGGTCGTCGAGGGGGCGATCGGGGCGAAGGTGCTCGAGAGCCTCGACCCGACGCAGCAGCTCGTGGGCATCGTGCACCGCGAGCTGGTGAACCTGATGGGGCCGGTGGACCACTCGCTCCACCTCCAGGCCGGCCGGGCGACGGTGATCATGCTCTGCGGCCTGCAGGGCTCCGGCAAGACGACCTCGACGGCGACGCGCGCGGCGGCGCCGCGCTGTCGGTGAAGAGCGTCACGGGGGTGCCGATCAAGTTCGTCGGCACCGGCGAGCAGATCGAGGCCCTCGAAGATTTCCACCCCGAGCTCCTGCTGATGGCCGAGACCGGCATGCGGATCGGCGAGGTCGTCCACCTGACGCACGACGACCTGACGCTGACTGGGCCGACGCCCGTCGCGCTGTTCAAAGAGCCTTGGAAACCAGGCCGGTTCGATTCGACGATATCCAACCAACGGAGAGGGCGGGATTCGAACCCGCGGACCAGCTTTTGACCGGTCACGTCTTTAGCAAAGACGCGCATTCGACCACTCTGCCACCTCTCCATCCACGCTCGCTCACCTCCTCGGCACCCGCGGACGGACCGATTCGCGATCGCCTCCACGCCGGCCGACTGCGACGAGCGATACGTTCACTGGGTATTCTGGACGGGACGGTGTCCCGTCGCAAGGAGCCCAAGCCTTGGCCGGACGGTCGGCGATTCCCCTGGCGGCAGTGGCGAAGTGTGGTGCGGCGACGTACCTGATGACGGTCGCCGTCGCCTGGTGGGCCGGCGCGTGGTCCGCGACTGCAGCGGACCGAGCGTTCATCGACGTGGCGATCGATGGCATACGCGGTGACGATGCCAGGGCCCACGTGGTGGCGCTCGCCGCCGATGCCTTCGAGGGGCGTGAAGCGGGCAGTCGCGGCGGGAGGGCCGCCGGCCACTACATCGCCGACGCGATCGCGCGCACGCGTCTTCTGCCGGCCGGCGACGGCGGCGGCTTTTTCCAGCATTTCGGATCGTACCGCAACGTGCTGGCGTTGCTGCCCGGAAGCGATCCCGCGCTCGCCGACCAACTGATCGTGCTCGGTGCCCACTATGACCACGTGGGGTTCGGGCCGGGCACCGGCGGCAACGGTCCGCCCGGGCCGATCCACAACGGTGCCGACGACAATGCCTCCGGAGTCGTGGGGTTGATGGAGATCGCCGCGGCACTCAGCGGCCTGCCCGTCGCGCCGCGGCGATCGATCCTCGTGGCGTGGTGGGATGGCGAGGAGAAGGGTCTGCTCGGGTCGACCCACTTCCTCCGCAGCCGCCCGGCCCGGCTGGCGGGGCTGCGTCCGGTGTTTTCGGTCAATCTGGACATGATCGGTCGCCTTCGCGACCGGCGCGTCGAAATCTACGGCAGCCGCAGCGGAGTCGGGGTGCGGTCGACCATGGTGCGCGCCAATCGCCGCGCCGGGTTGGAACTGTTCTTCGACACGCAGTTGGTCGACGACTCCGACCATTACCCGTTCATCGTCGCCGGGGTGCCAGCCGTGATGGTGCACACGGGATTGCACGCCGAATACCACCATCCCGACGACGATGCGGAACGCATCGATTCCGATGGGCTCGCGCTGGTCACCCGGGTCGCACTGGCGGTCGCGGTCGATGTCGCCGACCGCGCGGACCGGACGCCGACCTATCGACCGGAGTGTCGAAGGGAATCGGGGATCAGGGACGTGGCCGATCAGGTGCACCTGACGGCCATTCCCCGCCCTCCGGCGGGTCGATGGCCCGCCTGGGGAATCGCCTCGTGCGTCGATGCTGCCGATCCGGGTGCTCCGGTCGTCGTGAGGGTCGAGGACGAGTCGCCGATGGCGCGGGCCGGTGTGCGCCGTGGAGACCGGATCACGGCCATCGATGGGAGGCCGCTCGTCGATCACGGCGATCTTCTCGATCGCCTCCGTCGGGCGGAAGGCTCCGTGGCCTTCACGATCGAGCGAGCGGGGAGGCTCATCCCGAAGGTGGCGGAGCGATGAGCGTCGGTTCAGCCGGGGATCGGCCCGCCACGATCGCGGCCGCGCCCCGGTCGACGGCACGGACGGGCCACGGGGAGACCTGCGGTCTCAGAGCTCAGTCGTCGTCATCCTCTTCGTCTTCGTCCTCATCCTCGTCGTCGTCCCCGTCTTCCTCATCCTCGTCCCATTCCTCGTCGTCGTCGTCCCATTCCTCCTCGTCGTCGTCTCCGTCTTCCTCCTCCTCGTCCTCATCCTCTTCTTCGTCGTCGACCTCTTCCCATTCCTCGTCGTCGAGGTCGTCTTCTTCTTCGTCCTCCTCCTCGTCGTCCTCGTCGTCGTCCTCGTCGAGATCATCCTCTTCGTCATCGTCGAAATCTTCGTCGTCGTCCTTCGCGGCCCGCACCAGCGACGCGGAGGGTCGATCGAGAGGCAGCGGCTCGCCGGCGCACTCGCAGAGCTCTTCCGCACACAACAGATCCGGAAGCTCCTCCCAACTGAACATCTCGGCGTTCGTGTTGGGGCGGCCACGCGGGCTCTCGACACTCGTCACGGCATTGACCTCCAGCAGTTCCGACGGCGACCAGTCGGTCGCAGACGGGTTCGAAAACGATCCCAGAACCTCACCATGCCGACCCGTTGGTCGGGTCATCGCATCGACCATTCCGCTCGACCGCATTCGACGACCGAGGGAAGTGTCGTCCATTTCTCTACCCGATCGTGGGACTTCCGTCCAAAACCGTTTCATCGACGGTTCCGACCCGGAGTCGGCCGGGCCCGACTGCCCGTCGACGGCGTTGGGACGGGAAAGTTTGGCGCCCGCGGGGATGGAGTGCAAGCGGGGCAAACCCCGCGCGTCAGCCGACCGCTCCGACCCGGGCGGGCTCCCCCGCCACCGCCTCGTCGGCAGGACCGATCGGCGGCAGGTCCTCGATCCTCGCCAGCCCGAATGTCCGGAGGAATCGGCGGGTCGTGACATAGACGTTGGGTCGGCCCAGGTCGTCGGTCCGGCCGCCGACCGCCACGAGGTCCCGCTCGAGCAATTGACGCAGGATCTCCTCGGATCCGACGCCACGGATCGCCTCGATATCGGCCCGAGTCGCGGGCTGCCGGTAGGCGACGATGGCCAGGGTTTCGAGCGCCGCCGACGAGAGACGCGTTTCCGTGGGGGATGCGAGCAATCGGCGGACCCAGGGCCCGAGCGGCGACCGGGTGAGCAGTTGGAACCCCCCGCCCACCTGTTCCACGCGAAAGGCCGCCCCCTCGGCATCGTGCAACCGCTGCAGGTCACGCAGCAGGGCCCGCGCCCGCGACCCGTCCGGCAGCCCTGCGAGTTTGGCCAGCCGACGGACCGGGACCGGTTCGCGGTTGACGAACAGGACCGCCTCGATCCGGGCGAGTTCGGCCGTCCGCGCGGAGGGACCGGGTACGGGCGGGCCCGCCAAAGGCGACGTCTGGTTGTCACGCCGCCACCATCGGCGTCGTGGACGCGGGGAGCCCAACGGCGGCGTGGGTTGGAGGCACGTCCGGCGCGGTCGCAGGAGGCCCGACGGCCGGCGGCTCTTGCGGTTCATGGGACTGATTCCACGCCGGGCCCGCCGCGCCGCGACGAGCACCCGGGAGACGATCGCTAACGCCGCAGTCCGTCGTCGCCGGCGACCGGGGAGATCGTCGACGGCACCCGAGCGACCGCCCGGCGCTGCCAGGCCGTGACCTCGGCGAGGAGCCTCTGGACGGCCGCATCGGCAACGTCGTCGTCAGCCTGGAACACGCGTTGGAGCTGACCGCTGGGATCGACCGGCAACCGGCACGAACAGCGGTGGCGTGGATTCCCGGCATCCGCCGGCAGGAACTCGAAACCGATCGCTCCCAGTTGTGCCAACTGCCGTTCGACCGCGGTCGGGTCGAACGCGGTCGCGGGCACGCCCGCGGAGGGCCCCTTCGACGCCGTCCCGTCAGCGACACCCGGCCCGCCTGCGGCGCTCACTGCCACGGAGTCGCGACGCACATGGCTCGTCCAGTCGCCGCGCGTCGAGGCGGCGAGGGCGTCAGCCACCGCTTGCGGGGAGGCCGGTTGCCGCGGTGGAGCGACCGTGGATGACGTCCGGTTGAGCGGCTCCGCCGGCAGGGCGGGCTGCCGCGCCGGGAGGGCTTGGGGAACGCCGAACGCCGCCGTGGCGATCGCCGTCGGCCCGGTATCGGGTGGAAGGCCGGTGGCTTCGAGGGGAAGGCTGGCCTGGGCATCGGGCGCCCCGCGCTCCGGGGCGGGCATCGCTCCCGGAGCCGGCTGGTCGGCGATCGGTTCGAGGGCGCGCGGTGGCGGATTGGCGGCAATTGTGTCGAAGCCGGAAGCCGCGAACGGTTCGATCGTGCCGTCCGTTCGGGCATCGGCGGGAGCCATGGCGCTGCGCTGCTGCCAGACGCCCGCGCGCAGCATCCGCTTCAGATCGGCCGGGACCATGTGCGAGAACATCGCCGCCAGCGGGACGATCAGCAGCGCCGAGACGAGGACGATCGTTCGCAGTTTCATCGGCGCCGCGTCGTACCACGGGATCGGGCGGGGGAGGCTCCCGGGGCGGTTGGCTTCCACCGGGGGCGGGACCATAGCAGCCGGCGTGCGGCCGGCCAATCGCGACTCCGTCCCGCGCATCGCCACGACGGCCGCCGTGCCCCGGACCACCCGTGACCACGCCGCCGAAGCCGACGCCCTGAGATCGCGATCAGGGCGCCGGCTTTTCCGCCGCAGAGCCGCTCCCGGCGGCTCTCCCGTCAGGAACGACGGTTTCAACGGTGTCCGAGACCGTGACTTCCCCCCCCACCCGGCCGCCGGCGAAATGGGGAACTCCGGGGGAATACATGATTTTCGCGCGCGAGCGCACCTGGGACACCAGCTCCCGCAGTGCCGCCAGCGCCAGCTGCTTCTGCACGTCACCCCGGACCGTCTCGAACGGGATGCGCCCGGCTTCGATCTCCGTGACCGTCGCCACGTGGATTCCGGCGCCCGTGGTGATCGGACGCGAGATGTCGCCCTTCGCCAACGCGAAGACCGCCGCGGAAAACTCCTCCGCGAGCGGCGAGTGTCGCGCCACGAATCCGATGTCGCCGCCACGATGCCGGCTCGGTCCGGCGGAATACCGGCGCGCCGCGTCCGCGAAACTTGAGTCGCCACGGAGAATCTCCCGGCGGATCGCCTCAGCCCGCTCCAACGCCGTCGCTACCGCCGCATCGCCGAGCGAGGTCTCCGGTCTGACGACGATGTGGCTGACGCGGAGGCGCGAACCGTCGAACTCCCGCCGCCGCGCCTCGAACGCCGCGCGGACGGCGCTGTCGGTGAGCTTCGACCGCAGAAGTCGTTCCGCCGACAGGTCGAAGACGATCCGCTGGCGGACGTCGCGCTCATCGCCCCCGGTCGCCCGAAGGAACTCGGCGAGACCCGGTGCCCTCGTGGCCGCGACGAGGGACTGGAGGCGATCCTCGACCTCCTGGGGATCGATCGTCACCGATTGCCGTCGCGCTTCGGCGAGAACGAGTCGTTCGTCGACGAGTTGTTGCACGCCGCGAGCCTCCCACTGCAGCCGTTGCACGTCCGACATCGCGGCCGGCGCCGGCGATCGTGCGAGGATCGCACGGAGGTCGCGGATCGTCAGCGGTTCGTCGTCGATCGTCACGACGACGGCCGACCCGTCGGTGGCCTCGGCGCTGGGGGTCGGCTCGCTGCCGGGCCCCTGCGCGCGGGCGACCGTCGCCACGAGGAGGAACATGCACGCCGCCAGCAGCGGTGGGCGGTCGAGACGACGCATGGCCATCGCTGCCGGCGGCCCGAGATGGGTGCCACCATCGAGGGCGGCCTGTGCCGCGGGACCCGAGTGGCCATGCTGCCGTGGATTCATGGGTCGTCTCCTCGCGGGCCGCTCGCGGACCGTCTGCCGAAGGTGGCCGATCGGCGGGCGACCCGACAGAATACCCGCCCCGCCAGCGCCGGGCGGGCGATGGTTTCACCCGCCGGCGACACGCTCGCGAACACAGCCCATGGCACGGATCGTGATCAGCCTGTGTGGTGAGGGGCGGGGGCATGCGACCCGCGTCGCGACCCTCGTGGAGCGCTTGCCGGCCGGCCACCTCGTTCGGATCTTTACCTCGGCGGACGCGTTCGCGATGCTCGCGCGCCGCTTCGGAACGGATGGGCCGGTGCAGGTCAGTGAAATCCCCGGCATTCTCTTCCAATACACGGAAGGTCAGCTCGACGTGCCGCGTTCGATCGCGGCCGGCATCGACTACCAAGCGCGACACCTCGGCCCGCTGGTCGATCGCCTGACGAGCGAGTTGGACGCCTTCGCCCCCGATCTGGCGATCACCGACTTCGAGCCGGCGTTGCCGCGGGCCGCGGTCCGGCTGGGGGTCCCGCTGGTGAGCGTCGATCACCAGCATTTCCTCCTCGCCTACGACCTGGGGATCCTGCCATGGAATCTCCAATGGCACGCGTGGTTCATGAGCCACGCGGTCTGGCTCTATTCGGTCGGCGCGAGCGATACGGTCGTGTCGGCCTTCTTTCGCCCACCGCTCAAACCGGGCTGGGAACACGTCGTGCAAGTTGGCCCCCTGTTGCGTGCCGATTTGGTCGCGGTCGAGCCGAGTCAGGAGGGGCATCTGGTGAGCTATCTGCGTCGCCATACTCCCCCGGCGGTGCTCGACGCGCTGGCCGCCTGCGGATTGAACGTCCACGTCTACGGCCTCGGCGCCCGCGAAGCGGTCGGTCGCCTGACGTTCCACGACATCGACGAGCGCCGGTTCGTCGCCGATCTGGCGGCGTGCCGCGCCCTCGTCTCGGCGGCCGGCAACCAACTGATCGGTGAGGCGCTCCACCTCGGCAAACCGATGCTGCTCCTGCCGGAGCGGGCCCATGCCGAGCAATCGATCAACAGCCACTTCCTCGCCGCCATGGGGGGGGGCGACTGGTGCCATCTGGAAACGGTGTCGGGGCGACGGATCGTCGAGTTTCTCGACGGGCTCGAACGTCATGCCGCCGCGCTTGCCGGCTACCGTGGGCGGATGGACGGCACCCCGGCCGTTCTCGACGTGATCGCCGGGCGGCTCGCCGCCGGTCCGGGTCCGGCTTGAAGGCCGCGCCCGGCCGGCACACGCCGCGGCGTTCGGCCGGCCCATGCGCTTCAGGCCGATGCCATGCCAGCGCCGTGCAGATGACGGGTGATCGCCGCGTGCAGCGCGCGGATCGCTCGGGCACGATGGCTGATGACATCCTTGACCGCCGGCGCGAGCTCACCGAACGTGCGGTGGTACTCGGCGACGATGAACAACGGGTCGTACCCGAATCCCCCCCCGCCGCTCGCCTCGCGGGCGATCGCCCCGTGGCACGCCCCGCTCGCCGTGGCCACGACCACGCCGGCCGGATTCGCCAGTGCCGCGTGGCACTCGTAGCGGGCGGAGCGATCGCGACGGTCGCCGAGCCGCTCGAGCAGAAGGGCGTTGTTGGCCGCGTCGTTCGCCGGCTCGCCGGCAAACCGGGCCGACAGAACACCCGGTTGGTCTCCGAGCGCCGTCACGCACAAGCCGCTGTCCTCCGCCAGGACCCACCGCCCACAGGCGCGGGCCTGTGCGACCGCCTTGAGCGCGGCGTTGTCGGCGAAGGTCGCCCCGGTCTCGTCGACGGCGACGGCGCGTGGTTCCTCGGACAGGGACAGACAGGAAATGCCCAGCGGCGCGAGCAGGCGGAGGAGTTCGCGCCGCTTGCCGCCGCTCGTCGTGCCGAGGAGGAGCGTCGACGCGGGTGGACGATCACGCATGCCGGTGGGATCCGTCAGAACCGCTGGTCGGCGGGCACCCGTGGCACGCCGATCGGTTTCGGCGACACGTCGAGGAGAATCCCGTCGATCGTCCGCGGGAGGAGCGCACCCGCCGCGAGGCGATCGGGGTCGGGGCCGAGTTCCCGCATGATCCGCGCCGCGTCGGGATGCAGCGTGGTCGTGCCGTCGGGTTGCCGGACACGGATCTCGTCGAAGGCACCGACGCAGACGATGCTTGACTCGCGATCGTGGAATTCCCATGCGGGCCAGCCGCTGCGACGGAGCGTTTCGGTCAGCCGGTGCGCCTGCTCGGCTGCCTCGACCAGACGGCTCTCGGAGGGAGTCGGATCGACGGACGACTCGATCGCCTTTTGGTCGAACGTCCCCGCTCCGGTGAACGTGGCCACCCGGATGCTGTAGGCGCCGGGACAGTCGAGCAGGCTGTGCGTGACGTCGGCGTTCATGTCGAGCACGAACTTGTCGATCCGTTGCCGGGCGAAGAAGTCTTCGGGAAGCAGCGGGTTGGGAATGAGGAACGCGAGGTGGAGGGGACCTTTGTCGGCGGTACGGTCGAGGCCGACCATGCGACGAAACTCGGCGAAGGACTGGCTCCGCCCTCCCTCCCCCGACAGGGAGTCGGGCCGGAGTTGTTTGACGCGGGCCAGGAGTTTCTGGCCGCGGGCGTCGTCGAACGACGCGAAGTCGCCGATCAGGACCGCGACCTCGATCACCTGTTCGCTGTTGGCGTACCGCATCTTCTTCGGGGAGCCGTCCGGATTGAGACCGAGCCCCGCGGGCGCGACCGTGTAATCGAACGACTTTTCGTGCGTGTAGGCCTTCATTCCATGCTTGCGGCGCAGTTCCTGCACGAGCCTGCGGGCGTCGTCGCGAGCGCCTTCTCCGCGGAAGGTGGTCGCCAGCACCAACCACGGACCATCGCGCTCGGCGAGCGGGTACATGGCCTTGGGGTCGGCTTCAGCCGGCGTGAACCAGGAGGTGGGAAGCCAACCCTGGGCGAGCCCGGACGTCGGACACGCAAGCGCTGCCACCGACAACAGGGTGGCCGCTGCAGCGTTGCGAAACGTGGATCGGCTGGTAGCCACGCCGACGACTCCTTCAGGGGAACGCTAATGCTCGACCGCGACGTTGCCGGGACGGTAGCGAACCACCCCCGTCCCCGCCAGACCGGTTGCCGGTCGAGGAGAAGCCGGCAAAATGGGAGGGTTCGGCGCCCGTGTCGTCGATGCTGCACGCCCCGTTCGTAGGCGGAGATGATCCCATGACCCGCCCGACCAGGCTTGCCCTCGTGGCGGTCGCCCTGTGGATCGGCGTCGTGGTGGGGCCTCCTTTGGCGCTGTGGCGGGCGCGGGCGGGATGGATGGAACAGCTGCAGCGGCCGGAAGCGCAGATCGCGTGGGATACGTTTCGCCGCGACATGGCGGCGCAGGCCGACGGCGCGGGGCCTGTCCGCCGCAAGGTCCCGCGCAGCCTCGAACCGCCGCTGCGTGTCTGGATACGCGACTACTTCGGGCTGGCGGTCACCGCGTGGTTCGTATTCGCGGGGGTGGTGGGCCTGCTCGGACTGGTCCTCGTCCGTGGTGCCATCGGCGGCCGGTCGAACGGGCACGCATGGGACCATCGGGATTCCACCGCGGTCCCGCCCGCCAAGGGGAGCCGAGCGCGACCGGATCCGCTCCGCGATGCGCGAGACTGAAGGCCGAAGCTTGATCGCCCCGGGATGATCGCGGGCCAGCCACGGGCCGGACCGTCGTCCCGTCGCCGCTCCGACCGGGTCACTTGCCGAGGATCAGCCGGGCGGTGATCGCGACCGCGAAGAACAGGATCAGCGAAATCACGAGTACGCCGAGCAGCGAGAACACGCCACGCCTCGAGGTCACAGGTTCGGTGCCATCACGCCGAGGATCGTAGTTCGCGCACCGATCGCGAATCAAGCCGGAACCTCGGCGTCGCCAGCACCCGCCGACGCCTCACGGCACGCCGCGGCGCAGGGCGTCCTCCGAGATCGTCTGGCATGCGGTCCGCCCCAATTCGGTGAGGGTGCGGCGCTGTCCCACCGCATGCCACGGCGTGACATCCTCGAGTTCGGGCATGATCTCGAGAATCTGCTTGATGAGCATGTCGGCGAGCTTGGCGATCGCGCCTCCGGCGGCCTGCTCGCGGATCGCCGCGGCGGTCTTCATCAGTTTCACCATCCGCGACCGTGCCAACACCGGACCGGAGAGCTGCCCCTCGCCTTCGACCAGCAGGTCGGCGATCGGCACCTCGAGCACCTGCTGCCAGAGCATCAAGTCGGAAATCCGCAGGTCGCAATCGGGCTGTTCCTGTCGGCGCACCACCGCCAGTTCGATGCCCAAACGGCGCGCGACATTGCGCTGCGTGACCCCCTGCTGCTCGCGCACGGCGGCGATGCGATGCAAGTCTTTGCTCGGCCGGGCGACGCGGCGCGTGACGCGCGGACGGGCATGGTCGTCGAGGCGGTCCACGCGGAGCATGCCCGACGGCCGGCCACCGTGGACGTCCGTGAGACGCCCTGGAAACCCACCGTCATCATCGTCGAATCCGTCCCGGCAATGGCTTTCGTAACCGACGGTCGCCATCCCTCACCCCCTTCCCGCAAACAGGGCCTCAGCCGACATGGACGGCGCGCAGTGCGATCGCGGTCGGACGAACGGAATGCCCGGCGGGAACATCCCGTCGGAGCAGTGCCGAATCACCGGCGAACCCTGGCCTGACCCCGCGAGCGGGGCCCGTCGCGATCCACTCGGTTCGACGCATTCCGGGATCGGCGGTGATGCCGGGAGCCGAGTCGAGCGGACGAGACGATCTACGCAGCCCGTCGGCGGATCGTTCGGAGCCGTCCGAATTATTTTTTCGGCGATTTTTTCGTCCGGCCGACGGCTGGTAGGTTCCCGACGGCAGCCGGATCGGTTCGACGCGACCATCGTCCGCTTCCGGACACGGAGGAGCGGGTGACCGGAAGGTGAGTGCATGGGAATGAGGGAGCAGCCTCCGGCGGACCCGCCGGCCGATCGAGCTGGCGGCGGCCGGCGACCTGTCACCGGGTGGTTTTCCTCTCCCGGCCGCACGAGCGTGACGGTACGGGGACCGGATGCGGTCCGCTTCGTCGACGGCTTCACGACCGCGGCCGTCGCGAGCCTCGCCAGCGGCGAGAGCCGTGAGGGAATGGTGCTCGACCCGCGCGGCCATGTCCTGGCGATCGTCCGGATGTTGCGCACGGCCGATGGCGTGATCATCGACGGCGACCCCGGTATCGGTATCGATCTCGCGGCACACCTCGAGCGGTATCACATCCGCGAGCGCCTGGCGATCGTCGACGACTCGGCGGAGCGATCTGCATGCGTCGCCGTGGGGGCAGACGCGATCGCATGGTTGGCAGGCGAACTGATGCCCGGCGATGCGGCGGACGATCGGGCGGTCGATGCCGGAGACGCCCTGGAGCGTCAGTTCGACGTCGCTGGCATCTGGCCAGCCGCACGCTTGTTCCAGATCCCATCCGCCGCATTCGGATCGGTTCACGATCGGCTGACTCGTGCCGGACCGCCGCGGCTCGAAGCCGCGCTGGTCGAGGCCGCCCGGATCGCGCATGCGTATCCCGCACCGCACGACATCCCCGCCGGCACGCTGCCGCAGGAATTGGGCCGCGATGCCCGGGCGATCTCGTTCACGAAGGGCTGCTACCTCGGCCAGGAAACGGTCGCGCGGATCGACGCCCTTGGGCACGTGAATCGCCTCCTCGTGCGCCTGACGTGCGGCGATCACGTTCCCGCACCCGGCGCCGCCGTCGAGGGGCGGAATCAAGGCGGCGGCGGGGAGGTCGTGGGCCGGGTTACCAGCGCGTGTCGCACCGCAGATGGAAGCGGAATGGCGTTGGCGATCGTGGCACGTCGCGCGCTGGGCGAGGGGAGCCGGCTCACGATCGACGGGCGGGCCGCACGGCCGTGTGCGGATGTCGATTCCGGCATCGATCCCGCCGGCCGCTCGTGTTCGGACCGGGGATCGAATGGTGCGATTGGGGACGACCGGGGACGAGGAGGGATGGGATGACCGATGCTGGCGAACCCGGCGGACACGTGTTGTTCACCGGTCGGCGGTTCCGGGTCGTGCGCGTCGAGCAGCACGGCGCCGATGGCACGGTGCACGTGCGCGAGGTGGTCGATCATCCGGGAAGCGTCGTGGTGATTCCACGCACGTCGGAGAAGCACGTGTGCCTGGTGGAGGTGTTCCGGGCGGCGGTCGGCAAGACGCTCCTGGAGTTGCCCGCGGGAACGCTCGATCGGTCGGAGCCGCCGATCGAAGCCGCAACACGGGAGTTGGCCGAGGAAACCGGTTATCGGGCGGGGCGCATCGTCTCGCTGGGCAGTTTTTGGATGTCGCCGGGGATCTTGCGCGAGCGGATGCACCTGTTCGTCGCCGACCACTTGATGGCCGGCCCGCAGGCGCTCGAGCCGGGGGAGGATATCCGCACGCGGGAAGTGCCCTGGGACGAAGCGGTCGCGATGTGCTTCGACGGTCGGATCGAGGACGCGAAGTCGATCGCCGGGATCCTCCTCGAGGATCGTCGTCAGCGGTCCGAGTGAAAGTGAATCCGAGTGAAAGTGAAACGGTCGGCTCGATGATCAGTCACCGCTGCGTGCGGGTGATGCCGGGTGCGGGTGATGCCGGCGACGTCGGCGTCGTGCCGCCGGTTGGCCGCCGGTCGGCGAGGAAGCACAATCCGCCCACCAGGCCGCAGGCGATCGAGGTGGTGAACCACAGCAGACCGATCGCGACGGCCTGTTCCCTCGACACCCCGTGGGGCGCGAGCAGCACCGCCAACCCCCCCTCACGCACGCCGACGCCGCTGATGCTGATCGGCAGCACCATCGCCAACGCCACCAGCGGGATGGAGCTGAACCAGGTCGAGAGCGGCAGATCCGCGCCCACGGCGCGGCCCACCAACGCGACGCCGAATGCCCCCCCCATCTGCACGATCATGCTCCACGCGATCGCCGTCACGAGGAGCGAGGGGTTGGTTTGGTATGGCAGCAGATGGCCGAGGAACCGGCGCACCCGATGCTGTTCGGGAAGCCAACCGAGCACGTGGTCGAGCATGCCCACCGCGCATGCGACCGCGAGCATCGCGCCCAGCAGCATCACGACGCCGGTTCCGATCGCGGCGAAGGTCGAGAGCCGCAACTGCTGGGATACCAGCGCCGTGACCGCGAGAACCGCCAGGGCGATGAACCCGGTCAAACGATCGGCGAGAATGGTGCAACCGGCGAGCAGCCTCCCTCGGGTGGTGTCGGACAACCGCCAGGCTTTCACGACATCGCCCCCCATCGAGCCGGGGAGACAGAGGCTGAAGAACGCTCCTTCGAAGAATCGCCGGACGAACGTCGTCCGCGGCAGATCGAATCCGATCGGCCGGGCGACCGCCGACCAGCGGATGGCGGCGACGACCTGGACCATCAGGCCGGCGGAGACACCGAGCATCCACCAGCGCCAGTCGACGCCGCCGAGAATCGCTGCCATCTCCTTCCATTCGACCGCGCGAAGTGCGAAGGCCATCAAGGCCACCGTGCCGACCACGCGCACGAGCGTTCCGCCCCATCCCCGCGTGAATCGTGCGAGCCCCACGGCCGGCTTCACTCCCGCGGCGCCGATCGATGACGGCGAAGATGTCGGCGGCGGATCGATTGCGCGTTCGCTTCGCGCTGGTCCCGTCGCGGGCGGGCGGGGGGAGGACCGAGAGTGGTCGACCGGGTCGGATGCGCTCAGGTCGTTGAACTGCATGGGCCGCACGGACCGTCGCGATGGGGGCGGGCCACCGCTGTGGCAAATGGTTCCGATAGACCCGGGCAGCCCAGCCGGGGTCGGCCGTGATGCACCACGGCGGTGTCCCCCGGGCCGCAAGGATCGATGGAGATACACCGTCAAGCGAGTATGGTAGCAGGAGGCGGAGCGTGTCGGTTCGGTGGGGATATGGGCCTCGCGGGGTGCCGGGCGCGACCGGCTCATGCGACCGATTCAATCGGATGGGCTTTCCGGGGGCCACCGGAGGGACCTTGCGGTTCGTCGGGATGGCATGGACTGCGGGGAAAGTGGGTCCTGTCGCCCGCCGTCGGCATCAGGAGCCTCCCATTGACCAGCGTGTAGACTGAAGGCGCGGTGGCAATCGCTCGGCGTATGCCGTCGATCAAGACCGGCGGCTGACCCAATGGCTGACCCGGTAGGTGGATGCAGATCGATCCAAGTCGGGCAGGCTGTTGGTGATGGGCAACCCGATGGTGACGTGGAATTGGTGACGGGGAAAATCGATGGGGGTTCGCCCGTCAGGCAATGCTGGCGCGATGGGGAGTCGGTGACGGGAATGGAGCTGGGTCCACGAG
>JBJSXB010000173.1:0-21347 GCA_046086245.1 Planctomycetaceae bacterium | reverse complement strand
TGCCGGTGAAGCCGGTGAAGCCGGTGCCACCGAAGAAGCCGCCGCGGCGCTGGAGCTGCTGCGGCGCGGCACCGCCGAAGGCGACCTGGAGGAAGAACCCCTGCCGGTAGAACTGCAACGTCCGCAGGTTGGCGAGCAATGCCCGCTCGACGATCGTCAGCGGCTCCAGCGCGATCGACCGGCCGGCGCGCTGGAGGAGCGGCTGGACGAGGTTGAAGTTGACCAGCGACACGTTGTTGTATTTGTCCGGTCCGGCGAACTGCCACATCACCGAGTTGATGAGCCCGACGCCGAGCGTACCGGCGCTGGCGAAGTACTTGCGGATGCGGAGGTCGGAGATCGTCGACCAGGTGGTCGAGGGGCCGGCGTTGTTGAGTGGCCCGCGATTGGCGTAGACGGTGTCGTTGCCGCCGAACAGCTGGACGTCGAACCGGAAGCGCTCGGTGCTCACGTCGAGCGCCGAGAGGTAGAGCGTCTCCAACTGGTCCTGCCAGTCGAGCGAATTGAGGTAGGCGAGGCGCACGGCGGTCGGGAGATCGAGGCGGATCGCCCCGCCCGGCGTGATCTCGGCGAAATCACCGATGCGGTCGCGCCAGCTGCCGTTCTCGAGGTCGGTGCGGTCGCCGTTGGCGTGCCAGCGCGGCCAGCCGAGCTTGCCGTCGACGCAGTGCATGTAGCGGTGCGACGTCGGGTCGTCGGGCGGCATCGGCGGGAAAATCTGGCTGTACTCGTCGTAGTAGCGGCTCCGCGGATCCATCCGCACCGTGAAGTTGGTGGGAAGATTCCAACGCGGGTCGCACGACTTCTCGGCGAGCAGCGTGCTCACCTCGCGGTCGGCCTGCAGGTAATAGCGTCCGCGCGAGCAGCCCCCCGCCGCCGTGCACAGGCACAGCGTGGCGAGCAGCCAGGTCGTCGCGACGACAGGCGACCGGTGGGACATCGGCGGTGCTTCCAGGCCCCCCTGGAGACACCCGGGCCGCGCGGTCCCGGCGGCGCCGGGGCGACGAACCCTCGTGGAGGAGCATCGTCGCCACAGCCGCCCCATCTTTAGCGATTCCTTGAGCTGGAGAATTCGGGCAAGCTGCATGGCCCACGAGGATCGCGGCAAAGCCGACTCACCCGTCATGGTCGATTCAACCGATACCTCCCTCCGGTCGGGCTCCCATCCGGCGCCTCCGCGGCGCTGACCCCGACTTCCCGCGGGACGGGCTCGATGACGCAATCGGCGACACGGCTGCTACGGTGGTGCTCCGGGGCCCTCGCCCTGACGGGCTGGCTCGCCGTCGCCTCCGCCGCCGATCCGCTCGGCTACCCCGGCTCGATCGGGGACGACGACCGCGGCGCGGAGCCGTTCTCGATCCCCGACGATCTACGCCCCCGCGGCGGACTCGATCCGGCCCGCGCGCCGCCGTTCGAGGAGGCCGATCCGGACCATCGGCTCGCCTGGTTCATCGAACCGTTCGGGCCGTCTCCCTGCGACCGGAATCTCGTCGATCCCGCCTGGATGGGTCCGGGGGAGTACGCCTACCACAAGTCCCCGGGGCAGTGCTGGTGCACCCGCGACCACACGCGGATGTTCCGCATGGGCTACATGGGCACGCTCTGGTCGAGCATGGAACTGCTCCTCTGGGCGACGTCGGCCGACACGATCCCGCCGCTGGCCACCGCCAGTCCGGCGGGCACGGCGCCGGCCAGCGCCGGGATCATCGGCCAGCCCGGCACCTCGATCCTCTTCGGTGGCGGCGACGCCCCGGGCACGCTGCGCCCCGGCGGGCGGTTCACCGTCGGTGTGTGGTTCGACCCGCGACAGCTCGACGGCATCGAGGCCAGCTACCTCGAGCTGGCGCTGGCACGGCCGGGGGTGGTGGTGGGCAACGCCGACGGGGCGCTGCTGGCGCGGCCCTACGTCGACTCCGTCACCGGCGCACAGGCCGCGCTCGTGGTGCCCTTTCCCGGTGCCGTGCCCGCCGATCCGGCGCTGCTCGCACAATCGATCCAGGCGGGCGAGACGAGCCTCTTCAACGGCGCCGAGGTGCTGCTGCGGCACTCGCTGGTCTGCGATCTGTTCCACCGCCGCTATGTCGTCGGCGGCTACCGCTACTTCGGTCTCATCGACCGCCTCGGCGTCTCACAGACCAACATCATCTCCACCGGAACGCCGGGCGGGTTTCCGCAGCTGTCGGTCGGCAGCGTCGATCAATTCAACGTGGTCAACCAATTCCACGGCGGCGAGTTCGGCCTGATCGAACGCTGGTGGCACCACCGCTGGGGGCTGCAGGCGACCGGCAAGGTGGGCTTCGGGGCCACCGGGATCGGCACCTCGATCAATGGTCTCACGCAGGCGACGCAGACGGTCCAAAACGCCGACGGGACGACCACCTCGACGCTCGTCTCGAGCACCCCCGGTGGCGTGCTCGCCCAGCCGACGAACTCCGGCTCCACCTGGTCGAGCGTGTTCGCCGCCGTCGGCGAGGTGGGGGTCGCGGTCGACTACGGCATCCTCCCGCAACTACGCTGCTCGGTCGGCTACACCTGCATCTGGTGGTCGCAGGTCGCGCGGGCGGGGGAGCAGGTCGATCCGGCGGTGAACCCGTCGCAGTTTCCCCCGGGCACGCTCGTGGGCCCGCCAGCCCCCACCTTCCAACTGCGGACGACCGACTTCTGGGCCCAGGGTCTGACGCTCGGGCTCGAGTACGTTTTCTGAAGAGAGCGCTGAAGAAGCCATCCATGGCCTTCTTCAGCTTGGCCGACCGGTGGGAACGCCGAGGGCCGGTGGGAACGCCGAGGGGTCGGCGCCGCTCTGCGCGGCATGCATGAGTCGCAGCCTCCGCTCGGGCTCGACAGAGGGGGCGCCCCTCGCGCCTCTGCCCTCGCATCGACCCGCACACAGGTGCGACGGGCCGATGCGAGGGCGACGGCGGAGGGGCTTCGCGGGTCCCATGATGGAGAACAAGGACGTCGCCGATGGCCACGCTCTGACGATTTCCCCGGTCACCGGGAACCCCCACGGTCGGCGCCGCTCTGCCGGCGTCACGTGCGCTGCAGCGACTCGACCGAGTTGATGTGGATCAACGCGCACATCACGCTCCGATCGTCGTCGGGGTAGTAGACGAGAACCTTGGTCTTCATCAGCAACACGCACTCCGGATGCCGGACCTCGTGGCTCTCGCCGTTCGACAGCCGGATCACGAACGGCTCGAACGGCTGCCGGCGGATGTATTCGCGGATCGTGTCGGCGTTCATCGGTGGACCCCGAAAGCCTGCCCCTGCAATGGACGGGTGTCCATCATACAGGCCCCGGGAAAGGGGCTCAATCAGGCCGGTCGCGGCGCTTGCCGGCTCCGCGCCGTCTCGGCGCGGAGCCGAGTCACGTCGCGTCGATCTCGCGGACCCCCTTGCGGCCGCGCAGCCCCTCGACCGCGCCGCGGATCGTCTCGCGCAGCCCGCGCGCCGTCGCGATCGGGATCGCGCGGATCACCAGCCGCGGGGTGGTCACGTCCGACGCGACCAGCTCGATGTCGCCGAGCTTGAACGGCCGCAGCCACCACGGCTCGGATAGCCGCGTGTCCTTCACCCGGTACAGCTCCATCTCCTCGGTGATCCGCGAGAAAACGCCGCTGGTGCGACGGAGGCGTTCGGTGGTGAGCTCATAACGGGTGCAGAGCACCACCAGAAAGCGCCACATCGCCACCAGCACCGGCAGGATCAACCAGCAGAAGGCGATGGCGAGGAGGAACCAGGGAAGGTTCACCACCTGCGACGGCCGGCCGCGCCACGCGAGCATCTCGCCGCCGTCGGCAGGGGCAGCCGGCACGGCGGCGGGGAGCGGCGGCGGCACCGCCCCGGGAAACAGCCCGCGCACGCTCCGCGCCGCGACCCACTCGGCGAGCCCCGGCTTCCAGACGAGATCGTCCGGGCCGAGCTGGCCGGTGGCGGCGAGCGCCCTGAGGTCGGCCGGTTCGACCGGCCCCGCGCGGGTGCCACCAATCGCGTAATGCCACTCGCGCGCCATTCCCACGTTCCCCGCCCGCCGGCCCACCGCGGGCCCGCCATCCTGTCGCGAGGATAGCAGGCCGCGGCACGGCCGGCCGGGCGGGCACGCACGACGACTCCACCGGGGGCGACCCACGCCGGTCCCCGCGGCCCCTCGCTCACTCCCCGCGCAGCCGACGGTAGTCGTCCTCGGTGGCGTTGAGGAGATCCTCGTCGGCGACCACCTGCTCGAGGAACGGCCGGCAGGGATAGCCGCTCTGGTGCTCCTCCTGGAGCGACCGGGCGAAGCCGCCCGAGTCGATGTCGGCGAACACCTCGCGCATCATCGTCGCCATCTGCTCGCGGTCGATCGCCAGCGCCCGCGTCATCCCACCGAAGGCGGCGGCGTAGCCGTGGGCACGCGTCGATCGCAGGAACCCGTCGGCCGCCATCTGCGCGAACGTCTCGCTCATCTCGCCGGAGAGGTACATCTCGAGCAGCAACCCCAGCGGTGGCAGCCCCGCCTCGATCCCGACATGGAAGGCGGAGAGCACGGCGGCACCGATCCACGGCCCCACCGCCTGCTCGATGAACAGGTCGAGGAGCGCTTCCTCACGCGCCGTCATCTCCAGGCCGCCGTGGCGCAGCGACCCGCAGGCCCGCGCCACCGCCAAGAGCCGCGGCCAGGCATGGCCACCGGCGTCGCGCTCCACCCCGAGGTAGCTGAGATAACCGCGGCCCGAGAGCGTCCGCTCGCGGATCGCATCCCCGCCCATCCGCGGCGCGAACAGCACCACGTCGATCCCCGGCGGCGGCTGCACGAGATCCCAGGCGAGACAGTAGCCGGAGGCGAACACGAGCGTGGCACCGGGACGGAGCCGGGCCATGAGCCCGGGGAGGAGTTCGGGCTGCGCCTCGTCGGGGATCATCACCAGCGCCACGTCGGCCGCGGCGGCCGCCGTCTCGAGGCTCGTCGGCGTGAAGCCGTCGGCCACGGCGCGGGCGCTCGAGGGGTCGTCGTCGCTGCCGATCGCCAGCGCCGCGGTCGGGACCGCGGTGAAGGCGTCGCGCAGATTCAGTGCCAGCGGCCGGCCGAGCAGGCCGTAGCCGAGCACGGCCACGGTGCAGCCGGCCAGCGCCGCCGGGTCGGCGTCGGCGTCACGAAACAGGCGGTGGCGACGGGCAGACGCACTCACGGTGGGCCTCGCGGTAGCTGTTCAGGAGCGGATCGACGAGCATGATGAATTCCCGCAGCCGCAACGGGTTCATCCCGCGGACATGGATCCGACCGGCGAGGAACGACGACCCCAGCGACCGCCGCCCGAAGGCGGCATCCTCGAGCGTGGCGCGCGGCATCCGAACCACGAACGGCGGATCGGCTCCGGGGGGGGCGACACGCAGGCCGGCCTCGGTCGCCCGCAGATGGAGGCGGCCACCGACATCGGGGAACTCCCAGAGGATGTCGGGCATCGCCCCGGCCAGTTGGCCGCGCTGCGCCGGCGAGAGGCGGCCATCGAGGAGTTCCACCATCCGCCCCAGCACCTGCACGAACGACGGATCGGCAGCCGACGACGAAGCGGTGGGATCACTCGGCATCACGGACACCCGGCGGCAGCGGGCGGCCGGAGGGCGACCCTGGGAGACGACCCGGCGAGCGTACCACAATCGACCGCGGCGCGACCGCGCGCCGGCCGATCACGCGCCGTCTCCGCCCGCGGTGCCGGCGACGATGCCGGAGGACAGATGCGTCGTGTCGTTGAAGCGATCGAGACGCGGTCCCGGCCACAGCAGGCGCGTGATCGAGGCATTGGCAAGCGCGGGCAGTCGAGTGAACGGGCGGCTGGCGACGCCGGCCAGGAGCGGATCGTGCCCCCCCAACAGGCAGCCGAGCGTGGCGGTGAGCAGCCCGCCGTGGGCGACGACCAGCATCGAGCCGACCGGCCGGCCGGCGAGCTCTTCGAGCGCCGCGCGCCCGCGCGCCGCGAGCATGCGGCGCGATTCGCCGCCGGGGATCGGGTCGTCGGGATCGCCCGCCCGCCACCGCGCCGCCGCTTCGGGAAACCACCAGTCGAGTTCCGACCAGAGATGTCCCTGGAAGACGCCGGCATGGAGTTCCTTGAGGCGGTCGTCGAACCGCACCGGCAGCCCGAGCGCGGCGGCGACGATGTCGGCCGTCTGCCGCGCGCGCACGAGCGGGCTCGACCAGATTTCGCTGATCGGCCCCTCGCCGCCGGCGCTGAACGAGCGTGCCCAGGCTCCAACCGCGCCGGCTTGGACGCGGCCCAGCGGGGAGAGGGCCACGTCCGACTGACCCTGCACCCTGCCCTCGGCGTTCGACAGGCTCTCGCCGTGGCGCACGAGCAGTTGCAGCATGGGCGGGCGGCCGTCAGGCGGGTTCCTGCTGCGCCGCCCAGACCGCCGCCTGGGTGCGGTCCTTGAGCCCCATCTTGCGGAGGATGTTCTGCACGTGCTCCTTCACCGTCTCGACGCTGATCGACAGCGACGAGGCGATCTCCTTGTTGGGGAGCCCGAGCGAGATGTGGCGCAGCACCTGCTGCTCGCGCGGCGTCAACTTGCCCGACGCGAGACCGGCCTCGTCGCGCTTCTCCAAGCCGGCGAGGAACGCCGTGTAGCGACCACCCCGGGCCGGGGGCTTGCCGGCCACGGCGTTGCGGATCGCACCGACCAATTCGTCGGCCGACAGCTCTTCGAGCAGATAGTCGCTCGCCCCGGCGGCGTGGGCCCGCGCCATGTAGGTGGGATTGTCGACCGCCGAGAGAACCAGCAACTTGGCGTCGGGCACGGTCGCCCGGAACTTGCGGACGACGTCGAAACTGTCGACCCCGGGCAGGATGGCGTCGACGAGCACGACGTCGGGCTCCACCTTGCGTGCCATCGTCACCGCTTCACGGGCGTGGCTCGCCTCCCCCACCACGCGGATCCCCGACCCCTCGAGCATCTTCAGCAGGCCGGCACGAATCACCGCCTTCGGGTAGGCGATGAGCAGGGTGATCGGTGGGGACATCGATGGTTTCCGCTGACGGGTGGGAGGGGTCCGCCACGAGGGCGGCACGGCCGGACACACGATCCTCGGGCCGAGGAGTGGGAACGGCCGATCAACGCGGGATCACGGGGCGTATCCGCACCGTGGTCGTCACCGCCCGCAGCTTGGCGGGTTCCAGGCGGCATTTTGACCGTGGTATGGTACCGCCGTCGAGGGCTGAGTCGATCGTCGGTCGCCCCGCCCGCGGGCGGGAGCCCGTCGTCGCCGGCCCCGACGGCGGAGAGGCCCCGCCATCCGCGAGGGACACCCTGGAGGGACGAGCCCATGCGTGCAAGGGAGCAGTCGGCGGCGCGGCCCTGGGTTCTCGCCATCGCCATCGGGGCGAGTACCGTCGCCGCCCGTGCCGACGAGGCGACGATCACTCCCGACATCGTCTATGGCCACAAGCACGGGCTCGCGCTCACCTGCGACATGTACCGACCGGCCCGCGATCCCAACGGCGCCGTGCTGTTGTTCATGGTGAGCGGCGGATGGTACTCCGCCTGGGCCCCACCGGAACAGGCGCGCGGCATGTTCGCCCCGCTCACCGACCGCGGCTACACCGTGATCGCCGTGCGCCACGGCAGCAGCCCGAAGTTCGGCATCCCCGAGGCGGTGGACGACGTGCGCCGCTGCGTCCGCTACGTGCGCCATCACGCCGACCGGCTCGGCGTCGATCCGGGGCGGATCGGCGTGTTCGGGATGAGCGCCGGGGGGCATCTCTCGCTGATGCTCGCCACCACCGCCGACGACGGCGACGAGGACGCCGACGATCCGGTGCTCCGGGCGAGCAACCGGGTGCGGGCGGTGTGCGCGTGGGTCGCCCCCACCGACCTCCGTCACGTCGTCTGGAGCGCGCCCGGCCACGACAAACAGTACGAGCGATTCCCGGCGCTCGATCTCGACCAGCCCGAGGCGGCGCGGATGTCGCCGCTGCTCGCCGTGAGCAAGGACGACGCCCCCGCCCTGCTCATCGCCGGTGGCCGCGACGAACTGGTGCCCGCCGACCACAGCCGCAAGATCCACGAGGCGCTCTCCGCCCAGGGTGTGGGATCGAAACTGCTGGTCATGGAGAACGCCGGCCACGGGTTCCAGGGCAAGGATCTCGCCGAGGCGGTGCAGGCGATGGTCGCCTGGTTCGACGAACATCTCGCCCCGACGCGGCCCGCCGACGCGGCGGGCATCCCCTGACGCGCGACCGGCACGCGCGTGCCCCGCACGGACCGCCGAGGCGCATGGCGATGGCCGACCCACCCACTCCGACCCTGCGACGGAGCATCGGCCTGTGGCAGGCGACGGCGCTCAACGTCGCCAACATGGTGGGGATCGGGCCATTCATCACGATCCCGCTGTTCATCGCCACGATGGCCGGCCCGCAGGCGCTCGTGGCTTGGATCGTGGCCGCCGTGCTCGTGTTCTGCGACGGGTTGGTGTGGAGCGAACTGGGCGCGGCGCTGCCGGGAAGCGGCGGTTCGTACCACTTCCTCGCGCGGATCTACGGCGGCACGCGCCTCGGACGGCTGCTCCCCTTCCTCTTCGTGTGGCAATTCGCCGTGTCGGGCACGTTGGAGATGGCCTCGGGGTACATCGGCGCCATCGACTACCTGCGGTACATCCGCCCCGATCTGCCCGACTGGCCGCTGCCCGGCGGGCCGGCGACGCTGGCGGCCGTCGCGGTGCTGGCGATGACGGCGGTGCTGGCGCGACCGATCGGATTCCTCGGTCCGTTGAGCGTCGTGCTCGCGGCGGGCACGATCGTCACCGTATCGGTGGTGATCGTCTCGGGGCTGCTCAACTTCCGACCGGAACTGATCACCCTCCCCCCCGACGCGTTCCGGCTCGACGGACGGTTCTTCTCCGGCCTCGGGGCGGCGATGCTGATCGCGATCTACGACTATCTCGGCTACTACAACGTCTGCCACCTCGGCGACGAGGTGGTGGAGCCGGGCCGGACGATTCCCCGGGCGGTGGTGATCTCGATCGTCGTCGTGGCGCTGATTTACCTCTGCATGAACACGGTGATCATCGGGGTCGTGCCTTGGCAGCGGGCGATGGAGTCGCCCAACGTCGCCGCCGAGTTCATGGAGACGATCTACGGCCGCCCGGTGGCGGTGGCGTTCACGCTGCTCATCCTCTGGACGGTGGCCGCCTGCCTGTTCGCCATCCAGTTGGGGTACTCGCGGGTACTCTACGCGGCCGCCCGGGCGGGCGACTTCCTCCCGATCTTCGCCCGCATCCATCCGGTCCATCACTACCCGTGGGCGGCGCTGGTGTGCCTCGGGCTGCTGACGGCCGTCTTCTGCTACTGGCCGCTGCCGCGCGTCATCGAGGCCGCGGTCACGGTGCGGATCGTCGTGCAATTCATCGGGCAGATCGTCGGCTTGCACCTGCTGCGCCGTCGACTTTCCGCCGAGCAGATGCCGTTTCGGATGTGGTTCTATCCCCTTCCCAGCCTGATCGCCCTGGGGGGATGGCTGTTCGTCCTCGGCACCTCGACGCGCGAGGCGCTCCTCCTGGCGGCGGTGGTGCTGGTGTCGGGGACGGCGGTGTTCGGTCTTCGGGAGCTGTGGAGATCCCCGAAGGACGCCGCGCCACCCCCTCCAGTCGAGGGGTTTTCGTGAGTCCGCTCGATCGGGCGGGCGTCGTGGCGACGCGGGCCGCGGCGGCCCCGCGCCGTCGGCTACACTTGCCCCATCGGAGCCCTTCCGCGCCGCTCCGCCGGCCGGCCTCGTCGGCACCGCCCGACGACGCGCTTCGTCACCCCCATTCCCTTCCGTTGCCAATCCGTTCCGACGCGACCGGCCGCCGGCCGGACGCGCAGCACCCCGAGGATGCCGATGAGCGCTGATGCCTTCCGCCGGATCGACGTCACCAAGCAAGGCAAAGTCGAGATCGCGAAGTTCAAGGACAAGAAGATCCTCGACGAGACGGCGCTCGACGAGATCAAGGTGGAGTTGCTGCGGCTGATCAACGACCGGCAGGGTCTCGACCTGCTGCTCGACTTCAGCCAGGTGGAGTTCATGTCGAGCGCGGCGCTCGGCCTGCTGGGGACGATCCACCGCAAGGTGGGTACGACACTCAAGGGGCGGCTGAAGATGTGCAGCATCCACCCGCAGATCTACGAGGTCTTCAAGCTCACCAACCTCAACAAGCTGTTCGCCATCCACAAGGACATGGCCGAAGCGCTGGCCAAATTCGCTTGAGAAGGCCCGCGCGGCACGCGCCGCCGAGGCCGTGACCGTGCGCTTTTGCTTCTGCGCTCGGGCACGGCCGTGGCTTGGCGCTCGGGCTCGCTGCCCCGACACGGGCCCTCCACCGCGACGAACGTCACAGCCTCCCCGTCGACCGCCCCACCCGGACCACCCGCGATGGCCTCAGCCGAACCCTCCGCGCCACCACCACCGCGGGCCCGCCATCCGGTGGACGTGGTGATCGCCGAGGACAGCAAGATCCAGGCGAAACTGCTCGAGCGGCGGCTCACGGAGGCGGGCCACACGGTGCGCTGGGGTGCCGACGGCGGCAAGGCGCTGGCGCTGGTCCGCGAGCGTCGCCCCGACATCATCATCTCCGACATCGAGATGCCGGAGATGACCGGCTACGAGTTCTGCAAGATCGTCAAGACCGATCCCGATCTGCGCACGATCCCGCTCATCCTCCTGTCGTCGCTCGGCGATCCCGTCGACATCATCCGCGGCCTCGACGCCGGGGCCGACAACTACGTCACCAAACCCTACGAGCCGGAGTATCTCCTCGGGCGCATGGATTCGCTCCTCGCCACGCCGCTCAAGGCGGCCGACGCCGGGCCCGGCGGGGAGATGGAGGTGACGGTCGCCGGGCAGACGTTCAAGGTCAACGCCGGGCGCCAGCAAGTGCTCAATCTCCTCGTGTCGATCTTCGAGAACGCGGTCACCAAGAACAAGGAACTGATCGCCACCAACCAATCGCTGTCGGTGGCCCGCGATCAGCTGCAGAAGGCCAACACGGAACTGGTCGCGGTCAACGAGCAGATCGATCGCAGCAACAAGCGGATGACACGCGACCTCAACGCCGCCGCCAAGGTGCAGCAGTCGCTTCTGCCGCAAGCGGCGCTCGCGGTCCCGTCGACCGCGGCCGCGTGGCGCTACGTGCCCTGCAACGAGCTGGCGGGGGATTTCCTCAACATCTTCCCGCTCGACGAGGAGCACGTGGGGATGTTCGTCGTCGACGTCAGCGGCCACGGCGTGCCCAGCTCGCTGTTGGCGGTGACGGTGGGGGCGTTTCTCACGCCGCGCGTCTCCGACACGTCGCTGCTGTTGCGCCCCGATCCGACGGGGGGCAAGCCGGTGGTGGTGCCGCCCGGCGAGGTGGTGACCCAGCTCAACAACCTCTTCCAGGCCGACAACCAGGCCGGTCTCTACTTCACGATCGTCTACGGCATCCTCCACGTGCCCAGCGGCCGGCTGCGCTTCGTGTCGGGCGGCCATCCCCCACTGCTCCACGTGCCCCGCGGCGGGCCGCTCAAGCTCTTCGAGGTGGAGAGCTTCCCCGTCGGATTCGTGCCCGATGTCGTCTTCACCGAGGAGACGCTGCAGCTCGCCCCCGGCGACCGGGTGATCCTCTATTCCGATGGCGTGCCGGAGGCGATGGACGAGAAACTCGAGCAGATGGGCAACGAGCGGATGACGGCGCTGGTCGAATCCCTCCGCGGCGAGTCGGTCGATACCAACGTCGTCCGGTTGCTCGAGAGCGTGCAGGCCTGGTGCCGGCCGAAGGGCCCGCTCGACGACGTCTCGATCCTCTGCGTCGAGTGGCAGGGGGCCGGCTGAACACGCGCGGGGCGCTCGCCCCCGTCAGCGCGACGCCGGAAGGCGACGCCGGGCGCGGGCGACCCAGCCCCTGGCCAGCGCCTCGAGGTCGCCGTCGTCGGATCGCTCGCCGGCGAAGTACTCGCGTTCGATCCGCGCGATCGATTCGGCCAACTCGTCGTGGGCCCGGGCGTCGAGGCCGTCGTTCGATTGGATATCACGGAGAAGCT
Source organism: Planctomycetaceae bacterium (assembly GCA_046086245.1). Taxonomy (GTDB): domain Bacteria; phylum Planctomycetota; class Planctomycetia; order Pirellulales; family UBA1268; genus F1-20-MAGs016. Next base: position 9,318 of record JBJSXB010000173.1, on the reverse strand, counting down.
GGACGACCGCGAACGGCGTCGGCGGATCCGGGACGGTGAATGCGGCCACCGCGGGAGGCCGGCGGCGGCGTGCGCCGCGCAGCAGCGCCGCGAGCGCGGCCAGCCCCGCCGCCACGAGGGCGGCGGCGACGAGCCAGCGCGTGATGCGGCCCCCCGCGCGCCGCACCGGGCCGCGGAAATCGACCGTCGGCTCGGCGGTCACCAGATCGGCGTCGACGAATCGCTGGCGGACCTGCTCGACCGTCTCGACGCGCGGCACCGGGAAGGTGAACGTGCCCGCCGCGTCGGCGGCGCGCTTGAGCGATACCGTCCAGGTTCGCTCCGTGTCGACCACGGGGCGCGACGACTCCGGATCGAACCGCGCCACGGAGACGCCGGGATCCTCGATCGCGGTGACGGTGAAGCCCGGCACGCGCGGATCGAGGATCGTCTCCAGATCGGGCACGAGGCCGCGGGCGGTGGCGCGGATCTCGAGCGACAGCGTCCCCTCTGCGGCCCGGCGGTCGTCGAGGATCTGCGTGACGGCGAGCTTCTCCCAGGGGCGGTCGGCCGGCGGTGCGGCGGCGTCGAGGAGCGTCGCCTGGCTCCCGATCGGCAGCACCACATAGCCGGCGGTGTCGAGGAAATCGAGGTCGACGCGCAGCGGCGGCAGCCGGTCGATCTTCGGATCCTTGGCGGCCAGCAGCAGGTAGGCGTAGGGCGTCCGCCGCCACCCGTACTGGTCGTCCGATCGGCTCTGCACCTTCTCCGTCTCGAACGTCACGCTGCGCACCTCGAACGATTCGCCCAAGGTGCGGCGGACCTGCTGCTCGAACCAATCGCGGTAGTCCTTGGGAGGCCGACCGAAATTGAAACCGTAGCCGGTCGACGCACGCTGGTTCTGGAGGTAGCGCCCGAACCCCCCCGACTCGCGCTCGATCTCGCGCGTGTGGCGCAGGCTGACGAACACGCCGAAGGGCCGGCCGTGACCGACCCGGTCGGGTCCGTCGATCTCGGTGACCAACTCGATCTCCCGGACGAGATCGCCGTAGTAGTCGATCACCTGTCGCGCCAAGGCCGCGCGGGGATCGTCGCCCGCCACCGCCAGTCCGGCCTTCGTCACCCGGTATTTCACCGCCGGGTCGAGTTTCGACAGCCGGTTGACGATCGCGGTGGCCATCCGCTCCCGGTGCCAGTCGCGCGGCTCGGGGGGCAGGGCGTCGAGGGCCGCATGGACGCGCTCCGGCTCCCCCTCCACGGCGAGGGTATCGGCATCGATCCGCTCGGCGTCGCAGGCGCCGGCGCCGGCGAGGAGCCAGGTCTCGAACGGCGCCGTCGTCCATTCGTCGCGCGGCAACGTGGCGCTGGCGGCGGCGTAGTCCCGTGCCGCGGCGGCGAACGCATCGAGCGCCTCCCGGCGCCGCGCGGTGAACTCGGGAAACGCGGCGAGTTTGCCACGGAAGTCGTTCTCGTCGTGCGCCAGCGCGGCTTCCGCGGTCGCCAGTGCCCAGTGGTCGCCCCGCGCCCGAGCCGCGGCGACGAAACCGCGCGCGGTCGCATAGCCGGCGAGCACCTCCGCCTGGATGTCGGCCACGCGCCGCTTCGTCTTCTGCTGCTCCTGCGTGCTCGGCTTCCGCCAGGTGCCGGCAAGGTTGGTGCGCATGCTCTCCGCCAGCCGCGCCGCGGCCCGCGGGGAGATGGTCTCCACCGGCCCGAACACCCGCGCGATCGCCTCGGGCCGATAGACCTCGGCGACGCTGTGGCAGGTGGTGAAACAGTCGACGAGCGCCACGTCGTCGAGCGGCCCGAGTGCGAGTGCCCGCACGCGGCCCGCGAACGACTCGAGCTCGGCGAGATTCCGCTCCTGCAGCGAACGCGACAGCGGGATGCCGGTGAGCTGCTGGTCCATGCCGAAATACCAGAAGAACGGCATCTGCCGGCGCCGCTCGTCGTTGGGATCGTGCGTCATCTTCCAGGCGTCGATGAGCAGCGGGAGCAGTTCGCGCGCGGCGTCCCGATGCGTGGCCGCCAGCCGCTCGACCACCGCCAGCGCGTCGTCGGCCCGCCGCGCCTTGCCGAGCGCCTTGGCCAACGCCTTCTCCACCCCCGGCCGTTCGCTGGGATCGAGGCGGGCGATCCACTCCGCCGACGGCCGCGCCTCGAGGACATCGGCGAGCGTCACCGGCCATTGGGGCAGCGCCTCGCGCCGCTGGGCGAGCTCCTGCTCCTCCCAGTAATACATGTTGCCGTAGGGATCGCGCCGGAAACCGTTGTCGGATTCGTCGTGCTCGAACGACAGCAGTGCCTCGGCCGACCAGCCACGCGCCCCCAGTTCGAGCGGAACGCGCCAGCGCGGATCGGACCCGTCGGCGGCGGCGAGGATGCCGGCCACCACGTCGCGCTGGAAAGCGAGCCACCGCTGGCGCGCTGCGGTGTCGCGCGGCGCGAGCGCCGGTCCGCTGGCGACCTTGGCGGCGACGAAGGCGAGCAGATCGGCGGCGGCCGCCGGTTTGGCGGCGGCCAGGGCGGTGATCCACTCGCACGCCGTGGAGCGCGAGAGCTGCGGAAGGAGCGCCGCGGCCCGGGCGATCGCCCGGCGCCGATCGGCATCGGCGAGGCCGTCGACCGAGAGGCTGCGCTGGACGGTGTCCCAGAGGCGGTCGAGGCCGACCGCCTTCGGGTCCCGCTGCCGGGCCACCTGGAGGCTCTGCACCCACAGGTCGATGCCGTCGGCGTCGCGGGCGGTGACACACTCTTCCAGGGGCGGCAGCAACGGGACGACGAGATCGGCCCGATCCGACGCGGCGAGGATCGTCGCCACCTGTCGGTGCGATGCCGGCGTTCCGGCACCGTCGCCGTCTCGCAACAGCGCCGACAGCACGTCGCCCGGCTCGACCCCGGCCCCGACCACCAGCCGCACGATGCCTCCGAGCGTCGCCAGCCGCTTGCCGCCGTCGGCGTCGAGCGGCAGCGGCGCCGCACGCACCAATCCGACGACGTCGGCGAGCATGATCGCGGGTGTCGACGGCTCGAGCGGCGTCCCCGAGGGGCCCGGCTCCGCCGTGGGAAGGGTGGAGAATTGCTCGAGCAGCCGGTCGTATCCGGCCTTCGCCTCCGCCGCGGGCAGCGCGCGGAGAAACGCCGCCGCCGCGCCCCAGCGCCCCGCCAGCACGTCGGCGCGGAACGCCGCCAGCTCGGTGTCGAACGGATCGGGCACGGCGGCGGGGGTCGGCTCGGCCGGTGCGGCGGGGGCCCCGGCACCTGGGCCGCGGCGGCTCGTGGCGGCGCCGAGCGTTGCCTGGACCTCGGCGGCGGGCACGCCGAGGAGCACGACCGCGGGCTGCCGATCGAAGACCACCTGCGAGAGCTTGGCGATCCGTGCCTCGGACTTCTCGTCCGCCGATGCCTCGACGACGGTCGCCGACCCATCGGCGCTCGGCGCGGCGGCCGCCCCAGGCGTGGGCGCTGTCGCGGCCGGCGATACTGCCGCTGCCGGCACGCCTTGCACGGCGGCGGGGCGGGCCGTCGCCGGCGTGAGCGTGGCCGCCGGCACGACGGGCGTGGCGGGCACCACCTGCCACGCCGGTGACCGGCGGGCGGACACGACCAGCGACACGATCACCACCGTGCCATGCACCACCGCCGCGGCGACCCGGTGGGGCGGCGACCTCGTCGATCCTGCAGCCGTCGTCATGGAAGCGTCTCCACGGGTGGGTGTTCGTGGCCGGCGGCGCGGCGCTGGTCGCTCACGAGCCGGAACGGTCGGGAGGGGGGCCGTCGCCGCCTCCACGGGCGTCATTCGTGCCGGTCGGGGGCTTGAGCGACCTCGTTTTGCGATTGCACGAGCGGCAGGAGTTGCCCTTGCAGCCGCGGCACTGTTTGGGGATCGGCTGCCCCTGGAGCGCTTCGGGATCCATCCGCGCCAGACGGATCACCGCCTCGAGGTTCTCCGCGTGACGGGTGGCGGCAACGGCATCGCCGCGGGCCTCCGCGGCGTCGGCCAACCGGCGCCACGACTGCCGTGCACTCTCCGCGTGCGGCTCCCATTCGTCGCGCGGCATCCCTTCCAGACGCTTGAGCCACGTGACGTAGAAATCGCTGGTGGCCAGCGCGTCGTGGGCGTCGGCGACGAGCGCCGGATCGGCGTCGGGCGTGGCGGCCAGTTCCTCCACCAGGGCGTCGAGTTCCTGCGACGCCTGGGCCAGTTGCGCGGCGTCGATCCGGGCCTTGGCGCGCTCGAGACGAAGGCGCGTGGCCGCCGGTCGATCGGCGTCGGGAAGCGCCGCCAGCGCCTCGTCGAAAGCCTGCACCGCCGCCGCCGGGTCGTCGGTTCGGAATCGCTCGGCGTCTCGCACCGCCGCCGCCGCGCGGTCGCGGGCGCGGGCGTCGACCCCGGGACCGAGCCACCACGCCACCAGCGCCGCCGGAACCGACAGCCACATGAGGATCGCCAGCGCCTTCATCGTTCCGCTCCCCCTTGCGAATCCCTTCACCTGCGGCCGCCCGCCGCGGCCCGCGCCCTGCCGGACAGTATCGCCTCCGCACCGGTCCGTCGCACGCCGGGTCGCCACGCGGCGCCGAAACGCTCGAGCGCCGCCGGCAGGAGCGCCAGCGACGCCGTACCGGCCAGCATCAGCGCGATCGCGGCCTCGCGCAGACCGAGCCGCTCGAGCAGCCGGCTTTGGGGCGTCATGCCCAGCGCCACGAGGCTGTCGGTGGGGATGTTGCGGGTGTTGCCGTCGTGGTACAGCCCCCCCGAGCGCACCGCCACCTGCCGCAGGGTGCCGGCGTCCTGGCGTGACATGTGGCCGTCGATGAACCGCCCCGCCTGCGGGTCGCCGACGCCGACCAGCAGCAATCCCGACACGCTCGGCGGCATCCGTGGCAAGCCGGTCGGCGGCACGGTGTCGCCGTCGGTCACCACCAACACCGTCGTGCTGCCCGGCCGCCAGTCGCGCGCCATCCAGGCCGCTTCCCGGAGGCCGGCGAACAGGTCGGTCTTGCCGGCGGGGAACGCGTAGGAGAGGGGAAGATCGTCGAGGATGTTGGCGAGCACCTCCGGATCGCGGCTGCGTTCCACCACCGGCAGCGCCGCCGAGGCGACCGCCACCACGCTCACCCGGTAGAGCCGCGGTGGCACGCGCGTGAGCACGTCGCGCACCAGTTCCGCGGCCCGCTGGCGACGGCGGATCGCGCCCTTGGGCCCGGCGTCGGCCAGTTCCATGCTCGGCGAGACGTCGAGCACCACCAGCAGGTTCCGCTCGCGCTTCGCCTCCACCGCGCGGCCGCCGTGGGCCGCCGGCGCGAGAAACACCAGCAGTGTCAACCCGAACACCGCCGCCGCCGCGCCGAGCACGCGGAGGAGCGGCGCGGCCGCCACCCAGCCGGCCGGCATCCGCGCGGCGCCGAACACCAGGCTGGCCACCCGCGCCACCCGCGCGCGGTGCAGCGACTCTGCGATCGTCCACACGACGGCCGTCGCGCCGGCGGCGAGCGCCGCCACCACGACGACGTCCTCCGTCGGCAGCACGGGGATGACCGGGAGCGTCACCATGGCGTGTAGCGCACCCCGAGGGAACAGAGTGTGGCGACGGTGAGCAGGGCGAGCCCGGCCGCCGACCAGGGGGCGAAGTCGTCGATCGTCTCGGCGGCGATCGACACCATCCGCGTCGGCTGCAAAGCGTCGATGCGCGCGAAGACCTCGCGGAGCATCCCCGGGTCGGCCGCGGAGAACGCCGCCCCCCCGGTGCCGGCGGCGACGTCGACGACCTCGGCGGGGATCTCGCCGGGGCCGACGTGAATCGTCCACAGGGCGATCCGCTTGGCCCGCAGCGTGGCGACGACGCGGGCGACGTTGCCCGCGTCGAGGTCGGCGCTCTCCCCGTCGGACACGAGCACGATCGCCCGGTCCCCTTCCGGTCGGCGGTCGAGAACGTCGGCGGCGGCGAGCAGCGCCTGACCGATCAACGTGCCGCCGAACCAGGGAGGCACCCGGTCGGGTCGCATGAAGGGAATGGCGCAGCGGACAGCCGACGTGTCGGTAGTCAGCGGCACCCAGTGGAGCACGGACGACCCGAAGAAGGTCAAGCCGAACGCGTCTCCCTCGCGGGCGCCGAGAAAACCTTCGATCGCTGCCATCGCGGCGTCGTAGCAGGTGCCGTCGCCGAACCGCATGCCCATGCTGCCCGAGACATCGACGCAGAACTCGATGTTGGAGAGTTGGCGGCGGGTCTGCGGCTGACCGGTGCGCGTCGGTCCGGCGGCGATCACGATCGCGATCACCGCCGCCAGCGGGAGGAGGCTCTCAGCGGCGTCGACGAGGAGGCGGAGCCAGCGGCCGTCGGGACGCGGCTGGTGATCGAAGGGGAGCACGAGGCGCCCCCCGCCGCGCCGCCAGATGCGCGCCAGCAGCACGACCGGCACGACGATCGCTGCCAGCACCCAGGGCGTCGTGAAGCTCATCGTCCCTCCGCGACGACCGGGCCGACCGCCGGCGGCAGCAGGGCGGCGACGAACGCGGCGGTGTCGGCCGGCACCTCCGGCCGGGGCGCGTGAAGCCAACCGGCGAGCCGGTCGAGGGCGACGGCGGCGGTGGGATCGCGCCGCAGCCGGCGCACGAGATCGCGCGGCGCCGCGTCGGTCACGTGCAGCGCCCGTCGCCAGGCGTCGTACACGAGGCGCTCGACCGCCGCCATCTCGCGCGTGTCGAGGGGGCGCGTGCGGGCCCGGGCAACGAGGGCGGCCAACTCGTCGGCGGGCCTCGCGGCCGGCGTGGCCGCCGACCGCATCGACCGGCGGCGCAGCCCCCACACCGACAGCACGCTCCCCGCCAACCACGCCGCCGCGAGGCCGGCGACGACCGCCGTCGCCCCGCCGACGCGGCCGACGGCGACCGGATCGGGGGCGGCGACGCGCGGGCGACCCGCCTCGAGCAGGCCGGTGACCGACAGCGGAATCTCGGGAAGGTCGTCGGTCGCGCCGCCATCGACGCGGCGCAGGAACGGGGCGACGTCGTGGCGACCGGGCTCGAGGCCGGTCACCTCCAGATCGTAGCGCAGCCAGCCGCCGTGCGGGGCGACGTCGACGATCCGCACCACCACCGGCGCGGTCTGCGCCGGATCGGGCCGCGGTTCGAGGCGCGTGCCTGGAAGCACCAATCCGTCGATCCGCAGCGGGCGGCCGACGGTCGCCGTGGGCGCGGGGCTGGCCTCGTTCATCGCCGGCCTCCGTCGAGGAGGCGCCGTCGCGCCAACAGGAGCCGGAGGCGGGCGGCGTACGGGCGGTCGGTGTCGATCACCAATCCGTCGATCCGCGCCCCCGTCAGCGCCGCCAGGCGCTCCTCGGCGAGGCGCGCGGCGAAGCCGCCGCGGGTCGTGAGCGACCGGCCCGTCTCCGCCTCGCGGGCCCGGAGAAACCCGGCCGCCAGCCCGCGTTCCACCGGATCGCGGAGGAGCAGCATGCAGACGTCGTGCCGCTGCGCGAGCCGTGCGAGCCATTGCTCGGCTCCCGGCTCGTGGAGGTCGGAGAGCACGAACAGGAGCGATCGCTCGCCGAGCAGCGGATCGAGCGTGGCCAACGACGCCGCCAGGGCCGTCGGCTCGTCGAGACGGTAGCGGCGCAATCGGTGCAGCCACCCCAACACCGCGAGTTTCGACGACGACGCACGCGCCAGCAGGCTCCGCCCCCCGACCCCGAGGGATCCCACCGGACTGGCGCGTTCGAGGCAGGCGAGCGCCAACCCGCCGGCGAGGCAGACGGCGGTCTCATACTTCGTCGGCCGCGATCCGACCGTCATCGAGGCCGAGGTGTCGACGAGCATCCAGGCCGGGATGCGGCGCGGCGCCTCGTATTCCTTGACGTGCACCCTTCCGGTGCGGCCGGTGACGCGCCAATCGATCGCCTTGACCGGATCGCCCGGCTGGTAGACGCGCGACTGCTCATACTCGAGCCCCGGCCCGCGATGGATCGAGCGGTCGGTGCCGTGGCCGAGGCTGTCGGCGAGCCGGCGGATCGCGATCTGAAAGCGCCGGCCGTCGAGCAGTGGGTCGGGGGGAAGGAGCAGGTCCATACGCGCCTCGCACGAGCCGTGACCGTCGGCGTCAACCCGGTGATCGACCGTCGGCGGCGACGGGCTCCGCGGCCCCCTCGGGCCGCATCACCGCGCGGAGCACGTGCTCCTTGGTGACGCCGGCGGCGAGCGATTCGTAGGACAGTCGGATGCGGTGGAGGAGCACGTCGTCGACGAGGGCGAAGAGATCCTCGGGAAGCACATGGTCCCGGCCGTGGATCAGAGCCCGCGCCCGCGACGCCTTCACCAGCGCGATGCCTGCCCGTGGGCTCGCGCCCAGGTCGAGCGCCGGATGGCGCCGGGTGCGCCCCACCAACTCGACACAGTGGTCGGTGAAGGCGTCGCTGACGTGCACCTCCTGCACCGCCTCCATCGCCGCCACCAGGTCGTCGATCGAACCGACCGGTTCGTGCTCGAGCACGTCGAATTCGCTCCGGGCCACCGCGCCCCTCTCGAGGCGGCGGACGCCGAGGCGGGCGTTGCGCCGCAGCACCTCCCGCTCCTCGTCGGGAGTCGGGTAGTCGAGGCGGTGGCAGAGCATGAAGCGGTCGAGTTGGGCCTCGGGCAGCTCGAAGGTGCCGCTTTGTTCGATCGGGTTCTGCGTGGCGATGACGAGAAACGGCGCGGGCAGCGCGTGCGTCTGCGCGCCGATCGTCACCTTCCGCTCCTGCATCGCCTCGAGCAGCGCGCTTTGCACCTTCGGCGCCGCCCGATTGATTTCGTCGGCGAGCAGCAGGTTGGTAAACACCGGGCCCTTGACGATGCGGAAGGAGCCGGTCTTGGGGTCGAGCACCTCCGACCCGGTGACGTCGCCCGGGAGGAGATCGACGGTGAACTGGACGCGCTGGAACCCGAGGTCGATCGATCGCGCCAGCACGCTGACCAACAGCGTCTTCGCCAGCCCGGGCACCCCCTCGAGGAGCAGATGGCCTCCCGTGAACAGCGCCACGAGCAGCCGTTCGACCACCTCATCCTGCCCCACCACCACGCCGCCCACACGGCGGCGCACGTCGGCCACGAACCGCGTGGCGCGGAGGATCGGCTCGCGCGACGAAGGTGCGTGCGACACGGCGTCCAGCCCGGGACGAGGAGCGACGGGCGACCACTCCGGGGCAGCCTTCTCCCCAAAACTACGTCGGCGACCGCCCCCCCGCCAGAGGCCTCGGCCGGTAGGAACTGCACCCCACCCCCTCGACCCGCTCGAAGGCGTCGCTGACGCCGAGAAGGGTCTCCGCCCCGCCGATGAACAGACGCCCGTCGGGGCGGATCAC
>JBJSXB010000172.1:0-20662 GCA_046086245.1 Planctomycetaceae bacterium | reverse complement strand
TCGCTCGCCAAACTCCTCGCCGCCGCGGGCATCACCCACGGCTACGAGCCGGCGCCGTCGCCGTGGCGCAACTGGCTGCCGTTGCTGGTGATGACGAGCCTGTTCGGGCTCCTGCTGTTCACGATGATGCGGCGGATCGGCGGCGCCGGCAGCCCGATGGCCTTCGGACGCAGCCGCGGCAAGATGTACGCCCAGGAGGATCTGGGGATCACCTTCGACGACGTCGCCGGCATCGACGAGGCGGTCGACGAATTGCGCGAAGTGGTCGAGTTCCTCCGCAGCCCGGAAAAATACCAGGTGCTCGGCGGGCACATTCCCAAGGGGGTGCTGCTGGTCGGCCCCCCCGGCACCGGCAAGACGCTGCTGGCCAAGGCGATCGCCGGCGAGGCCGGGGTGCCCTTCTTCGGGCTCTCGGGCAGCGACTTCGTCGAGATGTTCGTGGGTGTGGGCGCGGCCCGGGTGCGCGACATGTTCCAACAGGCCGAGGCCAAGGCGCCGTGCATCATCTTCATCGACGAACTCGACGCACTGGGCAAGACGCGCGGCACCAGCGTCGTCGGTGGACACGACGAGCGTGAGCAGACGCTCAACGCGCTGTTGGTGGAAATGGACGGATTCGGGAGCAACAGCGGCGTGATCGTGATGGCGGCGACGAACCGCCCCGAGACCCTCGACCCCGCCCTGCTCCGCCCGGGCCGCTTCGACCGCCACGTGCTCGTCGATCGGCCCGACGTCCGCGGACGGGAAGAGATCCTCAAGGTGCACGTCGCCGACGTGAAGCTCAATCCGTCGGTGAATCTCGAGCAGGTGGCGCGGATCACCTCGGGATTCTGCGGCGCCGATCTCGCCAACCTCGTCAACGAGGCCGCCCTCCTCGCCGCGCGCAACAACAAGACATCGGTCGGCATGGAGGAGTTCAACGAGGGGGTCGAACGCGTGACCGCCGGCCTCGAGAAGAAGAAGCGCGTCCTCCACGAGGACGAAAAACGCCGCGTCGCCTATCACGAGGCGGCCCACGCCTTGATCGCCTTCTCCCTGCCCAACACCGACCCGGTCCACAAGGTGTCGATCATCCCGCGGGGGTTGGCCGCCCTCGGCTACACGATGCAGCGCCCGGAGGACGACCGCTATCTGCTCACCCAGAGCGAACTCGAGAGCCGCATCCAGGTGCTCCTCGGCGGCACGATCGCCGAGGAGATGATCTACGCCGACGTCTCCACCGGCGCGCAGAACGATCTCGAACGCGCCAGCGAGATCGCCCGCGCGATGGTGATGGACTACGGCATGAGCCGGCTGGGGCGGGTCAACTACCGCGAGAGCCAGCGCTCCCCGTTCCTGGCCGGTGCGGGGGTCGATCTCCCGGCGGCGCGGGGCCACAGCGAGGAAACGGCCCGCGAGATCGACGAGGAGGTCCGGCGGATCATCGACACCGGCATCGAACGCGTGCGACGGATCCTCGAGTCACGGCGTGCGACGCTCGAGGCGATCGCCCAGCGGCTCATCGAGACCGAGGTCATCGACGGTACGGAACTGCGCGACCTGGTGGAGCGCACCACCGGCAGCCCGCAACTCGTGCCGGGCACCGACAGCGAGCGGCGCAGCGTTCGCCTGCCAGCGGCCGACGGCGAGTCGGCCACCGATGCCGTGCCGGGCGAGGGCGGCGGACGGCTCGACCAGGCAGGCCGCGGTTCGCATTCCTGATCGGCGCCCGGCCGCCGCCGGTGCCGGCGGCCACCCGGTCGGCCCGGCGCCCCCCGCACGATCGCGCCAGTTCCCCCGACCCCCCGGCCGTCCCGTTCGCTGATGCCGGCCGCGCCGCGGTGCCGATCCACCCCACGGGCTCGAGACCGGATCCAGGGCGGTTCGAGGAGAGCGGGCGAAAGCCGCGCGATGGGCATGTGGCGGAGCGTGTTTCTCGCCGCCGGAATCTGCGCCTGCGCCGTCGGCGCGGAGTTGCTGGTGATCGATTCGGTGAGCCTGTTGCCGCTCGACGGCGCAGGAGAGCCACGGCCGTTCGTCGCTCCCGACTGGGCGCCGTGGAGCCTGGTCTCCGCCGGGGCGGTCACGATCATGCACAGTCTGGGAGGGGGCAAAGCGACTGCCGCGCCGCGGACGAAGATGGCGGGCGACTTCCACGCCTGACCCGCGGCCGGCGGGCACGCTCCTGAGCAGGCTGTGGACACACGGCCCGCTCGAGCGCACGGACGCTATCGCGGCAGGGCAACTGCCGTACAAAGCGGCGCTGCTCCTGCCTGGAACAAGTCCCGGACGGCTTTCTCCCGGGCCTGTCAGCCCTGATCCTCGCCGCCATCCCCCTCGGGGACGTCGAGTTTGTCCTCGCGCAACATCCGCGTGAGGGTATTGGCGTGGACGCCGAGGAGTTTCGCCGCCCGCGCCTTGTGTCCACGGGTGATCTCGAGGGCTTGCTTGATCGCCTGTTGGCGCAGCTTGGCCAGATCGAGGCACGGCAGGCGGCCGTTCCCCACCGTCTCGACCTCGCCGCCGAGTTCGCTCCGCTGGGGAATCTGCGGCTCGATCTGCAGCACGTAGGCCTGTTCGATGACGTGCGACAACTGCCGCACGTTGCCCGGCCAGTCGAACGCACAGAACTCCGCCAAGACATCGGTCGTCGGCTCCCATTCCTGGAGCCGGTACCGCGATGCGTAGAGCCTGGAGAAGAAGCGGATGAACTCGGGGATGTCTTCGCGGCGCTCGCGGAGCGGTGGCACCCGCAGTTCGATCATGTTGAGGCGGAAGTAGAGATCCTCGCGGAACGTCCCTTTGCTCACCTCCGACTCGAGGTTGCGGTTGGTGGCGGCCACCACCTGCACGTCGATCGGCACGGGATTCTCGGCGCCGACCGGGAAGACCTCGCGCTGCTGGAGGACGCGGAGCAGCTTGGCCTGAAGGTCGAGCGGCATCTCGCCGATCTCGTCGAGGAACACCACTCCCCCCTCAGCGGCGCGAAAGATGCCGAGCGCCCTCCCCTGGGCGCCGGTGAACGCCCCCTTCTCGTGCCCGAACAACTGGCTTTCGGCCAACGACGCCGTCAACGCGCCGCAATTGACCGGCACGAACGGCTTGCCGGCCCGGGGGCCGCTGCGATGGAGGAGGCGGGCCCATAATTCCTTGCCGGTGCCGGTGTCGCCACAGACCAGCACCGTGCACTCGACCGCCGCGGCCCGCTCGATCGAGCGGGCGATCTTCCGCATCGTCGGATTGCTGCCGAGCACCCAATTGCACGGGTCGCCATCGCCGCCACCGCCCGATCCCGACGGCTGGCGACCGCTGGCGGCCGGAGCGGCCGGTCCGCCGCCATGAAGACCGGCGACCGCACCGGGAAGTCCGCCGCCGACCACGTCCCCGGCGGCGGACGCTTCCGGGGGGGACGCGACGTCGAGGCTGACGACCGGGTCGAGAGACCCGCCGGTCGGGGCGCGGGAGGCACGGCCGAGGCTACGAAAGGGTCGAGGCTCGAATTCCATTCGACGTCCGTCCACTTTCCGTCCACGGAGCCGGTTCTTGCCTGCGCCGGCCGATTTCGAAGCCCCGACAGTAGACCCACACCCCGATCGTGAATCAAGCTGCCAGCGCATCCCTCACAGGCGGGGAATCGCTCCAAAGCGACCATTTTTCCCGGTCAATTCCCGGTGTCGTCCCACCCGGCGGCCAGGCGCGATCGCCCGGTCGGTTCACGGGGCGTCGGCGACCCCGAAGAACAGCAGATGCTGCCAGGGCAAGCGGTCGAATTCCCGTTCCAGCCGGAAACCGACCGGATCGAGCTCCTGACGGACCTGGGCCTTGGTCATCTTGTGGAGCGGCTTGATCGGCACCGCGGGATCCTCGCCGCGGAACTCGGCCAGCACCAGCCGTCCGCCCGGGGCGAGGCTCTCCCTGATCCGCTCGAGCATCGCCACCGGATGGGAGAACTCGTGGTACACGTCGACGCACAGCACCATGTCGATCGTCGCCGTCGGCAGCCGGGGATCGATCGCCGTGCCGAGGATCAGTCGGACGTTGTCGAGTCCCTCGTCGGCCGCTCGCCGCGCGAGCAGGCGGAGCATCTCCGGCTGGATGTCGACGGCGTACACGACCCCTTCGGCACCGACGAGCCGGGCCAATTCGAGCGTGTAGAAGCCGTTGCCCGCCCCCATGTCGCAGACGGTCTGGCCGGGACGGACGCCGAGGGCCTCGAGGAGGAGCTTGCAGTCCTCCTCGCGCTGCCGGCTCTCGCGCACCAGCCACGGGGCGCCGGTGTAGTGCATCGTCTGGGCGATCTCGCGCCCCATGTGAAACGGCGCGGCGGGGGGAATCGGTCGCCGGCGGTCGATCCGCATGTCGATCGGCAGCGGCCGCGCGCGGCGCGGGGTGTCGCGCGGCGCTCGCGGACCGGTCGCCAGCCCGTCGTCCGCATCGTCGGCGGACGGATCGGATTCGTCGTCGCCGGGGCTGGGGGCCCGATCGACGGCGGGCGGGGCCTGGGCGGGGCCGCGTGATGGCACGCCGATCACGGCGAACAGCGACAGCAGCGGCAGCAGCCACGCGCGGCGAACGATCATGGCGGCAGTATACGGCCGCGCCCGGATCACGCGGCGGCGACCGCCCCTTCCGTCGCCGGGACGCCGTCGGCGTCGCAGAAGCCGACCAGGGAGATGCCCGCCGCGGTGGCGGCGGCTTCGATCGCCGTGGCATCGACGAGGATCGTCCGCCCCGCCTCGACGGCCAGCACGCGGCCACCCGCCTCGCGGAGGGAGTGGAGCGTCCCGACGCCGATCGTCGGCATGTCGAAGCGGAGATCCTGCTGCGGCTTGGCGACCTTCACCACCACCAGGCCCCCCGCGGGGCAGAGCCGGCCGGCGCGGCGGATGCACTCGGCGGTCCCTTCGATCGCCTCGAGGGCAAGGGGAGCGCGCCGCCGCACGACGACCGTCTGCCCGATGTCGTGGCGTCCCAACTCCTTCGCCAGTCTCCATCCGAAGACGACGTCGGCGAGTTCCCCCGCGGACAGGGGCCGGCCGGCGAGCAGCCCCTCGGCGGCGAGCAATTCCGGCGCAAAGTCGGTGGCCGGGCACATCCGCACCCCGTCGGCATCGAACGCCGCGGCGATCGCCGAGAGCAGCGAATCGTCGCGGTTGTCGCGGCGCCGGCTGACGAAGTGGGGCCAGAAGGTGGTCAGGCCACGCCAGTCGGGGAGGTGGTGCCGCCACGCGCGGCGGGCGAAGAGCTTCGTTTTGTGGATCTTTCCGGCCATCGTCGCACGGCGGACGCCGGCGCGGCGGAAGAAGGCGATCGCGTGGCCGATCTCCGCCACCCCCACGCTGCCGTGCACGTCGGCGAGTGGTTCGAGGGCCGCGTCGGCGTGGTCGCGGATCGAGAGGATCGCCGTCCGCCCGCCATGGCGGCGGATCGCCTCGGCGACCACCACCGGATAGCGGCCCCAGCCGGCGAGGATGCCGATCGTCTCTCCGTCGAGCGTGCCGTCGGGCCACATGCCCCGCCGCGACCGTCAGGCCGCCTCCTTGTCGCTGGCGTTCGGTGCGCCGGCGGCGATCCGCGCCGCCAGATCCTTCAGTTGCCGACGCATCTCCGGCAGCTTGCTGATCGCCGCCAGCTGCAGTTTGCGTTCGCGCAGGTCGATCGCCGGCTCACCGAGCACCGTGGCGCCGGCGGCGACGTCGCAGGAGACGCCGGAGCGGGCTCCGAGCACCGCCCGATCGCCGATGTGGACATGGTCACGGACGCCCACCTGACCGGCCATCACCACCCAGTCGCCGGTCGACGTGCTGCCGGCGACGCCGACCTGCGAGCAGAGCATGTTGTGCCCGCCGATGCGGCAGTTGTGCGCGACCATCACCTGGTTGTCGATCTTGGTGCCCAGTCCGATCGTCGTCGGGCCGTACGTGCCGCGGTCGATGGTCGCGCCGGCCCCGACCTCGACGTCGTCGGCCAGTTCCACCCAGCCGAGCTGGGCGGAAAGTTCGAGATGATCGCCGGCGCGACGGTAGCCGAAGCCGTTGGCACCGAGGACGGCGGCGGCGTGGATCGTGCAGCGCTCGCCGGTGACGGTGCCGTCGTACAACACCGCGTTGGCGTGGACCACGGTGCCGGCGCCGATCCGGCATCCGGCACCGATGCGCGCCCCGGCGTGGATCGTCGCCCCCGCGCCGAGTACCGTGTCGGCACCGACGGTGGCGAACGGATGGACGTCGACCCCCGTGCCGACGACGGCGCTGGCGTCGACGACCGCGTGCGGGCTGACGCCGATCCGCGGCGCCTCGCGCCGCGGGCGGAAGAGGAGCACCACGGCGGTGAACGCGGCGTGGACGTCGTCGACCTCGATCGTCGGCCGGTCGAGCGGCCCGGTGCCGCGCGGCACGATCGCGGCAGCGGCGCGGCTGCCGGTGAGGCGCGGCAGGCGTTCGGCGGCGTCGACGAGGGTGATGTCGGTGGTGGTGGCGGTCTCGAGCGTCGCCGCCCCTGTGATCGTCACGGCACCGCCGCAGGCGGTGCCTCCCACGAGGCCGGCCAGGTCGTGAAGCGAGAGCGCGGGCATCGGAAGGGCTCCAGCGCGGTGGGGAAACGATCGGCGCCGCGGGGGAGATATAGGCCGACCGCGGCGGACGAAGCAAGACGAGCCGGCCCGGCGGCGTGGCCCGGTCAGCGGCCCGCGAGGACTGCCATCCAGCCCGCCAGCAGGCCGCGCAGCGACCACAGCACCGTGCGGATCCAGTTACTCCGCACCAACCAGCCATGCGTCGCGGGATCCCAGCCGGCGGCCAGCCGCTCATGGCAGGGCACCTGGATGAGGAAGGTGCTGGCGTGCAGCACGAGCAGCGCCACCAGACCGACCAACGGCATCCAAGGGGGCAGCGCGGCGGGGCGGCGAATCACCAATCCCGCCGCCAACAGCCCCTCCGCCAGCATGACCGGCACCACGATCCAGCCGGTTCGCTCGCGGTGGAACGCCTCGTGGCGCGGGAACTCGTCCGCCGGCCAGAAGGCCATCGAGGGGTAGTGCACCAGTTGCACGTACCAGATCAACCCGGTCATGAACGCCGCCGCCGCCAGATGGCCGACGACCAGGGCCGTACCCCGCGGCCGCACCGCCGGCGCGGCTTTCATCGCCCGATCGGCGCGAGCACCTCGACCGGGTTGCCGGCCGGGTCGGCGACGTAGCAACTCCGCGTGCCGTCGCGGTGCCCCTTGAGTGGTCCGAAGGCCTCCGCCTGCGGGTGGATGAAGCCGATGTGGGGCGGATGCTGCTCCGGGATCACCAGGGCCAGTCGCGTGTTGCCGAACTCGAGCAGGGCCCAGGTGGCGTCCTGGTAGCCGATCTCGCAACGGAAGTGCTTGCGATACCAGGCGACCGCCTCGGCGACGTCGCGGACGGCGATCGCCACGTGATGGATCTCGTCGAGTGGCGCGGCGGGGTCGGCGAGGGGATACTCGCGCGGACCGCTGCTCGGCGTGTACGACATGCTGACATCCTCCCTGGAAGCGTGGCCGCACTCGAGTCTACCACCCTGTGGCGGCGGCCACGTCAGGTGACGATCTGCGGTTCCGTCTCGAGGTCGTCCTCCGCCTCGGCGGCGCTGCCGATCGATCGTGGCGGCCAGAAGCAGATCAGCAGCAGCAGCGCCGAGAACAGGGACAATCCGGCGGGCACGAGGAACAGCCGCCGGTAGTCGGTGCTGCCGTCGACCGTCAACGAACTCTGCAGCGGGATGAAGAACCACTTTGCCGCCAGATCCCCGAGGCCGAGCACGAGCAGATTGAAGAGGCTCTGGGCGCTGGAGCGAACGTCCTTGGGAAACACCTCGTCGATGAAGATGTAGAGGGTGGCGAAGAAGAATGCGTAGCAGATGCCGTGGAGCACCTGGACCGCGATGATCATCGCCTGATTCTGCGGCATGAAGGCGAAGACGGCGAAGCGGGCGGCATGGCCGAGGATCCCGAGGATCATCGTCAGCTTCCAGCCGAACTTCGCCAGCACCGCCCCGAGCACCGCCATCGTGGCGATTTCGGCCACCTGGCCGATGCTCATCACCGGCATGATCCATTCCGGTTTGATCCCCACCTTGTCACTGCCGAGGAAGCCGCCGGCGAGGAGGAAATAGCCGTTGTGGATCATCGCGTCGAGGAAGGTCACCACAAACAGCACGAGCAGGTAGGGCTTGGCGAGCAACCGCGCCGCCTTGAGCGACGCCAGCCCGTTCTCGCCGTCGAGGCTCGTCGCACGTGGCGGGGTGTGCGGCAGGGTGAGGCTGTAGGCGGCGAGCACGAGGGAGATCAGCCCCGACACCAGGAAGATGTTGCGGCTGGCGGCGACGGCGTCGGCGCCGGTCTTGCCCTGGAGGATGAAGTACAGCGGCCAGGCGACGAGGATCCAGCCGATCGTGCCGCCCATGCGCACCAGGCCGAACTCGCGCTTGGCGTTCTTCAAGTGGGCGAAGGCGATCGAGTTCGACACCGAGATCGTCGGCACGTACAGCAGCGAGTGGACGAGCATCAGACCGAAGAAGGTGGGGAAGTCCTTCGCCCAGTACATGCCGAGGATCGCCAGACCGCCGATCAGGTGGCTGACGGCCATGAACTTCTCCGCCGCGAATGTGCGGTCGGCGAACTGGCTCGAGAACAGGATCCCCACGATCGAGGCGATCGCGAACGCGCTGCCCACCCAGGCCTGCTGGGCATCGCTGAACGCGAGCCCGTCCTTGCCCATGTAGCCCCAGATGAGAGGGAGCCACGCCCCCCAGATGGCGAACTCGAGCACCATCATCAGCCAGAGCTTGAACGTCGGCGCCGGGGAGTGGTCGCCGCGGGAGTCGTAGGTGGTATTCATGGCGGGAAAGGATACATCGCCGTGGTCCGCGGATGCACCACCGGGGGGATGGCGGCGGTCACGGCACCGCCGGGCAGCGCCGTCACGACCAGCCCAAACCGCCGGTTCGCGGTGCCGGTCGGCCTTCCGCTCGTCGGCCCCGGGCGTCGCCAGGTGGCGCCGGGGTCAGTTCCTGGTCCGCAACTCGGCCAGGCCACCGTCGACGGCGAGCACCTGACCGGTCACCCAGTCCTGGGCCGGATCGAGGAACCAGGCGATCGCCCGGGCGACGTCGTCGGGCTCGCCGAGCCGTCCGAGCGGGTGCATGGCGATCGACGCCTTCTCCGCCGGTTCGCTGCTCACCAATCCGCGCGACAGCGGCGTCCGCACGAGCCCGGGAGCGACCGCATTGAAGCGGATCCGAGCGCGGGCATAGGTGGCGGCGGCCGACAACACCAACCCGACGATCCCCGCCTTGGCCGCCGCGATCGCCTCGTGATTGCCCAGACCGACGCGTGCCGCGGCACTGCTGCAAAGCACCACCGAACCGCCTTCGGTCCGCAGCAAACGCCCGGCGGCACGGACCGCGGCGAAGGCCGTGGTGAGGTTCGCGGCGAGCGTCGCCTGCCAGTCGGCGACGGTGGTGAGATGGGCCGGCTTGAGGAGGATCGATCCGGCGCAGTTCACGATCCCGTCGAGTCCTCCGAGCCGGGCCACCGCCTCGTCGGCACAGTGATCGAACGCGTCGGGGTCGGCGGCGTCGCAGACGGCCGACGGACATCCGGTCCGCTCGCTGGCCGCGGCGAGCCGATCGCGATCACGGCCCATCAGGAAGGGACGATGCCCGGCACGCACCAGACGATCGACGAGCGCCGACCCGATCCCGCCGGCACCCCCGATCACGATCACGCGTTGCGACGGGCTCTCCATCCGACCGCTCCCTGGAGATGACCGGGCTGACGACGGCGTGCCTGCACCACGCTCCACTGCCGGACCGATCCGGTCGCCACGACCCAGCTGACGACATCCGCGGCTCCGCGGCCCGCAATCGAGGTCCGTCCGGCGGAGGACCTACAGCCAGTCGCCGACGGTCCGCTCGAGGTGGGCATCGGAGGCCATCCCGCGGAGTTTTTCCATCGCCCGCGACTGCAGTTGCCGGATCCGTTCCTTGCAGACGCCCATCTCGCTGCCCAACTCGCGGAACGTCCGCGGGGCCCGGCCGTCGAATCCGAAGCGGGCGACCACGATCTGCCGCTCGCGCGGCTCGAGTTCCGAGAGGAAGGATGTGAACAGTTCCTTGAGCATCGCGATCTGTTCGGCCGAGCAGTAGGGAGAGGGTTCGTCGGACTCGGGGCGATCCTTCAGCGCGGCGTCGTCCACCATGAAGCGACTACGAAACTGGCGGCTGCGATGCGAGATGCGGAAAAAGTGGCGCTGGATGGCGTAGGTGGCGTAGGTGCTGAAGCGATTCCCGAGGGCGAAGTTGAACTTCTCCACCGCCCGCATCAGCGCCATGTTGCCTTCGCCGACCAATTCGTCGAACGACATGTGCAGATCGACGAACTTCTTGGCAATCGAGACAACCAGACGGAGGTTGGCGGTGATCAGAACCCCGCGGACCTCGTCGGCCTCGCCGAGTAGTTTCTCGATGCGGTCGATCTGCCGCGGAGTCGCCCGCTTCGGGTCGAGCCGGCCCCGCTCGGTGGCGGCCTTGAACTTCAACCAGTTCATCCGGCGGAAGTAGTACTGCTCCTCCGCCTTCGAGAGCAGCCGGTGGTTGTAGAGACTGGCGATGTAAGGGGTGAGATCCCGACCCGACGGAACGCTGGCCTCCGAGTGCGACAACGGCACGACGCAGTCGGCCGGCGGCGTGTTGGCCTTCACTTCGGCATCGGCGGCGAGAAACTGCCGGCACGGCACGTAGTCGATGCGGCGTTCGAAGAACGCCGCCCGCCGCACCGCACGCGGGCTCGCCGCCCGGTTTCGCACCCGCCGACTCCGCTCCACCGACGCGATCATGGTCCTGACCCTCACGGAAATGGGCGTCGGACACGCGTTCACGCGGACCGGACGCCACGGAAGGGAAACCGCCGGCGGGACCCGTGACTAACAGCCCGGCCAGCAGAACCGGTCCAGACCCACCGGCATGCGGCAGCCCCGGCGGCCCCGACGCCGCATGGGTGCCGGGATCGACCGGCCGAACCGTTCCATTGCGTCCCCTGGGCACTAGATGCATAGTATTTGCATCTATGGACCATGCGGTCGGCCGCCGGGAGTCTCGTCCATGTGTCTCGATCCCGTTCGCCCCCGGTGGGGCTTCACGCTCGTCGAACTGTTGGTGGTGATCGCCATCGTCGGCACGCTCGTGGCGCTCCTGCTGCCCGCCGTCCAGTCGGCGCGCGAAGCCGCGCGGCGCGTGCAGTGCGTGAATCACCTGCGGCAGATCGGGCTGGCGGTCATCCAGCACCACGATGCCCGCGGCCGACTTCCGGTGCACTCGACAGGCGCCCTGCCCGCCGCGGGGCGCTGCGGGCCGGGGCTGACCAGCTTTCTCGTCGCCATCCTGCCCTTCATGGAGGAGACGTCCCTCCATCAATTGATCGACCCCGCCGTCGGCATGGCCGACGCGGCGAGCACCGATTACGGACCCGGTTCGGCGGCGCTGCGTCTCTCCTCCGCCCATCCCAACGCCCGGGCCGCGGCCACCGTCGTCCCCACGTTCCTCTGCCCATCCGACAGTTGGTCGTGGCTCCCGGGACATGACGCGCTGCTCGGCACGGCGCGCCCCGCGCCGGGGAGCTACGCGGGCAACGTCGGCTGGCCGATGGCGACACACGGCATTCCGGGCCGCGGCATCCCCTCACCCGGACTCGCCCAACACAACGGCGCGATCCCGCTCGACACGCCCGACCGCTCGACCACCGGCGCACAGTGGCAGGTGAGTCGGTTGCGGCTCAAGGACTTTACCGACGGCACGTCGCGCACGGCGCTGCTCGCCGAGCGCCGCATCACCAGCCTGTTGTTCGACGCCGCCACGCCGGCGACGATTCCGCCGTCGCTCGCCTCCGGCTGCGGGGGCGGGGTGAGCCGTCGCTGGCTCGGTCCCGGCGGGACGACCGGCCCCGGGATCACCACCGTGTCGAATTGGCAGTCATACACCGAGAAGAACGCCGATCCGGCCTACTCGCCGCTCCTCGGACGCTCCTGGATCAGCGGGTGGACGCTGGTCGCCAACACCTACATGCACGTCTTTCCGCCGAACGGATGGAACGGGCACATCTTCGGTGGCGAGGGGAGCGGCAACTACATGGCGACGGCCAGCAGCCGCCATCCCGGCGGCGTGAACGTCTGTTTCGTCGACGGTCACGTCGAGTTCATCGACGAGGCGATCGACATGCCGACCTGGTGGGGAATGGGCAGCCGCGATGGGGCCGATTGAGAGGGCTGTTCGAGAACGGACTCACTCTCGGCTCGGAACGAACCGCGCTACGGGGAGCGAACGGACCCCGGCTCTGGGAACGCTTTTGGGCGTCCTGCCCCGATCGCGTTGCCTGCCGCCCCATCAGCCGACGGCGCCGATGGATGCCGTCCGCGGTAGGGTTCTTGCCCGGCTCACGCCGGCGGTGACCGCTGCACCGTCCCCCGCCGCAGGCGCCGCCGCACGAGCGTCGTCAGCGTCGCCCCGCCGGCGAGACCCAGCATCACGATCGTCGAGGGCTCCGGCACCGCCTGGACGCGGAACGTCGCGGACGTGCTGATCGCCCCGTCCACCTTGTGGGTCCCGGTCCAGGTGAAATCCAGGTCGTAGATGCCCGGTTGTGTGAACGCCCACTGGAAATGCGCGTGGTCGCCCGCGTTGAGCGACAGCGTGTTGTCCGAATCGGTCGCTGCGGCCGACACGCTCGAGAAGAACCGGTCGACCACGCTGGTCCCGGCCGAGTTGGTCGTATACAGGCCGAAGGCGGCGCCGCCGGGAAGCGTCGAGGCGAGCGGGTTGAAGCGGATCGTGATCGGCGTCGTCCAATCGAGCGGATCCAGCTCCTCGGTGCCGAATCCGAGATTGGGCTGGAACGTCGTCGAGCCCATCGCCGACACGATGGTGCCGTCGGGCACTCCGAGCAGCGCCGCAAGGCCGCCACCGCCCGACGGCGTGGGGCGTCGGGCCCACGTCTGGGCCGTCATCGTCGCCGGCTCGTATTCGCCGTCCACCGTGGTCGTGACACCGTCGACGACGGCGCCGGCGTGCGTGTGCCAGTGGGGATCGAACGCCTTTTCCGCCACCAGATAGCCCACGCCGATGTCGGCGTGGCCGGCGGTATAGATCGATTCCGCAATCGCCGGGCCGGCGACAAGTGCCACCGCCACCATCATCCCGTCCCCGACGGGCCGCATACACCCCGCTATCAGCCCGTGGCCAAAGTCCATCCATGGCCTTTGGCCACTCGAAAAGCTCCGCTTTTCACGGGAGTTGCACTCCCGGCACCTCATCCCTGAGGTGCGGCAAGCTGTTTGTCCACAGCCTGCTATGCCAGGAGGCCCGCGACCAGGTGCCCGTGCACGTCGGTGAGACGGAACTGCCGGCCTTGGTAGCGGAACGTGAGACGGGTGTGGTCGATCCCCAGCAGGTGGAGCAGGGTCGCCTGCATGTCGTGGACATGGACCGGGTCGGCGGTGATGTTCCAGGCGAAGTCGTCCGTCGCCCCGTGGACATGCCCCTTCCGCACTCCGCCGCCGGCCAGCCACCAGGAAAAGGCCCTCCCGAAGTGGTCGCGCCCCTTGGGGTTGGCGGGGTCGCCCTGGCCGAACGGAGTCCGGCCGAACTCCCCGGCCCAGACGACCAGCGTGTCGTCGAGCAAGCCGCGCTCTTTGAGGTCGAGTACCAATGCCGCCGCCGGCCCCTCGGTGTCGCGGCACTGCTCGGCCAACTGCGTGTGGAGGTTGTTGTGCTGGTCCCAGCCGGCGTGCATCAACTGCACGAAGCGCGTGCCACGTTCGAGGAGCCGACGGGCCACGAGGCAGTTGAAGGCGAACGATCCCTGGGTGCGGACATCGGCTCCGTAGCGGTCGAGCACGCACCGCGGCTCGGTGGCCAGGTCGACGAGCTCCGGCATGCTTTCCTGCATCCGGAAGGCCATCTCGTACTGGGCGATGCGCGTGTCGATCTCGGGATCGCCGTAATCGGCGAGGTGGGCGGCGTTGAGCGCCGCCAGGTCGTCGAGCAGCGCCCGCCGCGCCGCCCGGCTGACCCCCGGCGGATCGGCGAGATAGGGAACCGGCTCGCCGGTGTTGCGGAAGCGGACCCCCTGATAGCGGCTGGGGAGGAAGCCGCTGCCCCAGTAATAGTCGAAGAACAACTGCCCGCAGGTCTTCCCCTTGTCGCTGGAAGTCATGACGACGTAGGCGGGGAGGTCGTCGGTGTCGCAGCCGAGCCCGTAGGTCAGCCAGGCACCGAGGCTCGGGCGCCCGGGCACCTGCGCCCCGGTGAGGAAGAAGGTCACGCCGGGGGCGTGGTTGACCGCCTCGGTGTGCATGCTGCGCACGAGGCACAGTTCGTCGGCGATGCCCCCGATGTTCGGCACCATCTCGCTGAGTTCGATGCCGGCGGCGCCGTAGCGCCGAAACGGCCGGATCGCCGGGACGACCGGCCACTTGGCATAGCCGCTGCTCATCGTCGACAGCCGGGTCGTCCCGCGCACGCTCTCGGGGATGTCGGCACCGGCACGGCGGACCAACTCCGGCTTGGGATCGAAGAGATCGACGTGCGACGGACCGCCTCCCTGCCAGAGCATCACCACGCGCTTCGCGCGGGGCGGATGGTGGGGCAGCCCGGGAAGGCCGGTGGTTCCGGCGGCGGTGTCGCGGGCGAGGAGGCTCGCCAGCGCCGCCGCGCCGAGGCCCGTGCCGGTCGCCCCGAACAACCGGCGCCGGGTGACGCGGGCGGCGTTTTCGACGAGCAGCGGATGCACGGCCGTGGCGGCGCGGCTCGAAAGCATGGTGCAGGCGCCGCGCGGCGTCACTCCCGGGTCAGGGCTTCGTCGAGGTTGAGGATTCCCAGGCAGACGGCGGTGAGGGCGGCGTGTTCGACCGGATCGACCGCCGTGTCGCGGGGAGTCGCCCCGACGGCCAGCAGTGCCACGGCGGCGGCCGGGTCGGCCGCATAGAGTTCGCGCTGGCGGCGGTGCATCCGCACGAGCGCCTCGAGATCGGCGGCGGTCGCCGGCCGGCCCACGACCAGCCGCAACGCCAGGGCGAGGCGATCCTCCGCGGTGCCGGCGGCCGCGAGGCAGCGGGCCGCCATCACCCGCGCCGCCTCGACCCACGTGGGGTCGTTGAGCGTCGTCAGCGCGTGGAGCGGGGTCGACGTCACCGAGGTGCGGACGCGGCAGGTCTGCCGGTTGGCGGTGTCGAACATGTTGGCGGGACTGACCGTGCGGCGCCAGAAGGTGTAGAGGCTCCGGCGGTGCAGGTCGGACCCGTTGGAGACGGGGTAGGTGAAGTCGCGCTCCTTGGTGATCGCCAGCGATTCCCAGATGCCGTCGGGCTGATACGGGTAGACCGGCGGGCCGCCGACGCGGCGGTCGAGGAGGCCGGCGGCGGCGAGGGCCCAGTCGCGGAGGATCATCGCCGGCAGTCGAAAGCGGCTGCCGCGCGCGAGGAGTCGATTCTCCGGGTCGAGCGCCCAACCACGTGGATCGACGCGGCTCGATTGCCGGTAGGTGGCGCTGGTGACGATGAGACGGTAGATCCGTTTCTGGCTCCATCCACAGGCGCGGAACTCGGTGGCCAGCCAATCGAGCAGGTCGCGGTGGCGGGGATACTCCCCCTGGACGCCGAAATCCTCGGCGGTCTTCACCAGGCCGATGCCGAAGAAGTGTTGCCAGATGCGATTGACCTGCACCCGCGCGGTGAGTGGTTGCTCCGGTTGAAACAACCAGCGTGCCAGCCCGAGCCGGTCGCGCGGCGCGTCGGCGGCCAGCGGCGGGAGAAAGGCGGGAGGGGCGAACGCCAGTGGCTCGCCGCGCGGAGCGAGATAGTCGCCGCGATCGAGCAAACGCGTCTCGCGCGGCCGCTCGTCGCTCATCACCATCACCCGCGGGATACGGTCGGCGCGGTAGGCCGCCAGTTCGCCGCGCAGGTCGTCGAGCCGCTTGACGTCGGGTTGCGCGCCCACGACATCGCGACGGATCTTGTCGTCGAAGTGACGGCGCAGGGCGGCGTCGATCGCCCGCGTGTCGTCGTCGGTCCGTCCGGTCGGCGGCGCGCGCAGCCGTTCCACCACGCCATCGGGGAGACCGCGCCCCTCGACGCCACCCGATAGCACACCCGCCTTCCAACCGGCGAACGCCGCCTCGACGAGCGGCCGGGCGACGCCTTCGGCAGCGTCGATCCGCCGCTCGTAGTCGGCAATCGCCGCGGCGTGCTCCGGGCCGGGCACCTCCACCAGCGGGGGCGCCACGCGGATCCGCGCCGAGTAATAAGTCGGCGCGCCGCTTTCCGGGAGGCGGTTGAAGGCGTCGAGCAGGCGGTAGTAGTCGGTCTGCGTGAGCGGATCGTATTTGTGGTCGTGGCACTGGGCGCAGGCCATCGTCAGCCCCAGCCAGGTGGTGGCGGTGGTGTCGACGCGGTCGAAGAGATTGTTGAAGCGCTGCTCCTCGGCGATCGCACCCCCTTCGCCGTTGAGCAGGTGGTTGCGGTTGAAGCCGGTGGCGATCCGTTGGTCGATCGTCGCCTCCGGGAGCCGATCGCCCGCCAATTGCTCGATCGTGAAACGGTCGAAGGGCATGTCGTCCGACAGGGCCCGCACCACCCAGTCGCGCCACATCCATTGCCACGTGTCGCCGTCCTGCTGGAAGCCGTTGCTGTCGGCATAGCGTGCCGCGTCGAGCCAGGGCAGCGCCATCCGCTCGCCATGGTGGGGGCTGGCGAGCAGCCGGTCGACGAGCCGGTCGTAGGCCGCCGGATCGGGGTCGGCGACGAACGCATCGACCTCGGCGGGCGACGGGGGGAGCCCGACGAGATCGGCGTGGAGACGGCGGATGAGCGTGGCGCGGTCGGCCGGTGGCGCGGGAGACAGGCCGCTGCCGGCGAGGCCAGCGAGGACGAAGCGGTCGATGTCGTTGGCGGGCCATCCCGGCGGCGGAGCGACCACCTCGGGTGGTTGCGGCCGGACGGGGGGCACAAAGGCCCAGTGGTCGGCGTAGGGGGCGCCGGCCTCGATCCAGCGCCGGAGCGAGTCCTTCTGCTCGGTGGACAGCCGCCGGTTGGACGACGGCGGCGGCATCACCACCGCGGCGTCGGTGGAGTGGATCCGCTCGAGCACGGCGCTCGCTCCCGGCTCACCCGGCACGATCGCCCGCGCGGCCACGGCGTCGTCGCGCCGGTCGAGGCGGAGATCGGCCTGCCGCTTGGCGGCATCCTGGCCGTGGCAATAGAAACATTGCTCGGCGAGGATCGGGCGGATGTCGCGGTTGAAATCGACCCCGTCGGCGTACGCTGTCGGTCGTGGGTACGACAACACGAGCATCGCGGCCGCCGCGAGACGTGGCAGTCGGATACCGGCACTGTTCGTCGCCACACCGCTGGCGGATCGCATGGTCGACCAAGGATACCACTGGCCGGATGGCGATGCGGATGGTCCGACGGCGGACGGCCCGCGCCGGGCGGCGGTGGCGGTGGTTGGGGCGGGAGCGGCGGGGCTCGTCGCCGCCACGTTCGCGGCGCGGGGCGGCCGTGGCGCGGTGCTGGCGTTCGATGGGGCGCGCCGGCTCGGGGCGAAGATCCTCGTGTCGGGTGGCGGGCGCTGCAACGTCACCCACTGGCGCGTCACGGAGCGCGACTTCGCCGGCAGCACCCCTGCGGCGATCCGCAAGGTGCTGGGTCGTTTTCCGGTCGAGCGGACGATCGCCTTTTTCCGCGATGCCGGAGTGGAGTTCTACCGCGAGCCCGACACCGGAAAACTGTTTCCCGTCGGCGACTCGGCGCGATCGATCCTCGACGCGCTGCTGACGACGGCGCGAGGGGCCGGCGTGCGGCTGGTGCATCCGGCGGCGGTGACGGCGCTTGAGCGCACACCGCTCGGGTTCCGCCTCGAATCCGCTGCCGGGACCATGCACGCGGAGCGGGTCATCCTCTGCACCGGCGGCCGGTCGCTGCCGAAGAGCGGCTCCGACGGATCGGGATTCCTGCTGGCGGAGTCGCTGGGACATTCGATCGCGCCGCCCGTGGTACCGGCGCTGGTGCCGCTGGTGCTGCCCGGCGAACACTGGATCCGCTCCCTCACCGGGCTCGCGCTGCCCTGCCGGTTCCGGCTCCTGTCGGGTTCTGGCAAGCCGGTGGCGGAGAGCGTCGGCAGCACGCTCTGCACCCACACCGGATTGTCGGGGCCGGCGACCCTCGACATCAGCCGCCATTGGCTCGTGTCGCGCGACCACGATCCCGCCGCGCGCCTCCTCCTCGACTGGCTCCCCGACGTCGACGGCGCGGCGCTCGAAGCGCTGCTCGTCGGCGCCGGCGCCCGGGGGGTGCTCGCCGCCCTCAAACCCTGGTTGTCGGAGCGGCTCGTCCGCTGCCTCTGCGCCGCGGCGACGGCCCCGCCGGCCGGCGATCTGCCGCGCGACGCGCGGCGGCGGCTCGTGGCGGTGGTCAAGGAAATGCCGCTGCCGGTGATCGGGGACCGTGGCTGGAACGTCGCCGAGGCGACGGCGGGCGGAGTGCCGCTGGCGGAGGTACGGCTCGACACGATGGAGAGCCGGATGTGCCCGGGCCTCCATTTCGCCGGCGAGATGCTCGACGTCGACGGCCGGATCGGCGGCTTCAACTTCCAGTGGGCGTGGGCGAGCGGCTTCGTCGCCGGCAGCGCCGCGGGGGGCTGATACGCCGTGGCGCGGGCGACCAGCTTGGCACAGCCCAAAGGTGTCGGCGGGGGTGCCGGCGGCTCACCCGGCGGCACGGGTGACGGGCGTCGCCGCCGGCGCCGACGGCAACAGCGACAGCGCGGCGTCCCAGACGGCCGCCACCGGAATCGACTCCATCGTCGCCTCCCCCGGCGCGAAGCGGAGATCGGGCCGCGAGACGCGGCGCCGCCATCCGCGGGCCGGCAGCACCGGGCCGCGGAGCACGACCGCCGGCGATTTCCACGGGCACCAGTGGTTGGGATCGGTCGGCCCGACGAGCACCACGACCGGGGTGCCGAAGCTCGCGGCCAGGTGCACCGGACCGCTGTCGACGCCGATGCACAGGTCCATCGACGCCATGAGCGCGCCGAGGTGCTCGAGGGCGACCTCGCTCGACCAGTCGTGGCAATGGCGCGCCGCCAACGGACCGGCGCGATCGATGATCCGCCGATGGAAGGGCGCCTGCGCCGGCGAACCGCAGAAGACGACGTCGCACTCGCGTTCGCGCACCATCCGCGCCACCAAGGCCGCCCACCGTGCCTCCGGCCACTCGCGCTGCCACGAGGTCGATTTCGGGCTGACGAACAGCTTCGTGCGTCCCGCCGGCACCCGCATCAGCAACGGATCGACCACGCCGGGTGACGACGGTCCGACCCAGTTCTCGTTGCGCGCGTCGTCGACGGCGATGCCGTCGGTGCGGAGCAGATCGAGAAACAGCTCCACTTCGTGACGGTGCGGGGGCAGCGGGACGCGGCGCGAGAGCAGCGCCCCGCGGCCTTCGCCACCGAAGCCGACCCGATGGGGAATCCCCGCCAGCCACACCGGCAGCACCGCGGAGAGCGCCCGTTTGAGGACGTAGGCCCGCGAGTAGCGGCGGCTCCGCAGCCAGCGGGCGAGCTGCCAGACGTTGGTCGCCAGCCGCGGCGAGAGCGGATGCCCGGGCCGGGGGAGATCCCAGGAAATCAGCTCGTCCTTGTAGGGACAGGAGGCGAGCACCGCGCCGGACACCTTCTCAACGAGCACGTCGATCCGTGCCTCGGGGAACCGCGCGCGGAGGTTGCGCAGAAAGGGGATCGCCATCACCGTGTCGCCGACGTAGCGGGTGCGGACCACGAGAATCCGCTCGTCGCTGCCGCCGGAGAGTGGGGATCGGGGCATGGCGGTGACGGTCAGCGGGCGAAGCCGACGAAGAAACTGAACAACTGCTGGCTGTCTTCCGGGGCGTAGGCGACCGGGACGGCGAAATCGAGCGCGATCGGCGCCGGACCCATCGCCGGCAGCGTGATCCGCAGGCCGAAGCCCGGTGCGACGCGGAAGTTGTTGATCGCGACGTTCGATTCGACCGTACCGAAGTCGGTGAAGACCACGCCGCGGAGGGTGTCGTCGGCGGTGATCGGGAACAGGTACTCGATCGTGTTGAGCCACTGGAACGGACCGCCGACGATGGCGCCGTTCTGACGGGGGCTCGCTCCGCGGAAGACGAAGCCGCGGAGCGTGTTGTAGCCACCGGCGAAGAAGTTGTCGTAAGCGGGGGTGTCGGGGCCCGACATACCGAGCACCGAGCCGACCGAGAGCACGTGGCGGCCGGACCCGTCGGGGCGCTCGGCGAGCAGGAAGTACTGCCGCCCCTCGAGGATCCCGCGCGGGTAGACGAACGTACCGATCACCTGCTCGAACTCGAATGTCGCCAGGTGCCCCTGCGTGGGAAGGAACGGGCTGTCGCGCGTGTCGTGGATGATGCCGCCGCTGAAGCCGTAGACGGAATTGGTGCCGAGCATGTTGACGATGTCGGGGGCGAGGACGCGCGGGTTGAAGACGTCGACGCTCTCGCCGCGGAAGCCGGTGTTCACCGACAGGTCGGGGGCGAACTGGAACTGGTAGCCGAGGCCGATGCGGCCGCCCGTGCGCGCCTCGGCCCAGTCGTAGAAGTAGCGGGTGAAGTAGGAGG
>JBJSXB010000171.1:0-7661 GCA_046086245.1 Planctomycetaceae bacterium | reverse complement strand
TCGTTCCCGGCACTCGGCAGCGTTTTCGCTGCTTCTGTGACACCTGCAGGTGCAGATCCGATGCACCCGTTTGATGGTCCCCTTCCAGCCCCCGAACGCCTCCGGGCCGGTCAGCACTCGATGCGTGCGCTCGCTCCCATGCCTCGGGAACGACTCGACGATCTTCCGCATCACTCCCAAGAGATCGCGGTCGCCGTCGATCTTCTTCGGACGGTGTCGCTGCGCGCCCCGGTTCTGGCCGAGCACCCGACCGCCCATCCCGTCCGAGACCTTTTCCTGCCCCAAAGACTACCGGACGGATTCCACCGTCCGACGGCGACGAAAAGGGGCAGGTCAGTTGAGCTGCGCCACGCCAGCGTGCGGGCGGGCTGCCTCCTCGAGGATCGGCATGTCGAGGGCCTGGTCCGCCACGAGCTTCTCGAGCCTCGGGTTCTCCACCGCGAGTTCCCGAAGCTGCTTGGCCATCGTCGGATCCATGTCGCCGTCCTTCGTCCGCCAAGGGAGTCCTTCTGCTGGGAAATTCTGAGCCGACGGCAGACATCCGTCACCGTCACGCCCTTCCCGAGGTCCACGTCAGCCTGTCGGAGCAGGCCGACGATTTGCTCTGCGAACGGCTCTGCACGGTGTCGTTTCTTCATCCGAGAACGCTTTCCGGCCCCAGGCGGGCCTTGGGATTTGCTCACAAGAGCTGGCTCACGATTTGGGGAGGGGGCTACGGTCGAGCGCACCTCGGCAACGAGCATCGGATCGACGTGACTGGGCGACCGACGGTTCGCCGTCACGCACGTCGATGGCGTCGCTGGCTCGTGGTCGCGCGGCGCAGCGGATCCGTCACGCGCCCCGTGATCCGGCGCACCGCGGCACCGACCCGATCCACGATACCTGGCCGCGGCGCGGCGACCGGACACCAGCGTTTCGCGCGAACGATCTCCGGCGTCGGTCGCGCCCAGGCGTTGTCGACCACCGGATGATGCGATGACTTGCGCAGCGTGAGGTGCACCGACCCGAACGTGTGACCCTGTAGCTCGAGCAGAAGGTGCGGATAGACCGACCACGTCACCTCCGCGGCCCGTGGCGTCGGGCCCTGCGCGCGGATCGCGGCCTCGAGTTCCACGATACAGTCGGCCAACGGCCGCACGCTCGCCCGGGTGCGCTCCGACAGCGGCCGTGTCAACGTGGTCGCGAGATCCTCGACCGGCTCGAGACCGCTGGCCTCCACGACCCACCGCCGCAGCTCGTCGGCCGAAAACAGTGACAGGCCGGGGGCGTGGAGGCTCGGCGACGGGCCGGCGACGCACAGTTCCGTGGAAAGCGTGAGAACTCCCCCCGGCTTGAGGACGCGCCCCATCTCGAAGGCGCACAGCGCGGCGTCCTCAAGTCCCCCGAAGTGCTCGATCGATCCCGACGAAAAGATGCCGTCGAAAAAGTCGTCGGGGTAGTCGAGGAACCGCCCGTCCATGTGCTGGACGACGAGCCGTTGACGGTCGTAGGGATACGGTGCGAACGCCTCCGCGTCCCAGAGCATCCGCGCTGGGGCGTGCGGGCTCCACTCGGTCTGCTGCACGTAGAGATCGGTGGCGAACACGAGCTTCACCAGCCGGGTGAGATGGAAAATCGTCGCTTCGGTGCCGGCGCCGACGCCGAGGATCAGGCTGTCGGGCCGGAGGACCCCGAAGTGGCGAAGCGCGCGCAGCGCCATCGCGATCTCCCACTCCTTGCGGTACTCGCGACCGCACGGATAGCCCGGTCCCCTGCGGCCGTCCGGATCGAAGACCTCGCGGATCGTGCCCGCCACTTCGACGTCGGCGAAATCCTCGAATTCGCAGCGCTTGTTGTGGGACAAGGGGGTCATGCGGGCTCGCGGGAGCGTTCGGTCGATCGTCACGGTCCGGCTGCCGGCGGGGACCTCCCGATTGTCATCGCCGCCCGCCCCGTGTCCACCGCGCCGCGACGCACGCCGGCGCTCCCGCACGGGGTCGAAGTACACTCGTGATCGGTGGCCGGCGGACGACCCAGGAGCCGAGGCATCCGATGACGACGCCGGTCCGAGCGATGCGCGCGATCCTCGCCCGCACGCGCATCGTGCCGATCCTCTCGATCGACGACCCGGCGGTCGCGGTGCCGCTGGCGCGGGCGTTGGTCGCCGGCGGGGTGACGGTGCTCGAGGTGGTGCTGCGGACGCCCTGTGCCGCCGCCGCGGTCCGCGCGATGCGCGACGCGGTGCCGGAAGCCGACGTCGGCATGGGCACGATCCTCTCCGCGGCCGACGTGGAGACCGCCGTCGCCGCGGGGGCGACGTTCGGCGTGTCACCCGGCCTCTCCCCCGCGATCAGCGCGGCGGTGCGGGCCCACGGCCTCCCCTTCCTCCCCGGGGTGGCGACGCCGAGCGAGGTGCTCGCCGCCCGGGACGAGGGATTCCACGAACAGAAGTTCTTCCCTGCCAATGGGGCGGCCGGCGTCGCGTGTCTCCAGGCGCTGGCACCGGTGTTTCCCGACGTCGTCTTCTGTCCGACCGGAGGCATCCGTCGCGACGACGTCGCCGCCTTTCTGGCGTTGCCCAATTGCCCGGTGGTCGGCGGCTCGTGGGTGGTGCCGGCGAAGGCGCTTCGCGACCGTGACTGGAGCGCGATCACGGCACTCGCCCGGGCCGCCGCCGCGGCCGGCTGACCGCACGGAACGCGCCGACCGTACCGACCGTGGCGGTCGCACCGGCGCCCGCCGCCTGCAAGCCGTTCGCGCGGTAGGGTTGTCGGAACGTGGTCTTCCCCGCCCCGGCAGGCTTTCCGATGGCGCGCCCGCATCCGTCGCTCGTGGTCGTGTGTCTCGTCGTGCTCGGAGGGGCCGCCACCGCGGTGACCGCCGCCGAACCCGCTCCCTCCCCCGATGCGAAGGCACCGCCCGCGACCAAGGAACTGTCGCTCGGCGACACGCTCGACCCAGCCGTCGTCTACCGTTACGAGCCGCTCAACGAGAAGCTGGCGCCGATTCCCCGCAAGGATCTCAAGCCGGGGCACGTCTACCTGCGCCACAGTCCCGCGCGCGGCGGGCACGTATGGAGCCGCGTCGATGCGGGAGGCACGCTCCGCTACGACATCGGCCCCGGTTCATCGATCCCGGTCCGCTACTTCGACCCGGTGGCCGACCAGGAAACGCGCCGCAAGGTTCTCGAGACACGGGCGCCGGAGCTGGCGCGTCGGCTCGCCGTGCAGGGAGGACGTCCCTCCCTGCGGCTCGACGACACGGGCCGCTGGCGCCTCGATCAGGCGATCAACGAAGGCCGCGTGTTCGACCGCGAGACGGGGCAGCGCTTCGAGTGGCACATGGGCGAACCGGTGCCGGTGATCAATACCGCCGGCAACTCCTGGATCTGGACAGGCACCGGCTACCGCTCGCCGGTGGCCGGCTACGGCGGCGCCGAACCGGTGGCCGACCAGGGTTGCGGGTGCTGGTGATTCGACCCGGCACGGCCGTGGGCGTTTGGCTCAGGGGGTGAACCAATCGATCGGCATGCGCCGTTGGTCGATCGCCGTCTGCCAGGTGCGGAACGGGTCGCGGGCAGGCGGTTCGACGATCGCTTCCGCCGCCGACAACCGCCGTTCCGCCTCGTCCCAGTCCCCCGCCGCCGCCGTGGCGAGCGCGTCGAGCCCCCACCCACGCCAGTCGCGACCCGACGACGCGAGGCAGACGGCGTGGGCGTGTTCACGTGCCCGACGCGGGTGGCGTTCACGGCCCTCGGGCGCGAGGGCGACGCGTGCCAGGGCCGAGTGCAGGTGGAGCGGATCGCCGCCGTGTCGGAGCGCCGACTGCAGACGCGTGTCGGCCGCCCGCCAATCTCCCGCGTCGATCGCACACCGGGCGAGCAACGTGTCGATGATCGGATCGCCGGCGCCCTCGCGGGCGGCGCGGGCGACCGCGGCGGCACTGCTCGCGCCGCGGCGACGGGCCTCGGTCCGTGCCCGGGCCAGCGTCGCGGCCGGTCGCCACACCCGATCGTCCTCGATCACCCGATCGAAGTCGGCGATGGCTTCGTCGAACCGTCGCAGGCGCGTGTGTGACAGGCCCCGGAGCAGCACGAACGCCCCCACCCGGCCCCCGGCGGCGATCTCGGCGTCGAGCTCCGCGTTCGCCGCGTCGATCTCATCGTCGCCGCGCATCCCGAGCGGATCGCCGGCGAAAAAGACCTCCACCTCGAGCGTCGCCGCCATCCGGTCGAGGGCGGCCAGATCACGCTGCGTCTGTTCCGCGAGACTCTGCCACCGGAGCCGTTCGCCGTGGATCCGTCCCAACTCGAGCTGGAGCACCAGGCACTCGCGATCGAGCTCCTGCCGCACCAGCATCTGCCGCGGCGAGAAGACCTGTTGTGTCATCCGTCGGATCATGCCGTCGGGCAGCGTGACGACGCTCTCGATTTGGTCTTCGGGCTCCATGGTCGTGAAGGCGACCCGATTGACCGTGATCCGCCGTTGCACCTCCTCGAAGGCTCCCTCGGGAACGCGGGCCGCGACACGCCAGCCGTCGTCGCGGGCGGCG
The DNA here is from genome assembly GCA_046086245.1 of Planctomycetaceae bacterium. Taxonomy (GTDB): domain Bacteria; phylum Planctomycetota; class Planctomycetia; order Pirellulales; family UBA1268; genus F1-20-MAGs016. The sequence goes on along the minus strand of JBJSXB010000171.1, from coordinate 3,131 downwards.
ACCCGCCGGCGTTCGTCGGACAGCGCCGCCAGATTCGCACGGTGGGCGGCCAGCAGATCGCGGAGTGTGCCGGGCAGGGCCGCGACGTCGCCATCCACAGCCGGCAGGAACCGCTCGGCGCGGCGCCGGGCGTCGTCACGGACCGAGGTCGGGTCGGCGGTCCGTTCGGCGTCGGCGAGCCGGGGGAGCGCACGCGGGGCGACGACGTGGTCGAGGAGTTCGCGCACGTGACCGGCGTGCACCGCGACGTGGACACGGTCGTCCCAGTCGGCCGCCGCCACCAGCACGCCGAGCAGGCGCCCGTCGTCACCGAACAGCGCGCCTCCGCGGGCGGCGGCACCGAGGTAGGCATGGTGCACGATCCGGCACTGCTCCGGGGCGACGGTTCCGCGCGCCTGCGGAGGCAGGGCGCGCCGGTAGCGGGCGCCCGATTCGATGGCGTCCACACGGTCGGTCGCGGCGATCGCCGGTTCGGCGCCGGGACCGGCGATGGCATGGACCGTCTCCCCGACGTCGACGGCCCGGTCGACGAGCGCGGCGGGCGGTGGCATGTCGGCGCCGCGCTTCATCGCGAGGACGACGAGATCCATGCGCCGGTCGGCGGCCACGACGCCGAGCACGTCGTGGCGTCGGCCGTCGTGCGTAAGCAGCCGCACGCGACGGGCCCCGCGGAGCGGAGACCAGGCGGTGACGACGTGGCCCGCGGCGGAGACCACCACTCCGCTGGCGACGACCGCCACCCCGCCGCCCTGCGCCTCGATCGTGACCACGCTCGACGCCCAGACGCGGAGCGGCGGTTCGGCTGCCATCGCCCCGGCTGGCGGCACGGCCGCGAAAAGGCACAGCGCCGTGCCGACCGCCATCCGGCGGCACCTCGCGACGTGCCATGAGGCATGCATGGCGTCCTCCGCGGGGGGCCGTGTCTGCCGTCCGCACTGGACTCTCTACCCCCCGCAGCAATAGCCTACATGGGGGGTGAGGAAAACCGTCCGTCGTCTTGCGGAGGTGGGAAGCCATGCGTTTTCGAACCCGGGGCCCCGCCGTCCGATCGCTGCCGACGGGGCTGGTGTCGTGCATCGCCGGATCGGTGATCGGCGCTGCGCTCACGGTCCGTGCCGCCGACGATACCGCCGCGACGCCTCCCGCCGCCGCCGGGCGGCCACGAGCGGTCTCGCTCGCCGACCGGCCCGATCGAGGGCCGGCGGATGATGAAGCGGTCGATCGCGGCAGTGGGCGGAGTCGGTCCCCGGGCGGCCGGTCGACCGCTCTCCGCGACGCCCTGCGTGCCGCCGTCGCCAACGCCGACACGCTGCACGGCGAGAGACTCGCCGCGGCGCTCGCCGAGTCGCCCAACGATCCCGCGGTGCGCGGGGCGGCCGGTCAGTTGCGGCGCGGTGCGCGCTGGGTCGACTATGACACGCTCGTCGCCGAAGCGCGATCCGATCGCCGCCTCGCCGAATACCGTCGGCGACGGACCGCCGCCGAACCCTCCGTCGTGGGGCAGCTCGCACTGGCCGATTGGTGCCGCGCCCAACGCCTGCCGGCCCAAGAGCGGGCCCACCTCGCCGCCGTCGTCGATCTCGATCCCGATCATGCCGCGGCGCGGCAGCGATTGGGCGACATCCGGGAAGGGGATCGGTGGGTCCCGGCCGAGGAAGCGTCGCAACGCCGCGACGATGCGGCGGCGACGGCGGAGGCGATCCGGCGTCACCGCCGGGCGCTGGAATCACTCGGTCGGCAACTCGGCGCGGGCACCATGGCACACGACGACGGGGTGGCGCGGCTCGCGCGTTTCCGTTCCCCGGCCGGCATCGTCGCCATGGAGGCGTTTCTCTCCACCGTGAACGAACCGGCGGCGCGCTGCGTCGTCGCGGCCCTCGCCGACGACGACTCGCCGGCGGCGTCGGCCAGCCTGGCCCGCCACGCCGTGGCGGCGCGCTGGCCGGAGGTGCGTCGCGAGGCGGCCACCCAGCTCGCCCGCCGCGATCTCCAGGCCTCGGTCCCGTTGCTGCTGGAGGCGTTCGCATCGCCGTGGAAGGGGGGCTTCGAGGTCGCGCACGCTCCCGACGGCAGCATCCTCTGCCGGCAGACGGTCGTCAGCGACGCGCCCGACGCGGTTCGGATCGGCGTCCACGACCATCTGGTCGTCGCCGGGGCCGATCCGGGTGCCGCCGCCGGCGAAGCCGCCCGGCAGGCGGCGCTCACCATCGCCGAGCGCGCGGCGGGCCGCGACGCCATCAACGCCCGGATCGACGCCGGGAACGACGCCATCGCCGCGGTGCTCCAGGTGGTCACGGGTGAATCGATCGGCGCCGATCCGGAAGCGTGGTCGGGCTGGTGGCAGTCGCGCAGCGAAACCTACTCGAGCGGCCCGCGTCCCATCGAGACGAGCTACACCTGGTCGTCGTCCTACGCCGCACCGCGTTCGACGGCGCGAATCGAGACACGGCCCCCGATGCAGTGCGAGTGTCTCGCCGGAGGCACGGAGGTGTGGACCGACACCGGGCCGGTCGCCATCGACCGGATCCGACCCGGCGATCTCGTCGTGGTCCAGGACCCGTGGTCCGGCGTGCTGTCGCTCGAACCGGTGCTCCGCACCACGGCGCGTCCGCCGGAGCGCTTGCTCGCCGTCCGCGCCGGCGGCGCGACGATCCGGGCCACGGGCGGCCATCCGTTCTGGGTGGTCGGCAAGGGATGGACGATCGCGCGCGATCTGCACGTCGGAGACCGGCTCCACGGCCTCGACGGGGCGGTGGCGATCGAATCGATCGACGAGGAAGAATCGCCGTCGCGCGCGTTCAACCTCGTCGTGGCCGGGTCCCACGACTACTTCTGCGGACCGCGCAAGGTGATCAGCCACGACAACTCCCCGCGCCTCCACGCCGCCCACCCGCTCCCCGGTCTGGTCGAGTGAGCCTCGACCCTGGGGCAGCCGTCAGCGGGACTCACGCCCGCACCTGCCAGCCGTCTCGATAGCGCGGGCGGCCGAGGTGGGCTTCGGCGGCGGGATTGTCGAGGATCGCGCCGCTGACGGGATCGCAGCGGACGACCGTGCCGGTGCGGTAGGCGATGTTCCCGAGATGGCACAGCCGGGTGCTGCGCTGGCCGACGTCGATCGGGCTGTTGAGTTC
>JBJSXB010000170.1:0-5279 GCA_046086245.1 Planctomycetaceae bacterium | reverse complement strand
TGCGCTGCAACCTGGTCACGATCCGCGACGGCACCGATCCCGCCGCCGGTCCCGTGATGGAGGACTTCACCGCCGGGCACGTCTCGAGCACCGAAGCCCGCGACCTGCTCGCCGCGGCACAGGCCGGACTCGCCGCCGACTTCCCCGCGTGCACCGGCTGGTCGTTCGTGCCCGGGGTGAGCTACCGCAACCTCCTGCTCTACCGCGGCCGGGCCGGCCAAGCGGCCCCGCTCGGGGCCGACCTGCGCACGACCCCCCCGCACGATCTGATGGATCGGCCCGTCGCCGACGCCTTTCCGCGCGGCACGGGAAGCCGCCTGCTGGAGAAGATCATGAGCGCCAGCGGCGGCTGGCTGGCCGACCATCCGGTCAACCGGGCGCGGATCGCCGCCGGCCTCCGCCCCGCGACCCACGTCTGGCTGTGGGGTGTCGGTCGGACGCCGGCGATCCGCTCCTTTCGCGCGCAGTACGGCGTCGGCGGCGCGATGATCACCGCGGTCGATCTGCTGCGCGGGCTGGCGTCGCTGGCCGGCTGGGAACGGATCGACGTGCCGGGGGCGACCGGCTATCTCGACACCGACTACGCCGCCAAGGGCCGCGCGGCGATCGCCGCCTTCGCACGGCACGACCTCGTCTGCGTGCACGTCGAGGCGCCCGACGAGGCGAGCCACCAGGGCGACGTCGCGGCGAAGGTCGGGGCGATCGAGGCGATCGACCGCGACATCGTCGCCCCGGTGGCGGCCTGGCTCGCCGCCCACGGCACGCACCGGATCCTCGTCTGCCCCGACCATCCCACCTTCCTGGCGACGAAGACCCATGCGCGCGGGCGCGTGCCCTTCGTCATGGCGGGGGAGGGGATCGCCCCCGGCGGGGCCACCTCGTACGACGAGTCGGCCGCCGCGTCGACCGGCCTGGTGATCGAGCCCGGCTGGCATCTCGTCGGCCGCCTGCTCGCCGCCCGGCCGCTCGCCGACGGCCGATCCGCACCCCGTCACGCGCATCGATAGTTTCCTCCGGAGAACGCCCGACCGATGGCCCTCGTCGTGCAGAAGTTCGGCGGCACGAGCGTCGCCGATCCGCAGAAGATCCTCGCCGCCGCCGGCAAGGCGGTGGAGCGCCGCCGCGCGGGCGACCGCGTGGTCGTGGTGGTCAGCGCGATGGGCCACCAGACCGACCACCTCGTCGATCTGGCGAAGCAGATCACCCACCGGCCCAGCGCCCGGGAGATGGACATGCTCCTCTCCACCGGCGAGCAGGTGAGCGTGGCGCTGTTCGCGATGGCCACCCAGTCGCTCGGCGTCGAGGCGGTGAGCCTCACCGGCGCCCAGATCGGCATCCGCACCGACAGCACCCATACCAAGGCGCGGATCCGCTCGATCTCCACCGAGCACATGCGCTCCTTGCTCGACTCCGGCGCGATCGTCATCGCCGCCGGCTTCCAGGGAATCGACCAGCACGGGAACATCACCACCCTCGGCCGCGGTGGCTCCGACACCACCGCCGTCGCCCTCGCCGCCGTGCTCGGCGCCGACCGCTGCGAGATCTACACCGACGTCGACGGCGTCTACACCACCGACCCGCGGATCCTGCCGGAGGCCCGCCGCCTCCCGTCGATCAGCTACGACGAGATGCTCGAACTGGCGAGCCTCGGCGCCGGCGTGATGCACCCGCGGTCGATCGAGTTCGCCAAGAAGTTCGGCGTGCCGGTGCTCGTGCGCTCGAGTTTCCGCGCCGTGCCCGGCACGCTGATCGTGGCCGCCGACCGCGCCGCGCCGCGGCCCGCCAGCGGCGTGGCGCTCGCCAAAGACGAGGCGCGGATCACGCTCGAGGGGGTCCCCGACCAGCCGGGCTCGAGCCACGCCCTGTTCTCGCGGCTCGCCGCCTCGGGCATCGCCGTCGACATGATCGTGCAGAACGTCGGCCAACACGGCCGCGCCGACATCTCGTTCACCGTGCCGGCCGACGATCGCGAAGCGGCCCTCGAGCTCACGCGCGATACCGCCGCCGCCCTCGACGCCACGGGCATCTCCCACGACGCCGATCTCGCCAAGGTGTCGGTCGTCGGCGTGGGGATGGCCCGGGAGCAGGGGGTCGCGGGGCGGATGTTCGCGGCGCTGGCGGCCGAGGGGATCAACGTCCGCATGATCACCACCAGCGAGATCAAGATCTCGGTGCTCGTCGACAAGGCCGACGGGCCGGCGGCGGTCCGCGCCGTCCACGGCGCCTTCGCCCTCGATCGCGAGACGGTCGACGACGCCGCCGGCCATGCGGCCGTGATCGGACGGTCGAGCCCGCTCGAGGTCGTCAACCGGCTCGAGGGGATGGAGGATCTGGCGATCGAAGACTGCATCCTCGACGCCTCGCAGGCGCTGGTGACCTTCGTCGACCTCCCCGACACCCCCGGTGTCGCGGCCCATGTCTTCGAGGAGGTGGCGCGCGCCCGGCTGTTCGTCGACATGATCGTGCAGAGCCATCCGCGCGACGGCCGTGCCGAACTGAGCTTCACGGTGCCGGCGGCCGACCGCGACCGGGCCACGGAGGTGGCTCGGAAGATCGCCGCGGCGCGGGGCGGCACGGTGGCCGACGTGCCGCACGTGGCGAAGCTCTCGATCACCGGGGTCGGCATCCGCAGCCACGCCGGCGTGGCCGACCGCCTCTTCAAGCCGCTGGCCGACGAGGGGATCAACATCGACCTGGTGAGCACGAGCGAAGTCCGCCTCAACGTGATCGTGGCGGCCGAGCACGGCGAGCGCTCACTGGCGGTCCTGAGACGGGCTTTCGGGTTGGGGTGAGGGGTTCACCACCAGCAGACTGGACCTCCGAAATCGGGTCGACGACCTTTGGCCTGCTTTGGAACACCTGATCCAGGCGGCATGAAGGCCAAAGTCGCCTCCGGGGCGAACGAGCCTTCCGATGACCGCACGACGCCGCGAGCCGACGAAACGCCGGTCGAATCCTCCTTCCGGTCTACGGCTCGTCAGCCGCCGCCTGCCGGAGATCCGCGAGGATCGCCAGCAGGCCGACGATGTTCCAGAGCAGCGTTACGGCGACGACGGCGGTGAACCATGTTGGCGGTTTTGTCATCGTGGTCGTACTCGCAAGGGCAAGGGATGAAGATCGGTGCGCCGCAGGTGTTCAGCGGCACACGACGCGATCAGCGATGAGGCTCCTGGCCAGCCGACCGCCGGGCGACGTTGTCGCGATGGTGCTCGCAGTGGAACAGCGTGAACATCACCATCTCGCGCAACGTCAGTTTCCCCAAGATCGGATGCGGGAGCCGATAGCGATCGAGATCCCCGTCGCGCCATGCTCCGACGGCGCGTTCCAAGCGGCGGACGGTGGCCCCGAACGCGCCGACCAGCCGTCGCTGCCCCGCCGCCGGATCGGCCGGCGGATCGACCAGCGGCGGAGAGTAGCGTCCCGACGTCGCGCCTGCGGCGAGACGGTCGAGGTACGCCGTGCCGAGCGCGTGCCAGGTGCGGGATGGCCGCTGCGACACTCCGAACGACACGCGGAGCAGCGAGCGCGGGATGAGCAGCGCCCGAGCCACGGGGGCGGTGGACATCGTCAGGTGTCGGACGTTGTCGGCCGGCGACCAGGGGACGCCGCGCCGCGACCAGAACCAGTCGGCATCGAGGCCCCGCCAAAACGCGTCACCGTCTTCAAAGAGGCTGGCGCACGACCCGAGCACGTCGGTCTTGGTAGGAACGGTCTGTCGATCAACGTGCATGGAATCGCTCTCCAGCGTCGCGCGGAGCGGTGAGCACCGGCCCGACCCCCGGCGCTCGCCCCCCACGGCTCCCGGCAATGCGGCGGCAAGCAGAACCATTTCACTGTGGTTGGTCCAGCCTGCCCGGCAGGGTCGGCAGATTTCGGCCCGACGGATATGCTCCTACGGGACATCGGAAAGGGGAGAATCGATGCAGCGCGGGGAGATGCGACGCGTGGCGATGCAGCGCGGGGAGTCGGCCGCCGGTCTTCCAGACAGGTGGCTCGGACCACCTCACGCGCCGGCCGGTGCGACATGCGCACGTGGCGGCAGAGCGTTGGCGGCGGCCCTCGGCACAGCCGCGCTGGTCGCGGCAACCGTGGCATCCGGTCAATCGACGCAGTGGGACGCGATGCTGTCGAACTCCCATTGGTACGTCCCCCAGGAGAATCTCCTGGCCTACATGACGTCGGCCACGAGTTTTCTCGATCCGACGCCGTCGGCGGGATCGGATCAGACGATGTGGAGCCTGGGCACGGCGACCAACGGCGTGTTCAGCGGCACCGCAGTGGCGACGTTCCGCCCGGCGTCGGCGCCGGTGGTGGCGATCACCAATACCAACTCGATCGTCTCCGGCATCGTCACCGATTCGGGGCAGATAAGGATGGTCTTCCAGGGGCTGTCGTCCGGTCAGCAGACGATCGGCATCGGCCAGGTGCGCACGATCAGCGGCACCGATTACATGCAAATGCAGATGATCACCGGCAACTCGTCGGTGCTCACGACCCACTGGGCGTACATGGCGAAATACGATCCCGCCACGTTCACGCCGCCGACGCTGTTTCCCGACGGCACGCTCCTGTCGCAGGAGTGGCGCTGGACCGAGGGGAGCACGTGGCTGCTCCGCAGCGACACGCTGTTTGGCCCGAGCGGCACCGGATCGTTCACGATCACCGACTACCGCAACGGCTATTTCTGGGGCCCCGGCACCGGCCCCGACGGCACGGCGGCAGCGAGCTACACGCAGCTCGGCTCGATCACTCCCGAAGGCAACGTGCTGTTCAACGTCATCATCGGCGGCACACTGACGAGCCTTGCCGGCCAGATCACCGGCACGGGCTGGGACGCGAAGATGGTCCTGCGTTCATACGACGGCACGACGTTCGGCCCGGAGGGGCTGGCGACGGTGCAATTCGTCCCCGAGCCGTCGGTGTGGGTGATGGGGCTGGCCGTGGTCGGGTCGAGCGCCATCGCGGCATGGCGGCGACACACGCGCCGACGAGCGACGCCGCCCGCGTGCTTGCGGCAGCCCGGCGATGCCTGCTCCGTCACGGTCGAGCCCGTGGTTAGCGCGACGGTGGCCGGCGATGCGGTGTGAAAAACGAGCCGAAGACCGGAGGAATCTCCTTGACCACCACCCGCAGGCTGACGCCCTCGGCTTGGAGAGCGGCGTCCAGCAGGTCGTCGTGCTCGGGCAGTGATTGAAGCACGCGATCGACCAGCGGCAACCAGCGCTCGCGAAAGCGTTCCGAGTACGGATGTCGTTCGTCGAGCCAGTGGCGAAGCAGGA